>CAZGLC010000117.1:0-14889 GCA_964526235.1 uncultured Bifidobacteriaceae bacterium
TCATGGCGGCCAGTCCGCTGTTCGCCCATCATGCATGGCCCGTGGAGCGCTCGAAGGAAGTCACGGTGTCAGGCACTGTCGTCAGCTATGACTGGGCGAATCCGCACGTGATGATCGGCCTCGAGGTCAGGACCAACGACGGAAAGGTCCAGAAGTGGAACGTCGGGGGCCCGAGCACGTCGCGGATGGCGAATAACGGATGGGACAGGACCACCCTGAAGCCGGGAGACGCGATCACCGCGTCCGGATTTCAGTTCGCGGATGGCCAGCCGATTCTCCGCCTGGAGAAGGTCGTGATGGCCGGCGGGAAGGAAATGCTCCTGTACGGCGGCCGCCGATAGGCCTTCCGCTCGTCGTCAGGGAGTGCCACCCACGAGCACGCCGCCCGCACGATACGGCGGCGGCTCGTGCTGGCGCAGCCCGTGTACGGCATTGGAGTACCAGTCGACGTACCTGATGCCCTGGCCCTTCGCGTCGACGAACCCGACCGATCCCTGGAACAGCGCCGGGTCGGGGTATCCCTTCGGCGTCGTCCCCTCGAAGACGTAGAGCCGGTTCTCGTGCATCGTGATGTACGCGAACGTGCGCGACGCATCTGCGTTCGTCAGCTGGAGCGAGTAGCCTTCGACGAGATCCTGGAACTGGACTGTGAGATCGGTCAGCTTCGTGTTGCGCTGGAGGAGCTTGAACATCGCGTACGCCATCGCGCCGCGGATGTCCATCTTCCAGTAGCCGAGGCCGAGGACCGCGCCGTTGCGCCCGTCCTGGTTGCCGATGCACGTTTCGGCGCCCGGCGGGCACTGCCTCGATCGTGCGGCGCCCTGCATCTCGATGCCGCGGTAGTCGACGACGGTGACCGCGTAGCGCTCCGCGCCGCGTGACGCCGCGTAGACGCGCGCGGGCAGCGTGTAGCGGTACTGGGAGGTCCACGTCGTAGTCTCCACGCGCGGCGCTCCGGGGAAGTTCACCTTGAAGCGGTCTTCGACGAAGACGAATTCGTCCCACTCCTGCGCGACCGCGGGAGATGCGAGCACGAGCAGCAGAGCGGCGGCCGTCCATCGACTCGAGCGCATGATGTGTTCCCTCCGCCGACACGAAATTTAGGGACGCGCGGGCGGCAGGAGCCGGCCGGTCGGCGCGCCCATTCCCTTGTAGACGAACCGCTGGAAACGCCTTCCGTCGAAGTTCTCGCCGACGTATACGTTGCCGCGGCTGTCCGCCGCCAGCGCGTGCGGTACGTTCAGCGCCCCGCCGAAGATGCCCTGCTGCCCGAAGCGATCGGCCACCTCGAGCGTGTCGCGGCGCAGGATCCAGACGTGATGGTTCCCGCCGTCGATCACGTACAGGAAGCGCTGATCGGGTGAGAAGGCGAGGCCGGAGGCGGCGCCGGCAAGGAAGGTCCGCCGCGCGACGAACCCCTCCTTGACGAATGTGCCGTCCTTGTTGAAGACCTGAATGCGATTGTTCGGCCGATCCGCCACGTACACCAGGCCGTCGCGCGACACGGCCACGTTGTGCGGCAGGCGGAACTGCTGCGCCGGCGGTGCATCCGGGTCGTACGGCCCGAGATCCGTATCGTCCGGCGTGCGGCCGTATGCGCCCCACAGCCGCTTGACCGCCAGCGTGTCGGCGTCGAGCACGACGACGCGCCGGTTCCGATATCCGTCGGCCACGTACAGCTCGTTGGCGGCCGCATCCACCGTCAGGTTGGCGGGTCCGCCGAGGTTCTCCCGGTCGGCGCTGCCGCGGCTCCGCCCCTGGCGGCCGAACTGCGCGAGGAACGTCCCCTGCCGCGTGAACTTCAGCACGTGCGAGTCCTTCTCGCCGCTCCCCGCGATCCAGACGTTGTCCTTGTGGTCGACGAAGATGCCGTGCTCGATCTGCGGCCACTCGTAGCCGGCGCCGGGCCCACCCCATGACGAGACGAGCTTGCCGTCCTGGTCGAACTCGAGCACCGGCGGCGCGGGGATGCAGCACTCCGCCTTCGGCGGCGTCGCGCCCGCGCCGGAGAAGCGCTCGTTCGCGCGCAGGGGGCCGGGCCGGTGCAGCACCCAGATGTGGTCGCGGCTGTCGACGGCCATCCCGCCAATCGCGCCGATGGCCCAGTTGTCGGGCAGCGGCTGAGGAAAGCTCGGATCGTACTGAAACTTCGGAACCGAGGCGGTCTGCTGCGCCAGTCCGGTCGCGCCGAGGCTCAGCAGGGCAACGGCCAGCAGGTGTTTCACACGCAGATGTTGGGCGCGGCGGACCGGCCTGTCAACACCAGCGCGATTGACAGGCGTCCGTGGCTGCCCTACGCTGGCGCCCAGGAGCGCCCACATGACATTCGGACGCATCATCGCCACCCTCGGGCTCGCGGCCGTCGTCCTGCTGACACCGGCAGTACCTGCGGCCGCACAGGACGGCAAGCCGTGGACGCCGGCGACGCTGCCGGACGGCCAGCCGGACGTCCAGGGGATGTGGGCGGCCACACCCGGCGGATCGGTCTCGCTGAGCAATCCCATCAGCGGAGGCGCCGACCTGCAGCGGCGGATTACCGGCAAGGATATCCGTCTGCCCAGCCGGGTCGTCGATCCGCCCGACGGCCTGGTGCCGTATCAGCCGTGGGCCGCCGCACTGCAGAAGCGGCTGGAAGGCATCTACGACAATCCGACGAAGCCCGAGCACATCGACCCGCAGCATCGCTGCATGCTCTCCGGCATCCCGCGCCTGTACACCACGGTTCCCCCGCACCGGATCCTGCAGCCGCGCGGCGCGGTCGTCTTCTTCTGGGACGAGTATCACGCCTACCGGTACGTTCCGCTGGACGACCGGCCGCGCGTCGCGCCGAATGTGAAGCTGTGGATGGGTGATGGCCGCGGCCGCTGGGAGGGGCACACGCTGGTGATCGAGACGACCAACATCAAGGGCAACCGTCTCAGCTTCACCGGCGACTTCGTCGGCGACAACGCACGCCTCACCGAACGGCTCACGTGGGTCGATGCCGAGACGATGCGCTACGAGGTGACGGTCACGGATCCGGATGTGTTCACGCGTCCATGGACGATGCGCGTCGTCCACAAGCGCCGGGCGTATGAGGAGCCCTGGGAGTCAGCGTGCTTCGAGGGGAACAAGCCTCCCGACACGTGGCTCCTGAACGGCGAGACCCGGCGACAGTAGCCCGTTACGCGCGCCGCACCATCGACGGCACGAGGTGCTCGAGGGTCGACGCGCCCACCTGCTGCATGATCGCGAAGAGCTCCGTGCGCAGGATCTCCAGCACCTTCTCGACGCCCGGCTGACCGAACGCTCCCAGCCCCCAGATATACGGACGACCGACGGCCACCGCGGTCGCGCCCATGCAGAGCGCCTTCGCGATGTCGGTGCCGCGGCGGAAGCCGCTGTCGACGAGCACCGGCATGCGCCCGCGGACGGCCTCGACGATCTCGGGCAGCGCATCGATCGTCGATCGCCCGCTGTCTTCGCTCCTCGCGCCGTGGTTCGAGACGATGATCCCGTCGACGCCGGCCTTGACCGCCAGTTCGGCGTCCTCGTGGGCGAGCAGGCCCTTGATCACCACCTTCATCTTCGTCGTGTCGCGAATCCGCTTGATCGTGTCCCACGTCATCGCGGACGACTGGATGGTGGTGAGCCCCGACGGGTCGACGCCCTCCCACATGGGCCGGGTCCGGTAGTTGGCCGCGAGGCTGGTCCGGTCGTGGCACATCGAGCAGTCGCGCGTGTCGGTCCGCTGGAGGCGGAACAGCGTCTCCTGGTTGCGGCCGCCGTTCCGGTCGACCGTTACCGCGACGACGGAGCAGCCGGCCCGCTCGGCGCGCATCACAAACGCCCGGGTGATCTCCCATTTGTTGGTCGCGTAGAGCTGGTACCAAATCGGCCCGCCCCGCGCCGCCATCACGTCCTCGGGCGAGGTCGTCGACTGGGTCGACAGGATCATCAGATGGCCGCCGGCCTTGGCCGCTCGCGCCACCGCCAGCTCGCCGCCCGCGTGATACGCCTTGTGGCCGCCGACCGGCGCGATCACGATCGGCGACGCGTAGCGCGTGCCGAGAATGTCGGTGCTCATGTCGACCTTGCTCACGTCGACGAGCCGCCGCGGCCGGAACTGGAACTTCAGAAAGCCCTCGCGGTTCGCCCGAAGCGTCGCCTCGTCGTCGATGCCCGAGGCCATGTAGCCGAAATGGGCGGGCGGAACATTCCTGCGCGCTACCGACTCGAAGTCGAAGACGTTGATGGCGTCCTCGGGCTTCGTGATGAGCTCCTGGACGTTCCGCGGCGCCCAGATGACCGGGTCGTCCGGCCGGAGCTGTGGGCGCACCCCAGGCGCCTGCGCGGCCACGCCTGCGACGCCGGGCCACGCGAGCAGCGGGCTCGCCGCGAGCCACTTCAGCAACTGCCGGCGGTTGTCGAATCGGTCGTTCATGATGGTGACCTCGCCGCGAGCACACGCGACGCAAACCGCAGGATGTGCGTCGACGTCTCCTCGGTCGGACTGTCGTTCATCTCCGTCCACACGCTCATGTGCGTGCGCCCGAGCACCTTGTGCGTCGCGACGTCCTTGTGCCCGGCCTTGCGGAGCGCCGCCGCCAGGTCGGCGGCCTGCTGCTGCCGCCAGCCTTCGTCGCCGTCGGTGTCGAGAATCAGAATCGACGGCAGGTCTGCGCGCAGATACCGGGAGGGGGACGCGTCGGCCCAGACCTTCGGATCCGGTCCCCAGACCGACTTGGGACGGTCGGGCGCGACGCCCGGCTTGTCCACCCAGTAGAAGCCGCTGACCGGCGCCACGCCTCTGATGTCGCGCGACGATAGTTTGTGCGCGGCGAGCCAGCGCGCATCGGCCGCAAGCAGCATCGCCAGATAGGCGCCGGCGGAGTGCCCGGTCACGAGGATGCGATCCGGATCGCCGCCGTGCTGGCGGATGTTCCGCTTCACCCAGGCGAAGGCAGCGGCGGTGTCTTCGATGTGCGCCGGGTGCGACGCCTGCGGCGACAGACGATAGCTGATCACGGCCGTCACGTACCCGGCGGCGGCAAACCGCTGCCCGACGAACGCGTCCTCGCGCCGGTCGCCCGCCATCAGCAGCCCGCCATGGATCGAGACGATCACGGGCGCGTTCGCGGCGCCCCGCGGAATGTAGACGTCGAGCCGATCCTTGCCGCCCGGATACTCGGTCTGCGGGACGTAGTCGACGTCCCTGACGACCGTGAACGTCTGCGACTGCGCCGGCGCGGCCGTCGCCACGAGCCATACCGCAAGAGCAGCCACGACGCAGCGTGTCGTCCACCGCATGACGCCTCCTCCGGAGTTCCGGCGATTATGCCGTCTCGGGCCGCAGGCGTCTAGTCGAGGAACACCGTCGTCTGCGGGCATCCGACGTTGATGTTTCGCGGGTTCGGATCCGGCCCCGTCGTCACAACGGTCAGCGTGTACAGGCCTCTTCGGACGAGGACAGGGATCCTGAAGGTCGCCGGCGCACCCACGGGGAGCCAGGTCCCGACGCCCTGCAGGTCCACCCGAAGAATGCCGCCGTGCCGCGCGCCGACCGTAATGGTGACCGGCGCGTTGCACGGCGGCAGCCGATTCCCTTCGTCGTAAATGTTGATGTGAGCGATTCCGTTCGACGGCGACCGTCGGAAGCCGTCTTTTTGTACGGCGACGTCGACCGACGTCATGTAGGCAGTGCCGATGGAGGCCGGACCCTCGTACCGCGCCGTGCACCCACTGGCGACGAGCCTTCCGTAGCGGCCGAGGAGATACCATCGCAGCGTCACGTCGGCCTGTGGGCTGATCGGTCGTGCCGTCAGATTCACAGTTCCCCTGAGGCCGATGTTCGCCGTGTCGCGCTCGAGCTCTACGGCCGGTAGCCCGAACGACATCGGCTCCGGGCCGACCCTTCCGCGGCAGACGGTGGTGCCCTCGCCGCTCGGTTGAATGATCGTCGCCGTTGCGGGCACGGGACGGCGTGTGAGCGTCGTCACGCTCAGCAGCGTGTTCTGCGTCACGCTGACCGATCGAGTGACCGAGTCGTATTCCGATCGGCTGAATCGGACGTTGAACGTGCCCTGCTGCAGGCTGGCGAGCGAATAGTTTCCCGAGCCGTCGGTTGTCGTCGAGCGATTCGCGTTCGGGCCGTCGGTTACGAGCATCGTCACGCCGCCCAGAGGGGCGCCTGTCTGTGCGTCGCGCACGTGGCCGGACAACGACCAGGTCTGGATCGTGGGCCGAAGGTCGACGTCGAGCCGCGTGTTCTCGACGAGCGTCACGCCTCGACTCACCGAGTCGTAGCCGGGCCGGCTGAAGCGCACGGTGAATCCGCTCTGCTCGAGATTGGCAAGCGAGTAATTTCCGGCGGCGTCTGTCGTGGTCTGGCGGCCGGCGTTGGGACCGTCCGTCACGAACACCGTCACGCCGCTGAGCGAGGCATCGGTCCGCTCATCGCGCACATCGCCCGACAGCGTCCATGTTCGTGTCGCGGGCCCGTCGGCGGCGGCGACATTCGTGATTCGAAAGCCGTAACCCGTGACGCTGGCATCGCTGGTGAGCCGGACCTGCACCGTCGAGCCGCGCACGCGGATAGTACGTCCCGCGAGGCTCGTCCCGGTAAATGGGCTGCCTTCGCTGTTCGTCCCCGCCGCGTCCATGACATGGATAAAGTCGTAGGTCGCTTCCACAAAGGTTTGCGGATCGAACCTCACGTCAATAGCCGCCGGACTGCCGGGCAGCGTATAGGACCAGGTGCGATCCAGATTGTCCTGGTACGGATGAGGTGATTCCGGAAAGCCTGACGACACGGCTGCGAGTCCCGTGATACGGAACCCATATGCCGTCACGCTGCCATCGGATGTCAGCCGAATTCGAACGGTCGGACCGGCCACGCGGATCGTCCTGCCGGCGAGGCTCGTGCCCGTGAACGGACTGCCCGCCACGTTGGTGCCGGCGCCGTCCATCACATAAATGAAGTCCCACCTCTCCTCGACCGCGGTCAAGGCATCGAACGTCACGTCGAGCGCACTCGGATTGCCGGGCGCCGTCCAGGCCCATTCGTTGTCGTAATTGTGGGGATACGGATGCGGCGACTCGATGTGCGGGTCCATGTGGTCCAGCGGCCCTGCGGCGCCTGCGCCGCGAGCGCCGTCGACGTCGTCGACGATCCCGCTGACCAGGGCGGCCGTCACCGGAGACTGCATGACGGCGCTGTGGAGCACGGTTGTGCCCGGGCCCTCGCGCGAGTCCGCCAGCACGGGCTGGAACCACACGCGGACGTCCGGATGCCGTTCCCAGTATTCCGAGAGCGAGGCGACGTCCTGACTCGCGCGTGGAACGACGCCGTCCGTGTCGCCGTTCGGGCCGAGGTAGTACGTCGCGATCGCGTCGAGCCGGGTCGCCGACGGCCACGGCTGACGGTTCAGGTCCTGTAGAAACGCACTGTCGCGCAGCATCTCGCGCCTGTTGATCGTATCCGCCGCGGCGCAGTCGGCATCCCAGTCAGCCGGTGGCGCATTGCCGATCGCGACGCCTGCATGGGGCGTGTCGATCGTGATCAGGGCCGCGACGTCCGACCGGTACGGGACGGCGGTTGTCTTGGCGCTGATCCCGCGTCCCTGCACGTACCCTCGCGCGACGAGTCCGCCCATGCCGTGCGCCACAACCACGACGCGGGACTGGCCGGTGGATCCGAGGATGTAATCGATCGCCGCCCTGACCTGCTCGACCTTGCGGGCGATCGGAGTGGCGGCAACGATGCGCGCGTCGAAGCTCCGCGCCGACGGGTCATGGAAATCCAGCGCGAAGGATGGAGACCCGGCCGGTGGACGCTCGCCTCGCGTCTGTACGGTGCCATCCGCCCCCTGGTACACGCGAACGAGCTCGTCTCCAAACCGATGTCGCGGGAGATGGCGAAGCATCTCGTTCCAGGCGCTCGAGTCCGAGCAGTAGTTGGCGAGGAAGAGCACCGGATACGGCGCGGCCGTCTGCGCGCTGACCGCCAGATGCAGAATCAGCGGAACGACCGAGGCACCGACCAGCGCGTGGATCCAACGGATCACAAACCCTCCTGATAACCCGGGGCGCCAGGCTCCGCGAGCGAACTTCGAACTGCGTGTTCGGGTGTGGAGCCAATCTTACTTCCGGGCCATGCCGTTTGACGCATCCGTCACCTCACGTGTGTCAGGTCAGCGTAGCGGTGACAGGCGCCAGGAGTGGTCGGCGGCGGTGCATTCGCCGCCTCCGGCAGTCCGGAAGACGCTGTAGGTCACGTAGCCGGAGAAGGTTCCTTCGAACCCGCCGGACGGCAGCGCGCGCCCTTCGACTGCGGCCGTGGCGCTCCGCTCGCGGGTGGCCCAGACGCCGAACGTCTCGACGCCGTTCGACGAGAGGCCGAATCCACCCAGTGTGCCGGTCACTGTTGGCGAACCGCCGAGACGAAGCGTCACATCGCCGGTGTTGGCCTGCTGGTTGAACGGCTCGCGAAGGACGAACACCATGCGCGCGTCGGCGTTCTCAGTGACGTCAAACTCGATCGGGTTGCGGCTCATCACGCCCGCGCCGGTGGTGGGGCACGCCTGAGATGCGACGAATCGCAGCGTGTAGCGCGAGGGTGTCGCGTCCGGACCCGCGGTTGGCCCGACTGGACGGGGCGAGGAGCACCCCGCGTGGGCCAGCGCCGCGAACATGCCGAGAAGGAGCGTACGAGTTCGCATCGAATGAGTCTCAGCGTCCGAGCTGCAGGCCGACCTGCGGTGTGACGCCGGGCTGCAGGCCACGTCCGGCCGTGACCGGCGCCGTCATCACGACGTCGCCATTGACGCTGACGCGCGGATGCGGCGTCCAGCGTGCCGCCGTGCCGTAGGTCCACGTGTCGAGCGGGCGGGCGCTCGTCACGATCGGCCCGGAAAAGGGAAGTGCGCTGAATTCGCTCATCTTCGTCCCGTGGCCGTTCGCAAACGAGACGGCGACATCGACCGTGAGCGCATCGGCCCCGGTTACCGACGCGACCACGCCGGCTTCCGGTACTGCCTCGCCCGTCCCGATCAGGTTCTCGCGGTCGCCGGTGGGCCATCGAATGCCGCCGATACCGGACAGCTGAACGCGTTCGCGGGAGAAGAACCGCCACCGCACGGCGGTGCTGATGTCGCCGAGGCCGCTGAAGCTCGAGTCGCGGACCCTCAGCGGCGGGGCGGCAGGTTCCTCGAACGGCGTGCCTCGGTCCTCGATCGCCTGCAGCATTCCCGAGACGTGGACGCGCACGAACGGCACGCGCGCGCTCATAACGAGCCCCGGAGACACGGCGGCGGCGGTGGACACCGTCGTCACATCCACTCCCACTCGTGCGGCCGTGACGCGCGTGACAGGCGTTCGAGCGAGGCCGCCGCTGAAGGACGCGATGTCGCCGCTGTCGAGATCGAGCCCCTCGAAGGTGTGGATTCGGATCCGCCGATAGTCGACGCTCAGCACTGTCGCGCCGCGCCGACCCGTGCGGGGAATGCGGTCGCCCGGCGGCACAGTGTCGATGACCTGTGCCAGCAGCTGGCCGAAGTAGTCGACGGTGACGTCTCCTGGTCCGCCAAAGTGCGGCGCAAACAGACGCGCCACACCCTCGCGCGCCGTGGCAGGCTGCAGGCTCTGAGTGTGGACGATGGCGGGTGCCAGCACGATCAGCAGCGCACACGTGAGACGCACGGCTGTCCATCTTAGACCGATGCCCTCCCACTGGAGCACAGCTGAGCGCGGCCACGCGCTTGAGTCTCCACGGGTTCCGGCGTATGCTGCCGGCCTTCCTCGGATCCAAGGAGGTGTGCCTGTGGCCGTCGTAGTCGTCTTTCAGGGTCCGACCCTGACGCGCGAGAAGTACGAAGAATCGGTTCGAAGACTCACCGGCGGAAAGGGCCTGCGGTCACCCGCGGACTGGCCGGTGCCGGGACTGCTCCTCCACGCGGCCGGACAGGGGGCGAATGGGTTCCGTGTCGTGGACGTCTGGGAATCGGACGACGCGTTCCGCCGCTTTGGCGAGAAGCTCGTCCCGATTCTGAAGGCCGTTGGCGTGGAGGGCGAGCCGGAGGTCTATCCGGCGCACACGTTCGTATCAGCTTGAGGAGACTCGTATGAATACTGTGGCCGTGAGGTCCATGGGTCTGGGCGCCTTCCTCGCGCTCGGGCTCTACGCTGGCAGCGCCGACGCCGCCATCAGAACCGAGTATGTCGAGTACATGCACGGGAGTACGGCGCTGAAGGGCTATCTTGCCTACGACGATGCGCAGAGCGGGAGACGGCCGGGCGTGCTGCTGCTGCACTATCGCGGCGGCCTGCAGGGGTCGACGCTCGAGAACGCGCAGATGATCGCGCGCATGGGCTACGTCGTGTTCGCGGCCGACATCTTCGGCAAGGACATCGTGCCGAAGGAAGTGCCGGAGATGACGCGCCTGACGACCATCTACAACAACGACCGGCAGCTGATGCGGACGCGCGCGCGGGCGGGATTCGACGTGCTGGCGAAGCACCCGATGGTCGACACATCGAAGATGGCGCTCATCGGCTACTGCTTTGGCGGCACCGTCGCGGTGGAGCTGGCCGAAGCCGGGGTCCCGATCGTCGGCACCGCCGCGGTGCACGGCTCCTTCCGCAACTTCACGCCGGAGATGGCGCGCAACATCAAGGGCTCGGTCCTGATCCTCCACGGCGCCGAAGACGAAGTCGCGCCCCTCGAGGAAGTGAACAAGCTGCTCGGCGACCTGCGCGCGGCGAAGGTGCCGTTCGAGCTGCAGATTTACAGCGGTTCGTCGCACGGCTTCGACAACCCGCAGAACCCCCAGGAGCAACGCGCCGACCGCGAGTACCGCCGGTCAATCGACCGCTACTTCAAGGAGATCTTCGGGCGCTGACGGCAGGCGCACGACGCCGTCAGGAGGGGCTATGCGATCTCGGATGACGCTTCTCGCGCTGCTGGCGGTTGTTGCGCCGACGGCGGCATCTGGCCAGGGCGCTGAGACGTTCACGCCCACCGAGACGGTCGCGCCGGATATTCCCGGCGTGGTCGCCGGCGGCACGCGAGTGCAGGTGGTGGCGCAGGGGCTGCGCGGCACCGAGGGCCCAATTGCCGCGCCGGATGGGGCGCTGCTGCTGACGGAGCAAGCCGCCAGCGTCATCACGAGAATCGACGCGCAGGGAACCCGGTCGACGTTTCTCGAGAACACGAACGGATCCCAGGGTCTGACGTTCGATCAGAAGGGCCGGCTCATCGGCGTGCTGCCGGCGACGAAACAGATCGCGGCGCTGACGCCGGCGCGGACCGTGCTGGCCAGCGCATTTCAAGGCCGGCCGTTTGTGGGGCCGAACGATCTCGTCGCGGACCGGAAAGGCGGCGTGTACTTCACCGACCCGGGAACGTACCCGCCTCCGGGACAATTCCTGACCGAGATCCCGGCGGTCTACTACATCCGGCCTGACGGCACGGTCGTCAGGATTACCGACGAGATCGCGCGCCCCAACGGCATCATCCTCAGCCCGGACGACAAGACGCTCTACGTCGCCAATACCCTCGGAGCATTCGTCGTGGCGTTCGACGTGCAGCCGGACGGGAGCGTGCGCAACCAGCGCAACTTCGCCAGGCTCGCCGGCATTCGCATGACCAACCAGGGCGTGCGGAGCGGCGCGGATGGCCTCGCGGTCGACGAGGCCGGCCGTCTCTATGTCACGTCGACGATCGGCGTGCAGGTGTTCAGCCCGCAGGGCCGCCATCTGGGCACGATTCCGATTGGCAACCCGGACGGCCCGCAGAATCTCGCGTTCGCCGGGCCGGACAAGAGGACCCTCTACGTGGTGGGCGACGGCGCGGTCTGGAAGGTGGCCATGCTGGCGCAGGGGCCGAAAGGGCGGGCCAAGTAGGGCGGGCCCGTGAAGGCCCGCCCCACGTACTGTTGCGCGCAGGCTTCAGCCTGCGCGGCCGATTAATTTGTAGCGGGCTTGCCGCTCGTGACGAACTTCGCGAACTCCGCCCATGGGAACGTGCGGCCGCCGTGGACCGGCACGATCGTCTGGACGTCGAGCCGGAGCCGCTGCACGTTGTTGTAGAAGCTCCGGTGCGACGCGGTGACCATCGTCGGCATCGGCGCGCCCTGCGCCGGCGGCGTGAAGAGGTCCGCCTCGAGGACCATCTTCTCCTGCGGCAGGTACGCGATCACCATGCCCTGCGCGTGCTGGAGCCCCTGCACGTTGTAGATCTCCATCGTGCGCGTGCCGTCGCTCAGCACGTGCTTCTGGCCGACCGTCTCGAACGTGTAGCCCTCGGACACCTCCTCGGGCGGGAAGAGCGCGAGCCGGTCGGGCTGCAGCGTCCACGGCCGGATCCAGAGCACCTCGGCGTAGTACGGCAGATTGTTCTGCTGCACGACGACCGTCAGGTTCTCCGACGCCACGTAGGCGCGAAGCCCGCCGAGATGGTCCCAGTGGTGGTGCGAGCTCACCACGTACCGGATCGGCTTGTTGGGAATGGCTCGCTTGATCTCGCGAATCACGGCGAGCGACCGCGCCTCGTTCAGCGGCGCGTCGAAGACGGTGATGTGATCGCGGAACTCGACGGCGATGCTCGCGTGCGTGCCGCCGGCCATGTAGAAGATGCCATTCCCGATCTTCTGCACGTCGACCTGCACCGGGGGGACCTTGGCCGTCCGGACGGCATCCGGGATGGCCGGCGCGGCGTCGGCCACGTTGGCCCGAAGGTTCGACACGGTGAGGCCGAACGAGTTGTGCCCGCCGCTCACGTTCACGCCCTGTCCTTCGAGGTCGTCGTCGAGATCGTGGTGGGCGTGGAAGTCGGTGGGGAACATCACGCCGCCAAAGTCCTTGTAGTCGCCGTAGACGAGCTCGTGGTACAGGTCGCCGACCACGGGATTGGGGAGGTACGTCTGGACGCGCTCCACCAGGTTCTTGCTGTTCATGGAGCACTGCACCCGGTACTTGCCGAGCGCCACGAACGAGACGGCAGTGATCCGTCCTTTGTTCTGCTCGGTGCGCTCGATGGCGATCGGGTTGGCGCCGGGCGCCAGCGCCGCCTTGAGACACCCGTGCGGCGTCAGCCAGATCTCGAGCTGCCGCGTCTCGGCGACCGCCGGCTGCGGGACGACGTTGGTGCCGTCCACGTTCCAGGCGAAGGTCTCGCGGACGTTCCAGTTCCGGCGCTGCTCGCCGACGATCGGCGTGGTGATGACCGGCGCGTTGGCGCCGCCGATGGGGCCGCCCTGCCCGGTGCTGGTCCGCAGCCCGTACTCCTCACGCGACGACCGCGCGTCGTAATCGATCGTGCGCGTGTAGGTGGTGATGATGGGGGCCGGCCAGTCCATCGCCGGGTTGTAGTTCTGGCCGACCGCGGCCACGTACCCCTCGCTGCCGGAGTACTGAATACTGCGCAGGTTCTCGCCGCCCATCGCCTTGAGGGCGGCCTGCAGCACGGTCCGGGCGTCCGGCTCCTGCGCGGTGCCGGGCGCGTACATCCACGCCACGAGAACGATGGCGGCGGCAATTGCAAATCTGCTTTTCATACTGGCTCCTCCCATCACAGGGCGTGACGGCCGGCGCGAGTATACTGCGGACCATGACGACGCCGCTAAAGCCGTTTTTGCTGCTCCTTCTGGCGCTCGTGCCGCACGCGTTCGCGCAAAACGGCAGCGTCGTCGTCCGGCTCGATCCCGCCCTCGATGCCATCGTGGCCGCCGACGCGAAGGTCGAGCGCGTCGCCACCGGGTTCGGGTTCTCGGAAGGGCCGGTCTGGGTGCGCAAGGGCGGGTTCTTGATCTTCAGCGACATCCCCGCAAACGTGATCAACCGGGTGGATTCCGCCACCGGCCGGGTCTCGGTCTTTCTGGACAAGACCGGCTTTACCGGCGCCGATCCCACCGGCGTCGGCGGCGAACAGACCAACGCGCGCGGCGAGGCGATCTACCTGATCGGATCGAACGGCGTGACGCTCGATCCGCAGGGGCGCGTCGCATTCAACGCGATGGGCGACCGCCAGGTCGTGCGCGTGGACGCCGACGGCCGGCGCACCGTGCTGGCGAGCCGCTTCGAGGGGAAGCGGCTGAACAGCACGAACGATCTCGTCTTCAAGCGGAACGGATCCCTGTATTTCACCGACCCGCCGTCAGGCCTCCGCCGCCGCAACGACGACCCGAAGAAGGAGCTGCCGTTCAACGGCGTCTTCCTGCTCAAGGACGGGACGCTGCAGCTGCTGACACGGGACCTCGTCAATCCAAACGGCATCGCGCTGTCGCCCGACGAGAAGATCCTGTACGTCAACAGCAGCGCCGATCGGAAGATCTTCCGCTTCGACGTCAGGCCCGACGACACGATCGCGAACGGCCGGCTGATCGTGGACATGAGCGCGGAAAAGGCTCCGGGCAATCCCGACGGGATGAAGGTGGACGAGCAGGGGCATCTCTACTCGACCGGGGCCGGCGGCATCTGGGTGATGACGCCGGAGGGAAAGCACCTCGGCACGCTCGTGTTTCCCGAGCAGCCGGCCAACCTCGCGTTCGGGGATGCCGACGGGCGGACACTGTACGTGACCGCCCGCAGCAGCGTCTATCGAATCCGCCTCAACGTGCCCGGCGTCAGGCCGTAATCACCGGAAATTCGCCACGCTTCGCGCGGCGCCGGTCAGCTCCACGATGTGCAGGCCGGTGCCCGCGCGGTCGGCGCCGTAGACGTACCCGCGGTCGTCGACCTCCACGTTGTTCGTCTGAATCACCTTGACACACGGCAGGTTGTTGCCGCCGGGCGTGCAGAACGTCGTCGGCCCCAGCGCCGGGATGTAATAGGCGATTTCCCTGGGGTGGAACGGATCGCGCACGTCCACCGCGCGGATGCCGGCGTTGAAGTGCGCGAGGAACATGATCCGGT
>CAZGLC010000118.1:0-14680 GCA_964526235.1 uncultured Bifidobacteriaceae bacterium
ACGGGTGAAAGTCGATGTGCCGCGCCTGAAAGCCATAGCCGCCGCCCGGCGCAATTGACGCGCGATTGGTGAGCGCACCACCTGAGTACGCGAACACCTTCAGTGCTCCGGGATCCTCCGGCGTGGTCGCCGTCGGCGCATTCCCGCGCGTGACGAGCACGACCCCCCGATTCGACGGCAGCACGCGGACATGGTGGCCGTAGATGCCGCCATCGAGCAGGTGCGGGTGGGTCACTTCCGCGCCGATCGTCCCGTCGCGTTCGATGCGGTGCACGGTCACACCGCTCGGGCTGTTGTAGGCCACCAGCAGGTGCGCGCCGGTGACGTCGGTGGTCAGATGAATCGCGCGCGCCCGGAGCGGTGCGGCCGGACCGTCAGGTGTCAGCGCCCCAGACGATACGTCCCGGCGGAACGCAGTTACACCGTGTCGAGGCGCTTCCCCGGCGGCGCCGCCCAGGTTGCCGTAGCTTGCGCCAGCGCCGCTCCAGCCGACGTAGAGGTGACTGCGCGACGGGTGCAGCGCCGCTTCCTGCACGTTGGCGGGCAGCGTGATAGTGGCACGCCTCGTCAGCGTGGCGCGCTCGACATCAATGTCGTACTGCGTCAGCTCCGCCCCGACCGCGGCGTACAGGACAGCCTTGGCGGCGGCGGCGTCTCCCAGTGCTTCCACTGCCAGGCGGGCTGCAGCCGCTGGAGGTTGCCGGCGTGGATGTCGGCAAGCGGCGAGTACCGCATGCCGCCCTGATCGCCGCCATAGTACAGCCACTCGACAGGCCCTGATGCTCGCTGCGCGGCCAGCAGCGATCCGGCCAGCAGGATGGTAAGAACACCCGCACGTCGCGCGCGGCGCATGAGGCCCTCCTCGAGACGCGAGGAGTATACCGCCCCGGCGCTGGTATGCCGCCTGCCTCCGGGGTAACGTACCCGCGCGTGAACGGGCTGTTCCTTCTCGCCTACGCGTGCTCGGGGCTGGCCGGGCTCATCTATCAGGTGACGTGGACGCGCCTGCTGACGCTCCACATGGGGCACACGACGGCGGCGGCGGCAACGGTCGTCACGGCGTTCATGGGCGGCCTCGCGGCAGGGGCGTACCTCGGAGGCAGGCAGGCCCCCCGTCTCGACCCGCGGCAGGCCCTGTACGGATACGTCGCGCTGGAATGCCTTGTCGCCGCGATCGCGCTGCTGCTGCCGCTCGAACTGCGCGCGCTGACGCCGCTGCTGACCTGGTCGTACGGCGACGGCGCGCCGGGGCCGCTCTTTCCCGCCGTACGTCTCCTCTCCTCGCTCGTCGTCATCTTCATTCCGGCTCTCGCGCTTGGCGCCACCTTTCCGCTGGCCGCGCACTGGCTCGTGCGCGATCCCGGACAGCTTGGCCGCGCGGGCGGCACGCTGTACGCGGTCAACTCTGCCGGCGCTGCCTTCGGCGCGCTCGCGGCCGGCTTCGTGCTGATCCCCGCCGTCGGTCTTTCGGGCGCCACGCTGGCCGGCGTTGCCGCCGGTGGCGTGGCGGCAGCCAGCGCGCTGGTCGTGCTTCGACGGACCTCGGGCGAAGCACGCACGCAGCCGGACCCTGTCGCGACGACGGCGGCGGCGATCGAGACGCGGCCCCGCGCCAGCCACGGGCGGCGGCACGGTCGAGTAGAGCCGGCCGGCAGGACGCCCACGATCGTCCACCAGCCGGTCCTTGCAGCCGCGGCCGTTGGATTCTCCGGATGTGCCGCGCTCATGTACGAGGTCGCATGGATGCGCGTCTTCGCCATGGTCGTCGGTCCCACCACCTATGCCTTCGCAGCCACCGTCGCCGCGGTGATTGCCGGGCTCGCGCTCGGCTCCGGCGCCGGGGCGTGGCTCGCGGGACGGACCCGCCATCCGGCACTCTGGCTCGGGCTGACGCTCGCCTTCACCGCCATCGTCGCGACGACGGCCTCGTCGCTGGCGGGCGGATACGTACCGCGGCTGGTTGCCGAGGAGATGGCCCGATCGAGCGGCTCCGGCGCCGCCCTGCTCTGGCAGCGGAGCGTGCTCGTGGCGGCGTTGATGCTGCCGGCGGCCATCGGGTTTGGCGCGGTGTTTCCGCTCGCGCTGGCGCTCGTCGGCGGCGACCGGCCGGCCGCCCGCCGCGTGGGAACCCTCTACGCTGTCAACACCGTGGGCGCGGTTGCGGGGTCGCTGGCCGCCGCGTTTACCGCCATCCCGCTCGTCGGCCTTCAGCACACGCTTGCGATGGCGACCGGCGTGCTGGCGCTGGACGCGCTCATCGTCATCGTGTGGGGCGCGCGTTCCGTGAGGCTGCGCGTTGCGGGCCTCGCGCCGACCGCGGCCGCCGTGCTGCTGCTCCTCGCGGCCGCGCCCTGGGATCGGGATCTGCTGGCGAGCGGCGCGTACAAGTACGCGTCACGCGTGCAGCCCGATCTCGATCTGGAAACCGCGCTCAAGGCGGGCACGCTCGTCTACTACCGCGAAGGTGCGGCCGCGACCGTGTCGGTGAAGCGGCTGACGGGCGCGCTGTCGCTGGCGATCGACGGCAAGGTCGACGCCTCGAGCTTCGGCGACATGCTCACGCAGAAGGTGCTCGCGCACCTGCCGCTGCTGCTGCATCCCGATCCGCGCGAGGTGGGCATCGTCGGGCTCGGCAGCGGCGTGACGGTGGGATCGGCGCTCGTCCATCCCGTCTCGCGCGTCGATGTCGTGGAGATCTCGCCCGAGGTCGTCGAGGCCTCCCGATTCTTCGCCGACGTCAACCTGCACGCGCTCGACGACCCGCGTACCCGTCTCATCGTCGGCGACGGCCGCTCGCATCTGCGGCTGTCGTCGCGCACCTACGACGTCATTGTCTCGGAGCCGTCGAACCCGTGGATGGCGGGAGTCGCCGCGCTCTTCACGCGCGAGTTCTTCATGGCCGTGCGCGGCCGCCTCGCGCCGGGCGGCATCGTCGCCCAGTGGGCGCACACCTATGACATCAGCGCGGGCGATTTGCGGTCGATCGTGGCCACGTTCATCTCCGTGTTTCCCGACGCCACGCTCTGGATGGTCGGCGAGAGCGACGTGCTGCTGGTCGGATCGACGGGGCCGCTCGACGATCGGATCGCGGCGATCGAACAGTCGTGGCAAAGGCCGGGCGTGGCTGCCGATCTGGCGCGCGTGTCGGCGGTCGAGCCGTTTGCGCTGCTGTCGATGTTCGCCGGGGGACCGGCCGAGCTGCGGCGGTACGGGGACGGCGCGGCGATCCAGACCGACGATCGGCTGGCGCTCGAATTCTCCGGTCCCTACGCGCTCGACACGGAGGCCACCAGCAATGCCGCGGCGCTGCAACGGCTCCTGGACGGCTCGGGCGCGCCGGCGCCGATTCGCCGCGCGCTCGCCGCCGCGGGCGCCGCCCAGTGGCGGCACCGCGCCGCCATGTTGACGCCGCTCGGCAGCTTCGCCCTCGTGTACGAGGATTACGTAAAAGCGCTGCGGCTGGACGCGACCGACCCGGCCGCGCTCGAGGGCTTCGTGCGCGCCGCCGTCGCAACCGGCCGCCAGCAGGACGCGCACGAGCTGCTGGCGCCGCTGGCCGCCGGGCGCCCGCAGGCGCCCGCCCTTCCCATCGCGATGTCCAGACTCCTGGCGGCGACGGGGTCGCTCGACGAGGCGGTCAGGATGGCCGAGCGCGCGGCGGCGATCGAGCCGACCGAGCCGCGGGCGCTCGAACAGCTCGCGTCGATCCTGAGCGATCTGGGCGACGCCGATCGACTCGGCCCTGTCGTCGAGCGGCTGCAGCGGCTCGAGCCGGGACGGGCCAGCACGGCGTATTACGGGGCCGCGGTCAGGTTCCTGCGCGGCGCGTTTGCCGACGCCGTCGGCCTGGCGCGGGAAGCGGTCGCCCGCGATCCCCGGTACGCCCCCGCGCACAACCTGCTGGGCACGATCCACGCCAGCCTCGACAACCGCGACGAGGCGCGGGCCGCGTTTGCCGCGGCGCTCGCGCTCGACCCGCGCGATCCGTCGATCTACACGAACCTGGGGCTGCTGGAACTGGCGTCGGCCAACGGACCAGCGGCGGCCGGCTATTTCGCCGAGGCGCTGTCGCTCGATCCGCAGTCGGTGGCGGCGCGCCAGGGGCTCAGGCAGGCTCGACGGGCAGCGACGCGGTAGCGCAAGGATGAGTGACCCCTCGAAAGGCAGGCCCCATCGGGTGTAGAGTATCCCCGGTCAGGATTCCCGAACCCTGGTTGTCGTCGCGGTTTTGTACAGGCTTCCCGGTTCGCCAGGTTCATTTCGTTCGCGGCTTCATCGTGCGAGCGTTGGCGGTCACCGGCAGGCGCGCAGGCGCCTGCACTACTCCCGGGAGGGTCTGGAGATGACGAGCCTACGATTCGGCCTTTCCTTTCGATACTCCACCTGTGTCCTGGCGTTTCTCGCGGTGACGCTGGCCGCAGCCTCGGCTGGTGCGCAGCAGGAGGCCGGGATTATCGGCCGGGTGACGGACGAAAGCGGCGGCGTGCTGCCCGGCGTGACGGTCACCGCAACCAGCCCGGCCCTGCAGGTGCCGTCGGTGGTCGGCGTCACCGGCGAACGCGGGGAGTACCGGTTGTCGCCGCTGCCCATCGGGACCTACGCAGTCGAGTACGTCCTTCCTGGCTTCCAGACGATCCGCAATGAGGGCGTCCGACTCACGTTCGGCTTCACTGCCCAGGTGGACGTGCAGTTGAAGCTCGGGGCGCTCCAGGAATCGGTGACCGTGACGGGGCTCTCGCCTGTCGTCGACACGAGGTCCACGACCATGACGACTCAGTTCACGCGGGAGTCGATCGAGCTCCTCCCATCGAGTCGCAACGGCATCGTCAGCCTGCTGGCCCAGGCGCCTGGCGTGCGTACGCTGCGAGATGTGGGCGGGAGCAGCATCAACCAGGTGCCGACCTATCGAGTGTTCGGGCAGTCGGGGGAACCGTACTCCACGCTCGAGGGTGTCCAAACGAGCACTTCGCAGGCTGGGGGCGGCAACGCGAACTACTGGGACTACACGACGATCGAAGAGGCGTCGGTCCGCACCATCGGCAACAGCGCGGAGGTACCCACTCGCGGCGTCAACCTGGCGGCCGTGGTGAAATCCGGTAGCAACGCGTTCCACGGCACCGCCTGGCTGAACAAGACGAGCGCCGATCTCCAGAGCGACAACGTCGACGACAAGCTGCGTGCGCAGGGCATCGAGAGCGGCGAGCGCCTGGTCACGCGCCACAGTTACAGCGCCGACCTGGGCGGCCGCCTCATCCGCGACAAGCTCTGGGTCTATGGCGCGGTGCGGCGAATGATCAACGCATTTGAGGTGTTGAATACGTCCACGCCGGATGGCTCGCCAGCCATCGCCGATGATCTGTCGTGGTTCCAGACTCAAAAGATTTCGTATCAGATGAGCGCGTCCAACAGGTTCGTCGGCTTCCACCAGTACAACCACAAGTACGACTTGAGCGAGATCGGTTATACCGCGGCGGGGAATTTTCGCGCCTGGGAAGACCGCGGCGGCCTCATGACGCCCAGTCGCACGGCCAAGATCGAATGGCAGAAGGTGTACGGCAGCTCCCTGGTCACCTCGCTGCAGTACGGGTTCTGGACCTACAACACGTTCCGATGGGGTTTCTCGCCTCGGGACGTCCCTCCGAGCTTCGATCAGGTCACCCTCGTGGAGAAGGGATCGAACCCGAGGATCGGGGAGTACCCGCACAACCCACGGCATCACTACAAGGGTGCGATGACCTGGTTCCGGCCGGATCTGGTCGCCGGCAACCACGAGTTCAAGTTCGGTTTCGACTACACGAACAGCTGGTTTGGCCGACAGTTCCCGGAGCTTCCCGCCGATCGGCAATACAAAGGCGCCTATTCTTCGGCCTTTCACAACTATCGCCTGCTCTTCCAAAACGAGGCGGCCTACCAGTTGGAGGTCTGGAACAATCCCGCGTACGCGAAGGTCGTGACCCGCTACCTCGGCGTGTACGGCCAGGACAGTTGGACGCTCGGCCGGCGGCTGACCCTGAACCTGGGCGTCCGTTACGCGCACGACAACGGGTTCGTGCCCGAGTCGTGCCGCGAGGCCGCGAAGCCGCCGGGACACGTCGCGTTTCCGGCCGGTTGCTTCAAGGGCGCGCAGTTCAACATCTGGAACAGCGTGGCGCCGCGCCTCCATGCGGCGTGGGATGTGAGCGGGGACGGGAAGACGATGGTCAAGGGAGGCTGGGGCCGGTTCGATCACATGCGGCAGCAGGTCCCCGAGCTGGATTCAGCCGATCCCAACGTCCGAACGGTCGTGACCTACCGCTGGCTGGACCTCAATGGCAATCGAGACTACGACCCCGGCGAGGTCAACCTCGATCCAAACGGGACGGATTTCGTCTCGCTGTCAGGGGGCATCCAAGGCGTCAGCAGCATCACGGTGCCCAGTCGGGACGAGCGAGAGCCGAAGAGCGACGAGCTGTCTCTCTCACTCGAGCGGGAGCTGATGGAAAACTTCGCGCTGCGCGTCAGCGGCATCTATTCCCGCTACCATGACACGTACAGGCTGCTGAACCTGCTTCGCCCCTATGACAGCTACACCGTTCCCGTCACGCGGCCCGATCCGGGGCCCGACGGGAGGGTGGGCACGGCTGACGATCCAGGCGTGTCGTTCACCTATTACGAGTTCCCCACGACGTTGAGGGGCCGGCAGTTCGAGCGCTTCACGCGAGTCAACGACCCGAAGGCAGATCAGACGTTCAAGAGCATCGATCTGGCGGTGTTCAAGCGCCTGTCGAGGGACTGGCAGTTCCTGGGCTCGTATTCGGCGACCAGGCGAAACGTTCCGATCGCCTTCACGAACCAAACCGGCCCGGCGACCGACGGCAACATCGAGTTCAACAGCAACGTCGAGAGCGGTCCATTTACGCCGAACGCGGAAATCAACAACCTGGATCGCGAATGGGAATGGAGCGCCAAGGTCTCGGGGGGGTACTTCTTCCCGTTCCAGATCATGGCCTCGGCCAATTTCGAGCACCGGAGCGGCTATCCCTGGGCGCGCCGGGTGCGCTTCACCGGCGGTCAGACCATCCCGAACATCACGCTGAATGTGGAACCGATCGGCACGCGGCGTTTACCCCACACCAACCAGATCGATCTGCGCGTGGAGAAGGCCTTCGATCTGGCTGACCGTCACAAGCTGACGGTCCGCATGAATGTCTTCAACGCGCTCAACGCGAACGAGGTCTTGACCGTCTCCCGGCTCTCCGGCCCGACGTTCGGCTTGCCGACGAGCATCACGCAGCCGCGGATTGCGGAGTTCAGCATGTCGTACAGCTTTTGAACCTGGTGGTGGTGGTTTGTGGTCGATGACCAGCGCCAGCCGGCGGCGATAGCGTTCACAGGAGGTCACGATGGCGACGCATAGGACGCCTCGACTCGGATTCGCGGCGGTCTTCGGGATGAGCGTGGGCGTGGCGGCGATGATTGCGGCGGCGCCGCTCGCACAGAGTTCGCCCCCTCGGGACACGGCCGCCCCCGAACAGGTCACCTTCACCAGACACGTCGCCCCGATCCTGCAGCGATCCTGTCAACACTGTCACCGACCGGGCTCGGTGGCGCCGATGTCGCTGCTGACCTACGAGGAGGCGCGTCCGTGGGCGCGATCGATCCGGGCGAAAGTGGTCGCGCGCGAGATGCCGCCCTGGCACATCGATCGCAACATCGGCATCACCACGTTCAAGGACGACCCGTCGCTCAGCGACGACGAGATCGCCACGATCGCGAAGTGGGTCGACAGCGGCGCGCCGATGGGCAACCCCGCCGACATGCCCCCGCCCCGCCGGTTCAGCGATCTCGACCAGTGGCACATCACGCCCGACGTGATCGTCGCCATGCAGAAGCCGTACGTCCTGCCCGCGGCGGGCCCCGACAACATCGTCGACATCCTCGTGGACCCGGGGTTCACCGAGGACATGTACATCTCCGCGATCGAGAGCAAGCCGCTGGACCCCGACAGCTTCAAGGTCGTGCACCACTTCACGACGAATCTCGTGGAAGACCCGGTGGAGGATCCGACGGGCCTCTTCCTCAATGAATATGCGCTGGGCAAGAACGCCGACATCTTCCCGCCCAATGCCGGCCGGCTCGTCAAGGCGGGCACGAAGATCAACTTCAACCTGCACCTCAATCCGCGGGGGAAAGAGACGCCGGTTCGCGTCGCGGTCGCGTGGAAGGTGTACCCGAAGGGGCACGCGCCGAAGTACGTGGCGTTCACGCAGCACATGGGAGACGCCCCGGAGCTCGACATCCCAGCTGGATCGATCTCACGGCACGACGGCTATTTCCGGCTGCCGAGGCCGGCGCTGCTGGCGTCGTTCCAGCCGCACATGCACAACCGCGGCAAGGCACAGTGCATCGAGGCCATCTATCCCGACGTGCGAGCCGATTCGGCGCGTCCGGGCCCCGCGCGCACCGAGACAATCAGCTGCGTGAGCAACTACCAGTTCGGCTGGCACATCACCTACCCGTATGCCGACGACGTGGCGCCGCTGCTGCCGGCCGGAACCATCATCCACGTGATCTCGTGGCACGACAACACGGCGGCCAACAGGTGGAACCCGAACCCGAAGAACTGGGTGGGCGGCGGCTCGCGCTCGATTGATGAGATGAGCTTCGCGTGGGTCACGATCACCTACCTCGACGAAGAGGACTACCAGCGGCGCGTCGCGGAGCGGCGCACGCTCCAGACAACGGAAAGGCAGGACGCCGGCGGCGCCGCCACCGTGGCGGCCAACCGGTAGGGCCGATCGCCATGGTCGGACGCCGACGCGGGATCGTGGTGGCCGTTGCCGGGTTTCTGACGGTCGCCGGCGCGCTGGCGGCCACACACGCGCAGGCCCCGAGTTCGCCACTGCCGACCGGGATTACGGCCATCAGGCACAACTCTGGTCAGTCCGTGATTCCGTACTTCGAGGGCTGGATCCGACATCCGGACGGCACGATCGACATCGTCTTCGGGTATTTCAACCGAAATTACGTGCAGGAGTTTGCGATTCCCGCCGGTCCCGAGAACAGGGTCGAGCCTGGTCCGGTCGATCAGGGCCAGCCGACGTATTTCTTGCCAAGACGCCAGCGCTACGTCTTCCGCGTCCGCGTCCCGGCGGATTTCGGACAGAAGGACGTGATCTGGACGATCACGTCGAACGGCCGCCCCGAGCGCGGCTACGGCAATCTGCTACCCGAACAGGAAATCACCGAGCGGGTCGTCACGACGAATGGGAATTTCAATCCCGGTCACGACGACCCCAACAAGCCGCCGGCTCTCGAGATCGCCTCCGTGGGAAGGCCACGGCTCGGACAGCCGATCACCCTGACGGCGAAGGTCACTGACGACGGCCTCCCGAAGATCCGGCCGGCGGCGCCGGCCCCGCGCGACCGGGCCACCGGCCCCGGGCTCGGCGCGCAGATCAACACGTCGGCGACGCGTCCCCGGGAGACGACGCTGACCTGGCTTCAGTACAGCGGTCCCGCGAAGGTGATCTTCGGACACATGGGTACGTTGCCGGTCGTCAACGGGCAGGCGGTGACGACGGCGACGTTTACGGCGCCCGGTTCGTACACATTGATTGCGTCGGCGGCCGACCCCGGCCGCCTGTCGACGAAGGTCGAGATCACCGTCACTGTCCCGCCGAATCCCTAGGGCAGCGCGCCAGCCTCCTGCACCGGCACGTCACGGCAGCCGGGGCGCGGCGAGCGATCCGGGGTGGCTCGCGCTCATGACCTGCACCACAGCAGCGCGTGCACACTGACGCTCCTTTCTACGGATCGTCGTCGTCGGCTTCGGGTACTCTTGAGATATCCGGCGGGCTAGGGGCCGCTCCCAGCTTCCGTAGCAACGCGGTCGTGCTCGGCGAGAAAACGGCGTTTCCACCAGTACGGATGCCTTCGGCGATGACCAAGGGCGTCCATCCCCGCTTGTTTTTCACATCCATGTTGGCGCCGTGATCCACGAGAAACTGAACGATCGAGTCCGCAAAATGCCTCCACGCCGCGCCATGCAGAGCGGTGTCGCCGTTCTTGTTGACGGCGTTGATGTCGGCGCCCAGCTCCACACACAGCTTGACAGCTTCCAGCGCGTTTGCCTCCGTCGATCGACTCATGCCAGGAAGGTGGCCGATGCCGGCTGCCACCATCAGCGGCGTCGTGCCTAGATTCGTCGGCAGGTTCGGGTCGGCACCGCGGGCCAGTAACTCGCGCATGATGGCGACATCGTTCGCCTGAGCCGCAATCAAGAAGGGCGTCGCACCCACAAGATTCCCGTTGCCACCCTTCACCCTCATCCCATAATTCGGATTCCTTCGAGCTGGCGCATTCGGATCCGCCCCACGGGCGAGGAGCGCTTTCACAAAGTCCAGCCTATCGGCTCTGGGCAAGCCCCCGAAGGCACTCCACTCGGTATCCTCATTCGTGATCCCGTTAGAGAAGTCGCTCAGATAGGAATTCCATTCGCCCACGGCCCAGTGCAACGGCCCAAACCCAGGTCCCAGGTTCGGGTCGGCGCCCTGGTTCAGCAAAAACTGTGCGTACTCGGTATGACCCCGGACTGTGGCTACGACCAACGCGGTCGTGCCGTCCTTGGCCGCCTCGTTCACATCCGCGCCTGAAGCCAGCAACGCCTTCGTCGTTTCCAGGTTCGCTTCGCGAGCCGCCAGCAGCAGCGCGGTGTACCCCTTCGTGGAGCGCGCACGAACGTCGGCACCGCGTTCGATGAGCGCACGCACGATCTCCGTGTGCCCTTCGGCCGCCGCCCACAGCAATGCCGTCTGGTCTTCAGCGGTTTCCGTCGCGTTCACGTCCGCACCGCGGGCGAGAAGCGCTTTGACCGCGTCCAGCGCGCCGGTGCGGGCACACGTCATGAGCACCGTCTCGCCGTACGCGTGAGCGGCGTGCGGATTCGCTCCTGCTTTGAGCAGCAGGTCGGCCATCGGCACGCTGCCGTTGGTGCAGGCCAGTGAAAGAGGCGTGACTCCGTAGTTGTCCGCCGCGCTCACGTTTTCGCCGGCGCGAATCAGCAACTCGGCCATGTCCGTCTTATCCCACTGAGCCGCCCAGTGCAGCGCCCTAAAGCCATCTGGCTGACTGGCATTCACCGGAACGCCTTGTTTGAGCAGACGCCGAACGGCTTCCGTATCCTGCTTCTTTGCCGCGTCCACTAGCCGGAGATCCGTGGCGGCCGCGGCCAAACTGGTCGTCGCCAGGAGTGCGACGATTGATCGGCCGACGAATCGAATGTTGATGCGCATCGTTGTCCGTCCTTGAAATCTGCTGCCTGTCAGCGAAATCGTCCGATTCATACTTCAGACAGGACATTCAACCCACTCGTGCTGTCGGCGAACCGCTCCGCTGCAATGCCCATCTTGTCGAGGACCGTGAGATGGAGATTCGCCAGCGGCGTGTCTGCCGGCAGCCGCACGTGCCGGCCTCCCTTGACCTGGCCGGCGCCGCCGCCCGCCAGGAGGATGGGCAGGTTGGCTGGAATGTGCGCGTTGCTGTTGCTCATCCCGGCGCCGTAGATGATCATCGAATGGTCCAGCAGCGAGCCGTCGCCGTCGGGCGTGGACCGCAGCTTTTCCAGGAACCGCCCAAAGAGCTGCACGTGGTACGTGTTGATCTTGGACAAGCGCTCCAGCCGAGCGGGAATATTCAGGTGGTGTGACGTGGGGTGGTGGGGGTCGGCGATGCCGATCTCAGGATAGGTTCGCACGCTCTTCTCGCGACCGAACAGGAACGTCCCCACCCGGGTCAGGTCGGCTTGGTAGGCCACCGCCAGCAAATCGAACATGAGCGTCGCGTAGTCTTCGAACTTGGCGGGAATGCCCGCAGGCTGCGCCATCTCCGGGAGCTCCCGATCGCTTTGTGTCTCGGCAATCTGGATGCGCCGCTCGATATCGCGAACCGAATCGAGATACCCGGCGAGCTTGCTGCGATCGCCTCGACCGAGTATCCGTCGAAGCCCGGCGAGCTCCTCAGCAACCGAATCGAGAAGACTGCGGTCCGCTCGGAGGCGACGGACCCGCGCCTCGCGCTCGGTGCTATCGCTGGCGCCGAACAGGTGTTCAAAGACCGCGCGCGGGTTGGCTTCCATCGGCAGCGGCGTCGTGGCATCGCGCCAGGCGATCGTGGCGCTGTACGCGCATCCGTAGCCGTCTTCGCACTGGCCCACCAATTCGTTGGACTCGAGCGACAGCTCGAGCGACGCCAATTGCGTCTCCTTCTTCAATTCCCGCGCCGCGATTTGATCCACCGAGACGCCTGCGTTGAGTGTCGTGTTCCTACCGGTGGCCTTGTGCGCATGAGCCCCTGTCAGGAAGGCCGTTTGGGCCCGCGAGTGGTCGCCGTCGCCTTCGTTCAACAACGGTAATGCGTCTTTGTTGGACATGCCGCTCAACACGAGCACTCGATCCTGCACAGGGGCCAGCGGCGCCATGATCGGCGAGAGCTCGAGATTGCCCTCCGCCTTCGGTGTCCAAAAGGGCATGCTCATGCCGTTTGGACAATAGACGGCGCCGAGCCGCGTCACGGGCGGCGTCGCAGCGGCGAATGCCGGAACCATCCCGTCGAGCAGCGGCAGAGCGATGGTTGTCCCGAGGCCCCGCAGCACCGTGCGGCGCGAAAGACTCTTCTTCGTAATCACCATGACAAGCTCCTTACGTAGTCCGCGTGGGGCCCCACCTCCACGCGTTGCCGTCGCTGATGCTCCGGATCTCTACTAGGCGGCCGCAACGCGGCCGCAACTAACAACTAAGACAGCTTCTTAAGCCCAAAACTTGTTTCATTCGTCAGGACACGAGCGACGGAGCTACTGCTCGGTCCTCGCGACCTCCTGCGCCGCTCTCATTTGAAAGGGCCGACTCTTCACCATTCCCAGAACCAGAGACGACCAGCGGTAGTCGCTGGGGACCGCCTCCCGCATGATCGCGCGGACCGCCGGCATGTCGTAGTACGCAATCGCCCGCCCGAGGGCATACGTCAAAAGCTTTTCCGTGAACCCGCGGCCGAACTCGTCGCGGCGCGCCAGTAACACCTTTCGAAACTCGTCGGGGCCCCCAAACGTCGTTCCATCGGGCAGCACGCCCGACGCGTCGATGGGCACATGCCCTTCGCTCGTTCGCCACTTCCCGATCGCATCAAAATTTTCCAGGGCAAAACCCAACGGATCTATCCGCTGGTGGCACGTCGCACAGACCGGGTTCTGGCGGTGTGCTTCCATGCGCTCGCGCAGCGACAGCTCCGGCCGCTCCCGCGCGCTGGTTTCCTGCAGTGGCGGGACGTTCGGCGGCGGCGGCGGCGGCGGCGCCCCGAGGATGTTGTCCAACAGAAACTTACCGCGGAGCACGGGAGACGTGCGCGTCGCGTACGACGTGACCGTGAGAATGCTGCCGTGACCCAGCAATCCGGCTCGACGGGGGTCAGTCGGGACGCGCCGGAAATGCGTTCCATACACATTCCGGATCCCGTAGAAGCGAGCCAGACGTTCGTTCGCGAACGTATAGTTCGCCGTCAGGAGCTCCGCGAGCGGCCGATCCTCACGCATCTGACTTTCGAGGAACAGCTCGGTCTCGCGCAGGAAGGCGTCGCGCAAGTTGTCGTCGAAGTCCGGAAACGCGTTCGCATCCGGATCCACGGCCTTCATGTTGCGGAGGAGGAGCCACTGACCGCCGAAATTCTTGACCAATGCCGTCGTGCGAGAATCGGTCAGCATGCGCCGAACCTGCTCTTCAAGAATTTTCGGATCCTTGAGTCTGCCGCGCGCCGCCACCTCGAGGAGCTGGTCGTCCGGGATGCTGCTCCAGAGGAAGAATGACATCCGGGACGCCAGCTCGAGGTCGCTGACCCGATAGAGCCCACCCGGCACGAGGTTCGCCTGCTCGCGCTCCAAACGGAAAAGGAATTGCGGAGAAACCAGAAGTCGTCCCAGCGCGGTCTGGATGCCCCTCTCGAAGTTCCCCTCGCGTCGACCGTCGCGGTAGAACCGAAGCAACGGCTCGACATCGCTATCGGTGACCGGTCGGCGATAGGCGCGCCGTGCAAGCGTGGTCAGAATCTTCTTCGCGCACGCGTCCTCGTCGTTTGTTACTCGCGGGGGCCCGTCTATTGTTGATGCTCGTGGGGCCCCACCCCCACTCGCGGCGCTGCGCGCGTCGCGCTCGCGCCGGCTCAGGGCTGCCCCGCTCGGCTCGCTGGACCCCGTCGGCCGACAGACAAAGATCTGCCGCCGGCTGGGCGTGTCGCCCGGGCCTGTGGCCTTGAACGGGCCTTCGAGTCGGACATATTCCATGTCCATCTGCGGCGCCTCGTAGGTCGAGCTGCTGTGGCGCGGCGGCAGCACCGTCGCACCCAGACCCTCAGTCGTCGCGCCTTTCCTGACGAAGGCGACGCCAAGCGCGTGCATCCCGGCCTTGGCCGCGAAACGAACCTGGAGCGCCTCATCTGCCGTGAGCTGGTATTGCGGCGTCCCATAGCCGGTATTCGTCTTAGAGCACTTTGGATCCTTCGATTCCCCGACACACTCGCCGCCGATAGTGAACCGTGTGACCTGCGCGCCGTCCAAGAGCACGTCAATTTGTTCCCGGGTATCAATGGCCCGAATCGACGAATTGGTAAAGTTTCTGGCCAGGCGGATCTTCACGGAATACTCGCCGTCGAGCGG
>CAZGLC010000119.1:0-14664 GCA_964526235.1 uncultured Bifidobacteriaceae bacterium
ATGAGATGTTCGACTTAGCATCACATTGGCGCGCGCCAAGAACAATTAACTTTCATTAATCTGTGTCTGTCGGGGACGCAGATATACTGGCGCAGAACATGCGCGTACGCGTGCTCGCTGTCGCCGTTGTCGCCGGGCTGTCGATCGCCCCGCTGTCAGGTCTTGCGTGTGAGCTGGCGTGCCGGCCAGAGGCAGCCGGCACGGGTGCTGCGTCAACCCGTGCGGGTTGCCACGAGCCTTCCGGAACCTCGTCGACGGCCGTGCGGCATACGGGTCATCACTGCGATCACGCGGCGCTGACCGCGCGATTCGCCGATCGTGCAGGAGGGAAGTCCACTGGCGCCATGCTCGGCGCGACGCCAACGTCTGTACACCTGGTCAGAACGCAGGCGGCACTTGGTGTGACGACCTGTGCAAGTCCACCACGGTCGGCGCCTCTCCACATCTCTTCCCTTTCCACACCCCTCCGGGTCTGATTCGTGCTTCCGTGCCTGCACGGCATCTGGCCGTGCCACCGTGCGCGCCCGCGTGTGCGCGGGTAGCTCTCTATTGGAGTGTTGAAAGGTATGGAGCGAAGCAGACGAAACTTCTTACGGGGTGTCGCCACATTGGCCGGTGCCGTCACCGCACAGCCGACGTACGCGCAACAAGTATCCACGCACGCGCAACATCCGGAAGCCGACCGCCCAGCCGTGCAGCCGCCACCTCCGGGCCAGCCAGTACCACCTGGACAACTCGGGCCCGGCGTGGTGCCGGTTGTGACGCTTGACGTCCCGGACCTGCCGTGGCGGTTCGAGGATGGGGTCAAGGTGTTCGACATTCGGGTTGAACCGGTGCGTACCGAGTTCATACCCGGCCGCATCGTCGACGCATGGGGGATGAACGGCAGTATGCCGGCCCCCACGATTCAGATCAACGAGGGCGATCGCGTCCGCTTCATTGTCGAGAATCGATTGCCCGAGCCGTACTCCATGCACTGGCACGGACTCGAGGTGCCCAACAACATGGACGGCATGCCGGGGATCTCCCAGGATCTGATTCCGCCCGGCGGCACGTTCGTCTACGAGTTCACGGTCCATCAGAACGGGACGTTCTTCTACCACTCCCACATGGCGATGCAGGAGATGATGGGCCTCATCGGCCTGTTCATCGTCCATCCTCGCCGTGCGCACATGCCGCAGGTCGATCGCGACTACGCCATCGTGATGCAGGAGTGGGCGATCCTGCCGAACAACACCATCCCGAACTCGCTGGCGATGGAGTTCAACTGGCTCACGTTCAACGGGAAGGCTGGGCCTGCGATTACGCCGATGTTGTGCAAGCGTGGCGAGCGCGTGCGGATTCGGCTCGTGAATCTCGGGATGGATCACCACCCCATTCACCTGCACGGCCATCAGTTCTATGTGACCGGGAGCGAGGGCGGCCGGATTCGCACAACCGCCGTCGAACCGGCGAACACGGTCCTCGTCGGTGTCGCCCAGGCCCGCGACATCGAATTCGTGGCGGACAATCCAGGCGACTGGCACTTCCACTGTCATCTGCCGCATCACATGATGAATCAGATGGCGTCGATGGTCGGACCGCTGATGATGTCGCACGCCAATGCGCCACGCCCCGGTTCAATGGAGGCGGGGATGGGCATCATCGAGGGCGGCGCACTCGGCGCTGTGGCATCGCCGGCGTTCGGGCGGACGATCGCTGTTGGCGCCGACGCCGAGCGCGCGGTCGCGAACATGCCTGTTCCTCGCGTGCCGCAGATGCCGTTCCCGCAGGTTCGCCGCACGACCTCTCCCAATGAAGGCATGGTTCCGGGGTACCCGCAGGATATGTTCATGGTGATGGACGATCTCGTCGCGAAGCCCGAGACCTACGGCATGCGTCCCGGGTGGAGCGGCGGAACGATGGGCATGATGACGGTCGTCCGCGTCCTCGAGCCGGAACTCTTCGACAAGATTCAGGCGCTCAAGGCCGAGCGCGCCGAAAAGGTGGCACGCCGATGATCGCGATACGGCTGTTCGTCTTGTTGATACTCCTGCCCTCGTGTGCGATGGCACAGCCGGGAGCACCCGGCGCGGCGTCCCCGGCGCCGCTGGCGCTGGCGGATCTGGAGCGGATGGCACTCGAGAACAACCCGACGCTGCGCCAGGCCACGACCGGGGTCGCCGCTGCACAAGGACGGGCCAGGCAGGCCGGCACGTGGCTCAATCCGACGGTCGGGTACACCGGCGAAGAGCTCAAGCCTGGCGAAATCATCCAACTGGGCGAGCACGGCGTCTTCTTCGATCAGCAAATCCCGCTCGGCGGCAAGCTGCGCCTGAGCCGGGAGGTCTTCGAGCGCGAAGCGGAGCAGGCCAGCGTGCTGGTCGATCTCCAACGCGAGCGCGTGCTCGCGGCCGTGCGGACGCTGTTCTACGAGATCCTCACGACGGAACGCCGTGCGGAAGTGCTGGAGCGGTTGTGGCAGCTGGCGTCGGAAGCCGTCGGCATCTCCGGGCAGCTCTACAACGTGGGCGCGGCGGATCGCCCCGACGTGCTCGACACCGAGATCGAAGCCGATCGTATCCAGCTCGAGCTGCTGGCGGCCAGGAATCGGCGTTTTGCGCTCTGGCGCCAGTTGGCTGTCGTCGTCGGCGCTCCAGCACTGACGCCGCGAGCCTTGGCCGGCAACGCGGAAGTGCTGCCGGAAATCGCGCGTGAGGAGGCGCTGCGCGACATCCTGAACCGCAGCCCTCAGATTCGTGCCGCTCGCGCCGAGGTCGAGCGCGCCCGCGCCGTCGTCGCCCGCGAGCGTCGCCAGCCGTTCCCCGACCTCTTCGTGCGCGTCACGCCGGCCTACAACCGCGAACGGCTCGAGCGCGCGGCAGGCGGAGGCATCAGGCCGATCGGGTGGGAGCTGGGCGCGCTGGAAGCCGGCGTCACGGTGCCGCTGTTCAATCGAAACACGGGCGCCGTGGCGGCGGCCCAAGCGGAGCAGGCCCGGGCGGAGGCTGAAGTGAGTCGCCTCGAGCTCGTCAGCGAGGCGCGCCTCGCCGGCATTTTCGAAGAGTACCTGACGGCGTTGCGCGCGACCGAGATTTACCAGACGCGTGTGCTGTCCCGTGCCACCGAGAGTTACCAGTTGTATCTGGCGCGCTATCGGGAGATGGCGGCGGCCTATCCCCAGGTGCTGGTGGCACAGCGGACGCTGCTGCAGATGACGGAGCAGTATTTCGAGAACCTGGAAAAAACGTGGCGCACCGCCCTCCGCATCCGCGGATTCCTGCTGGACGAGGACGGACTGGGTGCCGCGAGACGTCCCGGCGAGCTGGACGCCGAGGCTTTTGTCCGTGTCGCCGCGCGGGGCGACCGTGAATGAGGGTCGGGAGGAACAGATGAGGGCTGCATTGAGGTTCGTACTTGCCGGAGCGCTGCTCGCATGGGGAACGCCTGCCGGGGCGCAACACGAAGGACACACGGCGGCCGGCGCGCAGGCCGGCGCCGCAAGTGCTGAGCAGGTCAGAGTGTGTGTCCAGAGCCAGCAGCAGGTGATGGCGCTGGTCGACGCGGCGAACCAGCGCATCGAACTGGCTCGCCAGACGAACGACCTTCCCGTGATGCGCACTGCCGTCGACGAGTTTCAGGCGACGTTGTCGGCCGTGCGGTCACAACTGGCGTCGTGCGTGCAGCTGGCCGCTGCAGCGCCCGCGGTCGACCCGCACGCAGGCCACGCGATGCCGGGCGCCGCCGGCGTCCAGCCCTCGCCCGCCGCGCAGCCGGCGATGCCCTGTTGTGCGCCACAGGCTGATTTCATCAAGGCCCCCGATTGTCGAGCGGACGTCGATCCGAAGACGGCGCCGCGGGCGTCACACGAGGGACGAACGTATTACTTCTGCTCGGAGAGCGATCGCCAGCGGTTCGTCGCCGATCCGGCGCGGTACCTGCAGGCCGCTCCCGCCTCGTCTGCCGCGGCCGATCCGCATGCCGGGCATGCTGTGGCGGGCGCGGCACCCGTTCAAGCGCCGCCGGCACAGGCACGTCAAGCGGGCGGTACGGGCAACCTGACCATTGCCCTCCGTACCGTACCGGCCCAGCCACGTGGCGCCGCCGCGAACGAATTCGAGGTCACCGTCAAGGATCGGCAGGGCACGCCGGTGGATGGCGCCGACGTGTCTGTCACGTTGTACATGCCCGCCATGCCGGCCATGAGGATGCCGGAGATGCGCAACGAGGTAAAGCTCGAGGGTGTCGGCAACGGTCGGTATACCGGTGCGGGACAGGTGATGATGGCGGGTTCATGGACCGTGACCGTGAGCGTCAGGCAGAACGGCAAGGAAATCGGCCAGCAGAAGGTCACGATCACAGCGAAGTAGCAAGAACGTCAATGGGTGAGGACGTCTCGATGAAGAAGCGAGTGCTCGAGTGGATCGCGGTGGGAGTTGTCGTCGCGCTGGTGGGCGTCTCGGTGGTCTTCGCGTTCTTCATCGCGAGCGGCATAAGCGCGCGGCCCGCCCCTGGAAGGGTGGAGACGTTCATCGCCCGGACCATCCGCGACCTGGCGATCGGCTGGCACGCGCGACACGAGGCCAATCCCGTGCCGCGTACGCAGGAAACCATCGCTGAAGGTCGCGCGCATTTCGCCGACCACTGTGCATCCTGCCATGCGAACGATGGCGGCGGGAACACGGAAATGGGGCGCGGCCTGTATCCCAGGGCGCCGGACATGCGCCTGCCCGCGACACAGAATCTGGAGGATCATGAGCTGTTCTACGTCATCGAGAACGGCATCCGCCTGACCGGTATGCCCGCGTGGGGCACCGGTACGCCCGAGGGTGAGCAGGACAGCTGGAAGCTCGTGCACTTCATCCGCCATCTGCCGCAGATCACGCCCGAGGAGATCGAACAGATGGAGGCGATGAAGCCGCGGCCGCCGGCGGAGATTCGTCAGGAGATCGAAGCAGAGCGGTTCCTGCAGGGCGATGATTCAACGCCCGCTGAACCGTCAGCACCGCACGGACACTGAAGGACGAAGGAGGCAGCCAATCGTGACACACATCGTCATCGTCGTCTTCGTGCTGCTCACGGCGGCCACGGCGGGAGCGCACGTGACGGTGTGGCCGCAGCAGTCCCAGGTCGGTGCCGGCGAACGTTATAGGGTTCGTGCGCCGACCGAGGGGCAGGTCGCCACGACGTCCGTCGAGCTCGAAGTGCCGCCGGACGTCACGGTCACGGGCGTCCTTGTCGGCGCGGCCCCGTACGAGGTTCGTCGTGAGGGCCACCGCGCTGAAGTTGGGGAGTTCGTCTGTTTCGCGCGGAACTCGCACGAGATTCCGCTGCGATTGTATCCGTCGAAGCATCCTTTGAAGACGTCGGCATTGTTGGCGGAAGAACAGCGCGATCGCTCCTTGAGGGTGGTGGCGGTGCAGATCGCGGGTGAAGCAGGCGATCACGTGCCGGAGGGCTGACGACAGGGCGGTTCATTAACGTCGGTTAATGAATCTACGATGAACGCATTGTGACGAACTGTTCAGGAAGTCTTCAGGTGATGAAGAGAGCGTTTCGCGTACGATGATGGGAACGCTCGCGGATGTACTGCACGCAGCAGATGCTCGAGGAGGACGATGATGATCGGTAAATGGATTGCGGCTGTTGCACTGATCGCTGCCGTGGCGATGCCGGCGGTGAGCTGGGCGCATGAAGGCCACTCCGAGAAGGTGATGGGCACCGTGTCGAGTGTCGACGGCAATCACGTGATGGTGAAGACGACAGCCGGCAAGACCGTCATGGTGATGCTCGACGCGAAGACGAAGATCACCCGCGGCAAGACCACGTTGAAGGCGGCAGACGTGAAGGTCGGCGATCGCGTTGTCGCCCAGGGACCTCTGGAGAAGGACATGCTCATGGCCACGAGCGTGCAGTTGGGAACCGCCCCGGCGACTCCCGCGTCCGCCAAGGCCGAGCCCGAGCCGACGCACGCGGCGCACTAGGCACGCGCTTCAACGCCATGCGAACCCCGACCACGGCGCTCATATTCGCGGTTGCGTTGGTGAGCGCGTCGTGCGGGCGCACAGCGCCCGGCGACGCCCGGCCCTGAGACGCGTCGGACGACCATGGCTTTCTGTACCGAGTGTGGGCAGGCGCTGGGAGCACGCGAGCGGTTCTGTGCCCAGTGCGGCACGCAGGTCCGGCGTCCGGGGTCTGCCTCGGAGGTTCCATTCGCCATCCCGGATCGTCCGGTCGACCCGATCTCTCCCGCGTCTCCGGTCGGGACCGATGTCGGTCCGCCGCAGTACGGTTCGATGCTGCGAGGCGCATCGGAGCCGCCGCCTCAGCAGACTGGAGCGGAGCGGGGGTGGCGCCGGTTGAGCCTCCCAGGTGCCGTCATGCTCATTGCACTGGGTGGAGGGGCGCTCGCGGGCTACTGGTGGTTCGTGCGCCCTGGCGTCAGCGGTGCTGCCTCTGGGGTCGACACGGAGCTGGCGATTGCGTCACAACGTGAGGGCGAAGGCAGCGCCGCCCACGAAGATGCCCCCACGACCGGCGGCGGCTGGCGCGTTGTCGAAACGTTTACCGGGGACGTGCAGGATGCAGCGGCGGCAGAGGGTATGCCGGATGGCCGGACGGCCGTGATTGCTCCCGGGGGCGCGCTTGCGCTCGAGTGGACCGCGGCGGACTTTCATAACGGCGAAGGGCCTGACGTGCGCGTCGTCGGCCCTGAGGCCGCTCCAGCCCGTTATACGATCTTCGCGCGGATGGATCCCTCCGATCCGTGGGTGCGCTTTGACATCAACACCCGTGGGTTTCCGGGCGGCGCGGCGGCGCACGATTTTGGACACCACGGCATCGAGGCCGCGCGCGAAGTGCTGATCCGCAACGAGGGGACCGGCAATCTCCCTGTGGACGCGGTCGTGCCGCTGTATACAGAGCCGCAGGCGCATGCAGAGGAGAGTCATGCGCACGAGGACGGACGCTGACGGCGTCGGTCTATCATCACAGCCCCTCGTCCTTGGGATCTGGGCTCTCATCATTCATCCGGGACACTATTTCCACCGCAGGATCACGCGGTGGATGTTTGGCGCCGATGGCTATTTTCACAAGGACGATAGGAAGTAGACCCGGCCGCGCTAGAGCGGCGCGGGACGTGAAGCGAGTTGCAGCTGCGGCCGCAATCGTCGCCCTGCTTCATGTCTCGATCGGTCTCGACGCTCAGAACCGGCCGTCCCCTCGGGTGGAACTGCGATCGGCGCCGCTCCTCTACTTGCCCGGCGAGGTGGACAGTAACAGCCCCGCGGTCTGGGACCGCGTCGGCGGGCGGCACCTGTTGTTCGTGATGACGTCGGCCAACGGACAGCCGCGGCGCGCATGGGGCCGCGAGCTCGCCACCATGGGAGCCGCGCGTCAGGTGACGCTCGAGCCGTGGCCTGGCGGCGGCGTCTGGATCGAGGCCGTGGTCAGGGATGTCGACGGCACCTGGTACGGCTATTATCACAACGAAATTCCCGCGAACATGTGCGGCCCCACCGACAAGGTGATGCCGCGGATTGGCGCCGCGCGGTCGCGGGATCGCGGTGTGAGCTGGGAGCACCTGGGTATCATCCTGGAGGCGCCGCCCCGTTCGTACAGCTGCAGAGCGGACAACGCGTATTTCGTCGGTGGCGTCGGCGACTTCAGCGTGCAGCTCGATTCGGAATCGCGCGACCTCTATTTCTTCCATTCGCTTTACCTCCGCACGCCCATGTCGCAGGGTGTCGGCGTTGCGCGGCTGGCGTGGGCGGATCGCGACGCGCCGAGCGGCAAGATCACGGTCTGGCGCAACGGCACGTGGCCACCAGCGACGGCGGTCGTCAGCGCAGAGACCATCCGATGGATCTATCCGTCGGCCTCCCCGATTTTTCCCGCCGCCGAACCTTGGAATGATGGCGATGCGGAAGTGGACGCGTTCTGGGGGCCATCGGTTCACTGGAACACGTACATCGACCGCTATGTCATGCTCCTCAACCGCGCCAAGGATGTCGGGTACGGGCAGGAGGGGGTCTATGTCTCGTTTGCGCCATCGCTCACCGATCCGCGGCAATGGTCGGCGCCGGTCCGAATCCTGAGGGGCGGCACCTGGTACCCGCAGGTGCTCGGACTGGAGGAGGGCACCGGCACGGACAAGACCGCCGGCGAGTGGGCCCGCTTCTTCATGCTGGGCGAGTCACGGCATCTGATTCGCTTCGTCCGGTAGGGGCAGCCACTCTGTATGCGGTTCTGACGCGCGTCACAGGTGGCGTGCGTGCCAGATTGCATCGAGAAGCATGCCGATGCCGAGCAACGCGAGTGCGACGGCGTCGTTGAAGAGATGCTGCTGGCTCATTGTCCACAACGTCCTGCCCGTGAGTTGCGTGATCCACGCCCCGACGAGCGCGAGGAACGCGAGTGCGAGCAGAGTCCTCCCGATGTACACCGCAGGACGAACGGCACCAGGGGTGGTCATGGTGTCGCCTCCTCGTCGACTGTGCAAGAAAGCTGCCCGCTCGCCGGTGCACAGTTGGGTTCGCTGGACGACACATTGATGGTCATGTGTAACGACGGCACTGCATGAGTCGTGACGACGCGACGCCCAGCGGTCGTCGCACTCCGATTCGTCCGGTAAGCTCGTTGGCTCGGGCGGCCATCGTCGTTGTCGTGCTGGCGGTGGCAACCCCCGCCATGGCGCAAGACCCGTTTCGCGAGACGGTCGTGGTCACGGCGGCTGCCACCGGGGTGCCACTTGCCAGCGTGACGCGCACCGTCACCGTGATTACACGGGAGCATCTTGCGCAGCTTCCCGTCCGCAGCGTTGCCGACGCGCTGCGGCTGGTGGCGTCGGTGGATGTCCGCGCGCGCGGCGTCCGCGGCGTGCAGACCGATTTCGCCATTCGGGGCGCGACTTTCGGCCAAACGCTCGTGCTCGTCGACGGCGTGCGCATCAACGATGCGCAAACCGGCCACCACAACGGCGACATCCCCGTGCCGCTCGACGCGGTGGAGCGCATCGAGATCCTGCACGGGCCGGGCTCGTCGCTGTTCGGCGCCGACGCCTTCGGCGGGACCATCAATGTCATCACGCGTCGCGGCCCGATTCCTGCGGCGGCGGCGATCGAAGGAGGCAGCTTTGGCTTCGTGGCGGGACGCGGACACGCTCGCCTGCGCAGCGGAGGGTTGGACCACACGCTGGCGGCCACCGTGGAGCGGTCGTCGGGATTCATGTTTGCCCGCGATTTCAGGACCGCCGGGATCAGCTCCCGGACGACCCTGGGCCCGCGCACTGGCGTACTCGCGGGGTATCTGTGGAAGGATTTCGGGGCCAACGGCTTCTACGGGCCGTCGCCGTCGCACGAATCGACGAACCAGGCGCTCATCGCGTTGGATCACCGCTTCGGCGATCGGATGGGCTGGCGGCTCGATGGACTGTCGTCGTACCGCACGCACGGTGACCGCTTCCTCTGGGACGTGCGGCGACCCGGCGTGTCGGAGAACCGGCACCGCACGCACGCGACCCTCGCCTCGCTGAAAGCGTCGCGTAGCTTCGGGCGCGGCGTGGCGTTGGCGGCCGGCGTGGAAGGCGGCGCGGATTGGATTCGTTCGAACAATCTGGGCAACCACGCAACGGGACGGATCAGCGCCTTCGGCGAATGGCGTCAGGCGGTGGGTGCCGCCACAGAGATCGCCACCGGTCTGCGCGTCGACCGGTACACCGAATTTGGCACCGCCTGGAGTCCTTCCGTGGGCGTCGGCCGGTGGACGTCGTCCCGTACGCGGCTGCGCGCCTCGGCCGGGCGCGCGTTCCGCGTGCCGACGTTTACCGAGCGGTATTACTCCGACCCGGCGAATTGGGCGCGTCCGGATCTGCGCGCGGAAACCGCGTGGGCCGCTGAAGCCGGCATCGATCTCTTTCCGGCCAACGGCTGGATGCTGGGGGCAACGGTATTCGGGCGCCTCGATCGGAACGTGATCGACTGGCTGCGCCCGAGCACCGCGGAACGATGGCGGACGTACAACATCCGGGATGTCGATACCGTCGGCGTCGAGCTCAGCGTCCGGCGTGCCGTCGCGGGTGGCGTGCTGGTGCAAGCCGACTACACCGGTCTCGATGTCCGCGCCGCCGCCGTCACGCAGCTGTCCAAATACGTCCTCGACTTCGCGCCGCACACGGTAACGCTGATCATCGGTGTCCCCCTGCCCGGAGGCGCGCGGATCGCACCACGTCTCGAGTACAAACGACGCAGCCGGACGACGGGCCCCAGCGAGTATGTGCTGCTCGACGCGCGCGTCAGTCGTTCAATAGGCCGGTACGAACTACAGATAGAGGGCACCAATCTGTTCGATGTGGGGTACGAGGAGATCGTCGGTGTGGCCATGCCGGGGCGCGCGGTGATGGGATCGATGGTTGTGCGCCAGCGCTAAGTCGCCGCCTCACAAGGCGATTCGGAGCCCGACCCGTGCCGCGCGCGGAGGCTGGACGGCCGTCGGTGTCCGAAACGACGGGCCGGTGACGACGTCCTCCTCGACTTCGTTGTCCGTGTAGCGTCTGGAGCCGCTCCACGATGATGACACCCGCTGTTCGGCAATTCGCGCTAGCGAGGAGGACGCGTGGAAAAAGACGTCGTCTGCGGGATGCAGGTCGACCCGGCGAAGGCGGCGGGCACGAGCGTCTACAACGGGAAGACGTACTACTTCTGCGCCAAGGTGTGTAAGGCGAAGTTCGACGCCAACCCCGCGCAGTACGTGAAGTAGCGTCAGAACACGACGCGAAGCGCGGCCCGGGCCGCGCGCGGCGGCTGGACCGCGGTCGGCCGGCGGAACGACGGGTCGGTCGCCACGTGCTCCTCGACCTCCTCGGTCGTGTTCAGGAGGTTGAAGACTTCGAGCGCGCCGACGATCTTCGTTCGTCCGACGCGTAGCGTTTTCTCGAGGCGCGCGTCGACCGACAGCGTGAACGTGAAGCGCGCGCGTCCGGGACGGAACCCGTAGATCGCTTCGGCGCCCTGATTGAGATCGGGCACGATCGCAAGCCGTCCGAATGGCTGGCCATCCTGGTACCGAGCCACCGCGCTGACGATCCACTGTCGCGGTGCGTCGTAGCTCGCCCACCATTTCATGACGTAGCCGCGGTCGAGAAACGTGTGCCCCCGCGCCCACGTCTGGGCGTTCGGGTTCTCGAACAGGTCGCCAACCAGGCCGTGATCGTTCTCGGTCACCCGGAAGCCGCGGTACGCGCCCATCGCGAAGCCGTGGTACGCGGAGCCCTCGAAGCGCGTCCGCAGCCGCCGTGCGATCGCGCCCTCGATGACGACGTCGACGCCGTGGTGCGAGGCGGCATGCGCGCGAGGATTCGTCAACAGGTACGCATCCCGACCGAAGCTGGACGGATCGCGATCGTAGACGGGAAGGAGCCGCTCTTCCGGCGGATCGCGGAACGGCTCGCCGAGGTCGAGGATGTGCCGAAGCGCGTAGTCCTCCGGCGTCACACCGGTGTTGACCGACGCGACCAGGTGATGCTCCTCCCGGTTGACTCCCAGCACGCGGACGGACCAGCCGCCGATGCGGAAGTCGACGCCGCCCGCGAACTCTCGCGTGTGCGGCTGCTCGAGATCGGGATCGATGCGGGCGGGGCCCTCGGCCGTGCAGCACGGACCGACGAACGCGACGAGCGCTCCGCGTTCGCCCTCCTGCGGCACGCGATCGGCATTCACGTCGCTCCAGCGATACACGCGCCCCCCGAGCGCCGCCGGATCGCCGTAGGCGAAGTAGTCGAGCGGCAGGCGATGCTGATACCGCGCGTACCCGCCGAAGAGCGTCACACGGCCCTCACGCTGCGCCAGCCAGCGGCCCGCAAGGCGCGGTGACAGGGATTGCCAGGAGATCGCATCGCCGCCGCGCGCCGATCCGCGCGTCGATTCCACACGCAGGCCGACATCGATGCGCGCGCGATCGTGCAGTAGCAGCCGGTCTGTGGCGTAGGCGGTCAGCTCCGTGGACGTCCAGCGCGTCTCGGGCCCTCCGTACGCATACTCCCAGATGCGGGCCGCGTGGCCGCCGACGAGCTCGGCGACCGGCGGCGCCGGCGTGCTGCGGCTGTCCGCCGTGCTGTAGGCGAGCGTGGCGCCGGCCGAGAGCAGATGGCGCCGTGTGAACCGTCCGAGGGCTGGGGTGACGTCCGTGCCGGCGGTCCATCGGCGCCGCGTGCCGGGCACCGACTCGAACAGCATCGGCACCGGTCCGTCGACGAGGCGCTCGATCGTCGCCGCATCGTTCAGCGACGATGTGGTTCCAGCGGCGTTGACCGCTGGAGAAAACGTCCCCTGCGCGAGCCCGAGCGCCGCCGACCACGCGGTGCCGCCCGCCGTCCAGCGATCCCACGACGCCTGGCCGGTTGCGAAGGTGTCGGATTCACGAACGGTGCGAGCGCGAAACCGCGCGCGTCCGGGGTAGGGGAGCGCGGCGCGGTCCACGGTCGCGGCCAGACGGAGTCGGCTGTTGGTGCCCGAGGCGACCGAGGCGCTGGCGGCCAGCGAGTTCACGCGCGTGCGCAGCCGCGTGGCATCGTCGCGTTCCAGTCGATCGGTGGCGATGTGTCGAACGGCGGCGAAGAGCCCAGTGCGCGATCCGAGCGGCGCGCCGAGCTGCGCGTTCCCGTCGCGGTGCACGGCGAATCGTGCGATCGAGGGGAGCCCGGGCCGACTGTTGGTGCCTCGAAGCGCGCTCGGGATCGCCGCAACCTCGGTAGCGATGTACGGGTCTGCTGCAGCCGTTTTCGGCACCATCGTCAGCACCGGTCCTGGACCGGCAAGCGAGGCGGGGAGCAGTGTGGTCGAGACGAGCAGCGAGTCGATCGCGTCCTGCGGCGCCCGGACCAGCGGCGTGCCGATTCGCATCGGATCGGTCACGTCGATCGCGCCCAGTACGATCGACGTCTGCCGCCACGAGGTTCCGTACCCCCCGAGGAGCGCGGGCTCCGCCAGCCACAGACCGCCCGTGGACATGCGGTCGACGATGAGCGGGGCCACGGCCGTTTCCACCACCGCCGCCAGCGCATCGTCGGAGGGAAACGTGGCGAGCATCGACTGGTCGAATGCGTGCACGTCACCCTCGAGAGGCTCGGCTCGGAGCAGCCGCAGCGACGGTTCGCCACTCACCCCGTTGACGCCGTCGAGTTCCACGACGAAGTCCAGCAGGGTCGCCATGCGGACATCCACGCCGGCGGTCATCTCGCGGAACCCCGGCATCCGCACCGTCAGCGTGTACGGACCCGGCGGCACATGAACAAACGTGGCGGCGTCACGCTGCTCCTGAATCTCATCGGTCCAGCGCAGCGACGAGGTGTTGGAGCGCAACTCGACGCTGGCACTCACCGGGAGCGCGGCGGCGGACGTGAGCCGGACGCGGATCGTCCCGGTGGGTTCAGGAGCGGCGGCGCCGATCGACCGGAAACTGCCGGAAATGAAGATCAGGACGCACAGGGCCCATACGCCGCGCGGGCGGACGAACATCCGCTCATTCTGGCAGAAACGATGCGAAGGTTTCGCGCGCCCGCGAAATGTGTCGCAGCTACGGGAAGTGCGGTCCTGGTATTCAACGGCTCCGACGACGGTACGGGTTTCGCTAGGAGATCGGTCGAGCTGCACTTCGGCGGCACAGCAGGAAGGAACGGATGAAGGCTCGCGTCATCGTCACGGGGCTCCTGGTGTTGGTCGGCTGGCTGTTCGTGGCGGGCGCGGCGGCGCCGCAGACCCTCCCGGTCGTGAGCGTGTACAAGTCGCCGACGTGCGGGTGCTGCTCGAAATGGGTCGAGCACCTGCGCCAGGCCGGCTTCGGCGTGCGCACGACGTTGCTGACCGACGCGCAACTGGCCGCCTTGAAGGGGCGTCACGGCGTACCGTCGCAGGTACACTCCTGCCACACGGCGCTCGTCGACGGCTACGTGGTCGAGGGCCACGTGCCGGCCGCCGACATCCGGCGCCTGCTCCAGGAGCGACCCGCAATTGCCGGGCTCGCCGTGGCCGGCATGCAGCGCGGCTCGCCTGGAATGGAGGTCTTCGGCGCGCCGCTGCAGACGTACTCGGCGCTCGCGTTCGATAAGCAGGGCACCGTGCGGGTTTTCGCCACGCGTCGGGGATGAGAGGCCGGAGATGGCAGACGTCCTGGAGCAGAAGGACGAGGGAGCAGGGGCGCTGAAAGCCGCGGAGGCGTTCATCAGCGCCGATCTGGTCTGCCCGTTCGGGCCAAGCTTCTTCCTGGGCGACCTGGGGCGCTTCGTGCGCGACCGGTGTCCGGACCCGAAGGAGAACCTGCCCCTGGTGGAGGTCCGGCTGGCCGACGGCGACACGCTCGACGTCTGCCACATCATCGGCGTCTCGCCGCAGTGGGTGATGCTGGCGGTCCGCGATCCGACGAATCACCGGGACGGGATGGCAGTCGAGCTGGTGCCGTACGCGCTGATCCGGCACGTGCGCATCGGCACGAGGCGCACCGGCGGTGCCTCCGTCGGGTTCTCCCAAGTACGGCCGCCCGAGGTCCTCTCGCCCGAGACGCTCGTCGACGCCGCACGCAGGCCGTAGTCGGCGCCGGGTGGCGATTCCCGTGCGGACGAGGACTGCGCGTGGTCCGGATGCGACCGCCGGCCGACGTCAACCGGCTTGATCTCCATCAAGCCACCCCTAGTCT
>CAZGLC010000120.1:0-14372 GCA_964526235.1 uncultured Bifidobacteriaceae bacterium
AACAAGGCTCGCGCTATCCCCTTTTCCACGCTCGATGCCCTGTGCCGGGAGCTCGACTGCCAACCTGCGGGCACTGGCGTGGACGTGCGGGGAATCTGAACGCGCTCGAACGGGTGCGACGGCCAAGTCTCGCTGTGATGTCCAGCGAGCCTACCTGAGCCTGTACAACGTGCCGCGGATTCGTTGAAAGAACGTTGGATTCAGGGACATCGTCATTGCAATGGAATTGTGCTTGAATCCGTACTTCTTCTTCCCAAGCTCGGCGACGCGCTCGATGGTCGCCTGGCCTCCATCGCGTTTCATCGTCTCGATCACGAAGTCCTTCACGTACGGAGGGCGCGACACGCCCCAATTCCGGAGGGCGTACGTGCCGCGTCCAAGCGAAACAAAGACGTCAGGGTACCGTAGCATCGTCGCGGTAATCGCATGACCGACGAAAGGTGCTTTCTCGGGGAGCATGAAGTTCAGTTGTTCTACGATATACGAGTAGTGCGTCGGTTGGCCGAGCTCCGCGAGTGCCCTTTCGATCCGAGCGGCTGCACGACCTCTACGAAATCTGTTCCAAGAGCGTAACGCGAGCTCGCCAACCGAAAGGCCGATCTCCCGCGATACTTGCGACAGTCGCTTAAGCTCCAGCGCGGTCGTTTGAATTCCCGCGTCGAAAAGCCTGTCGACGACACTTTCGACGGGAACAGGCCGACCCTTCGATTCTGGGCACGGCGGCCTACATGAGCCCGGAGCAGGCGAAGGGGCGGCCGGCGGACAAGCGGAGCGACGTGTGGGCGTTTGGCTGCGTGCTCTACGAGATGCTGACGGGGCGGCGCACCTTCCACGGCGAGAACGTGACCGACACGCTGGCGGCGGTGCTGCGCGGCGAGCCGGACTGGACGGTGCTGCCGTCGGACGTGCCGGGTAACCTGCGCATGCTCGTCCGCGGCTGCCTCGAGAAGGATCGTGGGCGGCGGATTGGCGATCTCGCCGCCGCGCGATTCGTCCTGGATCAGCCGGCGAGCATTACCCCCGTCGCCGCCGCGGCGCCGCCGGCTCCGAGACGACGCTGGCAGTCCGTGGCCGCGATCGCGGCTGCAGTGCTCCTGACCGCAACGCTCGCCGGTGTGGCAGCCTGGCGCGTGAAGCCCGCCGGTCCCTCGACCCCCGTGGCGCGCTTCTCCTTCTCCCTCGCGGACGTGCCGCAAGCGACCGCCTTTTCGTCGCGATTTCGCCTGACGGCACCCAGTTGGCCTATGCTGCCAACCGGCGCCTGTTCCTGCGTTCTGTTGCCGAGTTCGAGGCTCGTGCGGTCCCCGGCGCGGAAGATCGGCTGGAGCTTTCCAACCCGGCATTTTCGCCAGATGGGCGCGCCATCGCGTTCCATTCCGGGCAGGACAGAGCTGTGAAGCGCGTCGCCGTCGCGGGCGGCGCGCCCACGACGGTCTGTCCGGCGGACCTTCAGCCGTTTGGCATGACCTGGGATGCGACCGGTATCCTGTTCAGTCGAGGAACTAATGGTGTGTTCCGCTGTTCTCCGAACGGAGGCGCCCCCGAACAACTGGCGTCCCTGCAGGAAGGGGAGGTTTCGCACGGCCCTCAGCTGCTGCTCGACGGCGCTGCGTTGCTCTACACGGTCTCCAAGATCGCCGATGGGCTAACGCGGTGGGACCGGGCACAGATCGTGGTCCAGACGATCGCCTCTGGTGTGAGGAAAACAGTCATCAACGGCGGGACTGACGCGCGGTATCTCCCGACGGGCCACCTGATCGACATACGGTATGGGGGCCACCAATCTCGCCACGGCGGTCGAAATGCTCATGAATCACAAGGATCTGACACTGGAAGACGCGACTTCGGTCGCCGCCGCTTTGGCGAGCTTCCGCAGTCGTCCAGCCCCGGGCTTTTCCGACTGCCTCCTGCTCGAGCTCGCCCGGAAGCCTGGGCACCTTCCACTCGGCACATTCAACCGCGATCTGAGCAAGCTGGATGGAGCCGAAATACTCTAGCCCTTCTGCTCCACCCGAAGGATTTCGGATCGAGCCAGCCACAGCTCGCGACGTTCCCATCATCCTGAGCCTCATCAAGGCCCTTGCGGAGTACGAGCGGCTCGCGCACGAGGTCGTGGCCACGGAGGCCAGCGTTCGCGCATCGCTGTTCGGCGCGACGCCGCACGCGGAAGCGCTCATCGCTCGAGCCTTGTCCGGCCATAGCCGCCACGAGGCTGAGGCGGACGGGAGCGAGGCTGTCGGCCTTGCCGTGTGGTTCCGGAGCTACTCGACGTTTCTCTCCCGGCCCGGACTCTACCTCGAAGACCTGTTCGTGCTGCCGGCGTGGCGAGGCCGCGGCATCGGCCGGGCGCTGCTGCGTCATCTCGCGCGCATCGCGATTGAGCGCGGCTGCGGCCGCATGGAATGGTCGGTGCTGGACTGGAACGACCCGGCGATTGGCTTCTACCGGAGCATCGGGGCGCGGGCCATGGACGAATGGACCGTGTACCGCCTCACCGGTGACGCCCTCCGGCGGGTTGCTCAGGAGTAACCGATCAATTGTCGTCGCCGCGTTCGAATCGCGCCGGCGCCCTGATAAGATGTCGTAAGCTATAGGGCCCACGGTGCAAGCAGCCCATAATCGCGCCGCTTCCCGTCACGGGCGGCACCAGGTCGCCCCTGAACGTGCTGGCGACCTTCTAATGCATCAGCGCAGCGTCGCGCAGCCATGACAGTGCGGTTGCTCCTGCGCCAGTGCGCCTCGAGACGAGGCGCCGCTGGTGTTGCGCTCGCCCTGTGGATGCCCGCCGCACCCCATGGCGCCGCACCGCAGGCGGCCGCGCCTAAGACGTTGATCCCATACGTCGATGCCAGGCCTGTTGTCGAGGCTGTCCGAGGGCACCTGCCGGCGGAACTGGCGGGCAAGACTCCCGCCGACCTCGAGTCCTCCTGGCCCGGCTGGGTCTCGCGCCGTGACACGGCAATCCGCACGCGGCTCGAGCGCGGCGACGAGGACTCGATCGTCTTCCTCTGGCACTACGGCACGTCGTTCACGAAACTCCCGCCGGTCACGGAGAGGAATCTCGCGAGGCTCGGCGGGGCGAGCGCGGCCGAGACCATCGTTCAGAGGCGTATGGAGGACCTGCTCAGCGGTATCGCGTCGCCCGGTGTCGACCAACGGCTGCAGTTCGTCCGCCAGGTCGTGGAGCGCAAAGGCATCAACCCCCTCATACCGGCCGGCAAGGCCCAGATACGACTCTACCTCCTGGAAGTTCGACAGCGCGTGCTGGCCGAATACGAGGAGAACAAGCGAACCCTGGAGTCCGCGAAGCTTCTCGATCCGGTTGCGGCGCTCGCTGCGTACGTCACGATGTTCCGCGACCGCGGCCTGTCGTCCGATACGTCGCTTCTTCCAGCATTCGCCATCGACCAGGCGCTCGAGAGCATCAAGGCCGAGGGGACGCTTGGCGTCGGCGGCGTCCGCCGCGTCGCCGTTATCGGACCGGGCCTCGACTTTGCCAACAAGGATGACGGGTACGACTTCTATTCCCAGCAGACGATTCAGCCGTTCGCGCTGATGGATTCGTTGATCCGGGTCGGGCTGACGAAGCCTGAGGACCTCTTTGTGACGACGTTCGACCTGAGCCCAAGGATCAACCAGCACATCGAAGCGGCGCGTGAGCGCGCACGCGCTGGTGTCGGCTACACGGTCCATCTTCCATTACATGGCGAAGAAGATTGGAACCTCGATCTCCTGGCGTACTGGCGGCGGCTCGGCGACAGCATAGGAACAGAAGTCGAGCCTCTTCCGCCGCCATCGAGCGCCGGGAAGATTCAGGTTCGAGCGGTCCGCATTCCTCCGGCGCGTGTGATGTCGATCGCTCCGCGGGATCTGAACATCGTGCTCGAGCGCCTCGAACCATTGGCGGCCGACGAACAGTTCGACCTGATCGTCGCGACGAACATCCTCGTCTACTACGACGTGTTCGAGCAGGTGCTGGCACTCGTCAACCTCGGGAAGATGCTGCGGCCGGGGGGCGTGTTCCTTTCCAATACCCCTGTTCCCCCGATGGCGCCGATGAAGTTGTCGGACCGCTATAGCTCGGTCTCCTACAACGACCGTCAACGCGACTATGTGTTCCGCTACCAGCGACAGTAACAGGTGGTCCGGCCACGTCGTTTTCATTCTTGACAGGTCTGGCGGCGTTGGACCATTCTCGCCGCCTACATCGATTATCAAGGGTAGGAGAAGCCATGAAAAAGACGGCAGCCCTGCTGCTGGTGGGGTCGGTTTTATGGGCGGCGCCTGCATCGAGCCAGGCCCCTCCCTCCGTCGTGAGGTCACCGCCGGACACGACGGCTCCAGGCATCCCGGGCGTCGTGGCGGGCGGGACCAAGGTTCAGCTCATTCGAGATCTCTTCCAGAGCACCGAAGGCCCGATCGCCATGCCGGACGGCAGCCTGCTGTTCACCGAACAGGATGCTGGCGATGGGAGGCTGGTCAGGATCGACAAGGACGGCAACATCTCGACGTATCTCGACAATACGAACCGGACCATAGGCCTCGCCTACGACCCGAAAGGCCGTCTGATCGGAACGCAGTCGCGGATCCCCCGAGTGGGCGTGCTCGGTCCCACCCGGATGACGTTGGCCTCGGAGTATGGCGGGCAGCCGCTCGTGTTTCCCAACGATCTCGTCGTCGACAAAAAGGGCGGCATTTACTTCACCGACCAGGTGAACGAGAGATTCCGTCCACCACCTCCGGGCCGTAAGCCTCTCCTCTTCTACATCCGGCCTGACGGGCAGCTCGTCAAGGTGAGTGAAGAGGTCACCCGGCCCAATGGGGTCATGCTCAGTCCGGATGAGAAGATTCTTTACGCGGTCAACGGGCCGGTCATCGTGGCGTTCGACGTGCAGCCAGACGGCACGCTTCGCAACTTCCGAAATTGGGCAACCCTTGTTGGTCTACCCCGCAACGAAGCAGGTGTCGTGACGGGTGGGGCCGACAGCGTCGCCATCGACGCAGCCGGACGTTTTTACGCGGCGACGGGTGTTGGCGTGCAGGTGTTCAGCCCGCAGGGGCAGCACCTGGGGACGATTCCGACTCCGATGCCGCCGCAGGCGATCGCCTTCGCGGGCCCGGACAAGAAGACGCTGTACGTCGTAGGCCGCGGCGCAGTGTGGAAGGTCGCAATGATTGCTCAGGGTTATCTGGGACGGGCGAAGTAGTCGCTCTCTTCGGCTCTCTCAATCTTCGGCAACTCGGGAGGCTTTAGATGAATCTACTCAGAGGGTTCATTGTCGTCGGCGCGATCCTGGCACTCCCCTTCACCGGCTACGCGCAGGAAGCGGCCCTCAGCGGCACGGTGACGGATACCACTGGCGGCGTGCTGCCCGGCGTCACCGTAACAGCTCGTCACGTGGCGACCGGCAATACGTTTGTCGCGGTCACCGATGAGCGCGGCGCCTTCCGGCTCGGACTTCGCACCGGTGGCTATGAGGTCACGGCGGAACTGCAGGGGTTTGCGACACTGACCCGAGGAGGGCTCGAGATGCTCGTCGGCCAGCAGGTGGTCGTAAGCCTGCAGATGGCGCCGGCGGGTCTGCAGGAGTCGGTGACGGTGACCGGTGAGGCGCCACTGATCGATGTCACTTCGTCAACGGTGGGAGGCAACATCGACCCGCGGCAGATGCAGGAACTGCCGCTTGCGGGGCGGAGCTGGCAGGATCTGACGATGTTGGCACCGGGCAACCGGCGGAACGAGTCCGGCGACAGCCCCACCCTGCGGAACCGTCGGGACTTCCATATCAATCTCGACGGACAGCAGACGACGTCGATTCTGGTCCAGGGGGGCGGCACCGGCACGGGCGCGGCCGATCAGCCGCTCTACAGCAAGGATGCGATCGCGGAGTTTCAGTTCGTCTCGTCCCGTTTCAATGCGACGCAGGGCCGCTCGATCGGGACGCAGGTAAACGCCATCACCAAATCAGGGACGAACACCCCCTCGGGGTCGTTCGGCGGGTACTTCCGGCATGACCGCTTCATTGCCGCCGATTTTGTCACCGGCACCGTCGTGCCGTACCAGAATCAGCAGATCAGCGGCACCTTAGGCGGGCCGATCGTACGGGACAGGCTGCATATCTTCGGCAACTACGAATACGAGCGCGAACCGGGCAGCATCGTCTATACGACACCGTATCCCAGCTTCAACCTGACATTGCCGAATACCCGCACACAGAAGATGGCCGGTACACGTGTGGACTGGCAGATGTCATCGCGGACCCGTCTGATGGCGCGCGGGAATTATGGGCTCGAGGTGATCCCGAATGAAGGCGGCGGGGCGAACCATCCGTCGGGCGCGACGGAGTTCAGACGGCACAACGACGAGATCTTCACGACGCTGACGCAGGTCCTGGGCGATCGGTCGCTGAACGAGCTCAAGGGGGGATTTGCCAGTTTCTACTACTACAACTATTCGGTCGTCAACTGGCCGGAGCACCCGATGGCGGCCTCCCAGGGGGTGACGATCGGGACGCCACGTGTGCTGTTTACCGGGTTCACGGTCGGGCCTGCGGCAAACAACCCCCAGCGCCTGGGGCAGACCGTCTGGTCGATTCGGGACGACTTCACCCACTCGTTCAACGCGCGCGGGCGGCACGACCTGAAGGTGGGTGGCGAATACCTCTACCTGGATGGCTACACGTCGAACTGCCGCGGCTGCCAGGGGCAATACACCGTGACAGGCGCGCCCGTGCCCGCCAATATCGAAGCGATTTTCCCGGTCTGGAACGATGTGTCGACCTGGAAACTGGACCTGCTGTCGCCGATCATCACTCGGTACGACGTCACCGTCGGGAGGTTGCAGACGTACCAGACCCGCAATACCTTTGCCGGGTGGTTCCAGGATGACTGGGCGATAGCATCGCGGTTGACGCTGAACCTCGGGATCCGGTACGACCTGGCCCTGGGGCAACTGGCGAACGACATCGTCATCGAACCGTTCCTGCCGCCGGGCCGGCCCGAGGACACGAACAACTTTGGCCCGCGCACGGGCTTTAACTACAGCCTGAACGACCGGACGGTGCTGCGCGGCGGGTACGGGCTGTTCTTCGGTGAGATCGCCAACACCATGACGTCCCGGACGCAGTCCTGGACGCAGTTGACGGGCGCCACGGTGGAGAATACGGCGCCTCGGCGCGCGAACTTCGGGAGCAGTCCGTTCAATGGACCGACCCCGACTTACGCTCAAGCCCAGGAGCGATACTGCCACAGGAACAACGTGCCGGGATGTTTGCGGGAGGGCCTGGAACAGCTCGTCGATCCGTATGGAAGGGTCATGTACTCCCACCAGGGCTCGGCAGGGTTCCAGCGGCAGATCGGGAGCACGATGGCGGTCGAGGCGGACTACACCTATGAAGGGGAGCGGGGCGGGTTCTACAGCCACCGCTCGAATCTGACCTACGATCCGGTCACGGGCGTGAACTATCCCTTCTCGGACATCAGCCGACGGGCCTATCCTCTCTATGCCGCCATAGGGATCGAGCGGTTAGCGCGGCGGTCGAATATTCATGTGTTGCAGTCGGCGTGGACGAAGCGGTTCAGTAACCGATGGTCGGCGACCGGCACGTATACGCTGTCCGGCTATTGGGATGCCCAGGCGCCGCCGCTCAGCGGGATCGACCAGGTGACCTTCCCGGTCGCGCCAGATCTCGGTGGGGAATACAGTCTGGCGGAGGGAGACCAGCGCCACCGGGCGGTGCTCAGTGGCATCTGGGACGCCGGCTACGGCTTCCAGTTGAGCGGGTTGTATTTCTTCGGCTCTGGCGCGCGCCGCTCGACGGATTGGGGCGGCGACTTGCGCCAGACAGGGGTTACTACGCAAGGCGGTCGGTTGCGCCCGAATGGCACGGTCGTGCCGCGCAACAACTTCGTGGGGGACCCACTCCATCGCGTGGACATGCGGCTGCAGCGGCGGTTCCGGTTCGGCAGCGCCGCCGGGATCGACGGCATGCTGGAGGTGTTCAACCTGTTCAACCATGCCAATTTCGGATCCTACACGACCAACGAAAGCAACCGCCGGTATGGGCTGCCGAACGTCAACTCCAACGTGGCCTATCAGCCGCGCACGCTGCAGCTCGGGTTCCGGGCCACGTTCTGAGCGCCATGACCCGCTAGGAGAACGCGTTCAAGCGGGCGTGGAGGGATAGTTCGATGAGGAAATGGCTCCTGGGCTGGATGATGGCCGCGACGGCCTTCTTGTCGCTCGCACCGATGCCGGTTGCGGGTCAGGGCCCGCTGCGGCGTACGGCGGACGGCAAGCCGGACGTTTGGCCTTGAACGCACGTGGCTCAGGCCCCCCAATTAGGTACGTGAGACGCCCGGCCGCTCGAACGGGATCGACGAGGTATCAAGTGAAGAAACGTGCAGGTTCACTGAGTGCACTGGCGGTTCTGATGTTGCTCGCCCTGTGTTCGGCCATGATCGAAGCCGAAGGCCAGGGCGCCCAGGCGCCGGCGGCAACAGCGAAGCCGTACACGGCGCCTCGGACACCCGACGGCCAGCCGGACATACAGGGTATGTGGGCCGGCACTCCGGGTGGGTCTTACAATATCCAGGACCTTGAGTGGCAGTCGCTGTTTCAGAACAACAGGCCTAACCCGGCCATGAGAGGGAAGAGTCGACTCATCGATCCGCTTAACGGAAAGATTCCTTACCAGCCGTGGGCGGCGGAGAAGAGAGAATTCATCGCGTCCCGCCACGCCAACCCCACACTAGACACGCTTGACCCGAGCTCGCGCTGCTGGCCACATGGTGTGCCACGCCACCTGTATAACCGCGAACTGGAAATCTTTCAGTCACCGGGATATGTCATCTTCTTCAATATGGCCCACCACTCCTATCGGGTGATCCCGGTGGACGGTAGACCGCATATCCCCGAGAACGTCAAGCTCTTCATGGGCGACTCGCGGGGCCGGTGGGAAGGGAATACGCTTGTCGTCGACGTCGCCAACCAGAACGACCAGACTTGGTTTGACATCGTCGGAGATTTCCATAGCGACGCGTTGCACGTCGCCGAGCGCTTCACGATCGTCAGCGCAGACACGATCGCGTACGAAGCCACCCTCACCGACCCGAAGGTGTATACGAGGCCATGGAAGATGGGGCTCAGCCTCGAACGGAACAAGGACTATGGCGACGAGCTGTGGGAAGAGGCGTGTTACGAGAGTAGCCAGCGTTCCATAGAGGGGATGCTGAACAGACCCGGACAATAGTTTCACTCGATCCCGGGTAGGTTCTCACCGTACGCACATCTCTGGCTGCGAACCCCCACGTGTCGATGTTCGAAGCCCAGCCCGTCAGAACCGTTGCGCTGCGCGAGCCTTTCGAGCGGCTCTACCGCACGTTCGATCACCTGAACTCGGGAGGTCAGTTGATTGGGGGGCAGCTCAGAGAGCCGACGCCTCATGGACCAGGCAGTGCAGGAGCTGACTGAAGCATTATACTGAGGGTCGTTTGATCGTGAATTCCAGTAGCAAATTCGGCAACGGAGGAACTATGCGACAGGAACGTCGGCTCATTGGGGCCGGTCTCGCGCTCGTGATCGGCTTGGGCTGGTTGGCACTGAATGGCGGGGCAGGCGTGGTGGCTCAGGGCAACCCCAGCGGTGTCATCACAGGCGTCGTCGCCAGTCCTCAAGGCCCAGAGGCCGGCGTGTGGGTCATTGCAGAGACGGATAACCTGCCGACCAAGTTCCGGAAGATCGTGGTCACCAACGATCAGGGCAGGTTCTTGATGCCCGAACTCCCGACGGCCAACTACAAGGTCTGGGTGCGGGGGTACGGGCTGGTCGACTCCGCGCCGGTGACGGCCACTGCTGGTCAGGATCTCAAACTGGCGGCGGTTGTGGCGCCATCGGCGGCGGCGGCCGCGAAGGTCTACCCTGCCAACTACTGGCTCTCGCTGCTGGAGCCGCCCAAGGCGAGTGAGTTCCCGGGCACTGGCCCGGCCGGCAACAAGATCAGTCCAAACATCAAGACGCACGATGAATTCATGTTCACGCTGAATGGCTGCATGCGATGCCATCAGCTCGGGACCGAGTTCATGCGCACGCTTCCTCCGGAGAATCACTACACGTCCAGCGTCGCCGCATGGGATGAGCGTGTCCGGATGGGTCAGCGAGCGGGCGAGATGAGCGGCTGGATGACGTCGATGGGCCGCCAACGCGGCACGGAAATGTTTGCGAACTGGACCGATCGAATCGCGGCCGGCGAGCTTCCACCGGCTCCGCCCCGTCCCAAGGGCATCGAGCGGAATGTGGTGGTGACTCAGTGGGAATGGACCAATGAGATGGGCAAGATCCACGACGAGGTGTCCACCGACAAGCGCAACCCCACGCTGAACCCCGGCGGGCCCGTGTACGGCGCGGACATCGCGAACGACAACTTGTCGATTCTCGATCCGCGGACGCACACGACGAAGCTCTTGAAAATCCCGACCATCGAGAATCGAATGAGCATGCGCCCGTCCTACGCGCCAACAAAAAACACCCGCGTGGCCAACCTCGATCGCTTCAATCCGACCGGCATCCACAACCCGATGATGGACACCAAGGGACGGGTCTGGTACACGGCGATGCTGAGGCCGGCGAACGCGCAGCCGGAGTGGTGCAAGCAGGGGTCGACGAACAAGTACGCGCAGTACTTTCCGCTGGCGAACGCGGGACGCAACGTAAGCTTCTACGATCCCAAGACGGAGAAGTTCACGATGCTGGACACCTGCTTCGGCACACACCACTTGCAGTTTGCCAGGAACGACAAAGTGTACTTTAACGGCGAGAGCGGGGTCTTCAGTTGGATTGACACGAGGGAGTTCGACCGAACGGGGAATGCCCAGGTCTCGCAGGGCTGGTGCCCCATCGTCGTCGACACCAACGGCGACGGTCGGATCACCAAGCCCTGGAACGAGCCAAAGAATGCCCCGAATCCCGGTGGCGAGGATCCAATCGCCGCCGACGAATTTGTGTACGAGCCGTTCGATCCAAAACGCGACACACGTGTGCCGGTAGGGCCGTACAGCGTGATTGAGAATCCAGCGGATGGCTCGATCTGGGGTGCGGAGGAAAGTTATCCGGGAAGAATCGTCCGCATGACGATCGGCAACAACCCGCCAGAATCGTGCGTGAGCGAGGTGTTCGAGGTGCCCTCGGAGCGCATGGGCCTGGATCCGAAGACGGAGCAGGTTGGGTTCAAACCTCGCGGAATCGATGTGGACCGGACTGGCGTGATCTGGACGGCGCTGGCCGGCACCAGCCATCTGGCCAGCTTTGACCACCGGAAGTGCCAGGCGTCCGGAGGAACGACCGGCTACAACGGCCGTTGGTGCAAAGAAGGGTGGACGCTCTATCCGCTGCCGGGCCCGAGCTACAAAGGCACCACCCGCCGAGTGGACTTCCACTACTACAACTGGGTCGACCAGTTCAACACGCTGGGGCTCGGGGCGGACGTCCCGATTGCCACCGGGACCAGCTCCGACTCCCTGATCGCCCTGCTCCCGGGGACGAGGGAACCGGTCCAGTTCCGGGTGCCGTATCCGCTGGGCGGCTTCCACCCACGCGGAATGGACGGGCGGATTGATGACCCCAATGCGGGCTGGAAGGGACGCGCCGTCTGGTCGTCCACCGGCTCCGACACCGTCTGGCATGCGGAGAACGGAATGGAAATCAAGGACGGAAAGCGCATTTCGGTCTCGAAGCCGATTCTCGTGAAGTTCCAGGTCCGTCCCGATCCGCTCGCCAGGTAATCCTCCTCGGTGGCGTCACGCCTGGCGTGACGCCACCGAATCAATCCAGAGAATCGAGGAGACGCATGAATATGAGGTCGATGCCCATATTCGTGACCGGCCAGGATTTGGGAACGATTCCTACAGGCGTGTCACCGCAGAGTGTTGGTTTCGCCGGCCCGGACAAGAAACACTCTACGTGGTGGGCCGCGGTGCCGTTTACAAGACCCAGATGATTGCCGAGGGTATCAAAGGACGAGCGAAGTGACGTTTGTCACACGAGAGTAAGACGGCGCCCTGCGAGGGGCCAGGGAATCGGCTTACAGTCTCGTGAAGGTCGTCGGAGAGCACCCTCAAACGATCGCAGATCATTGATCAACCCTTTGGTAACGCCCTCAGACCGTCCCGCCCGCCTACCCGATTACTAAACGACAGCGGTTGAAGGACCTTCAGGCGGCTGCCGATGTCGTTCGTCGATGCTATCCGATACGGTCCAGGGATCGGTGGAATTTCTCGGCCCTGCGCGAAGGCAGTTCCAGAAACTTTCAGGGTAGGATTGCTGACTGTGCACGCTGACTTCGCAGAGGCCATCGACTTCCATAACGCCATCATCGCCGAAGGCGGCAAGGCGCTCGTCGGATACGATACGGCGAAAGCGCTCGCGAACATCGTGCTGCTGTCGGAAATTCCCACGACGTACGACAAGCGCGAACAGCGTCAGGTGAACGCCGGTAACCTGCTGCTGCGCGGTGTCCCCGGGGTCGGCAAGACGTTCTTCGGCGTCATTCTGGCGGCGATCAGTAACGCGAAGTTCGCGCGTATCCAGGGACGCGCCGACCTTCAGCCGACCGACGTAGTCGGATTTCAGATGATCAACCCGTCGACCGGCGCCCTCACTACCGAATTCGGCCCAATGGCCCTCGCCGAGGTGATCCTGATCGACGAGATCAACCGAATCCCGCTCAAGTCGCAGAGCGCGTTTCTCGAAGCCTTACAGGATCGGGCTGTCACGGTCGGCAAGATGACGTACGAGCTGCCGCAGTTCAGCTTCGCCATCGCAACGATGAACCCAGTGGAACTCGGGCAGGGCACGTTCCCGCTGTCGGAAGCGGCAACGGATCGCTTTGCCATAATGATCACCATTGGATACCTGCCGCCGGACGAAGAGGAGAAGCTCGTCCACTTCGACTTCAAACGTGTCCGGCTCAACCCGCTCATGACGAAAGAGCGCATCATTGAGCTCCGCTCGGTCATCAGTGAGCGCGTCTTTCTACACGAGCGACTCGGAAAATACATACAGCGGCTCGTGGCTGCGACGCGGCCCTACAATCCGGCCACCGACTGGCTCGTGCACTCGCCTTCCGATCTCGTGGAGCGCGGCGTGGATCTCGGCGCTTCACCGCGCGCCATCATCTGCTGGGGCCGCCTGGCGAAGGTGTGGGCGCTGCTGCAGCGGCATCGGGCCGAGGTGTATCCGGAGGATATTCAGGACCTCGCGCCGTACATCTTGGGTCACCGCATTTGGCTCGGCCCTCACGCCGCGAGCCACGGCCTGACGTCCGAGGCCGTGATTCAGGACATTGTGGAGCGGGTTCCAATTCCATGAGGTCGAGACGGACCGACGGCGAGCCGGTCGTCACCCTGGCCGATATCACCGAAATCGAACTGGTGCTCCTCAAGCGCCTGCGCGAGGTGACGATCGGCGATCACCGCAGCCGGTCGCAGGGCTCGGGCTTCGACTTCGTCGGCCTCCGCGACTGGCAGACGGGCGACAAGTTCTCGTCGATTGATTGGGTCCAGTCCTCGCTCACGAATTTTTCGCCACTAGTCGTGCGCGAGTTCGAGCAGCCGAGCATCGCCAATGTGGTCGCAGTCGCCGATCTGTCGCTCTCGACGCGGTGCGGTGTCGATGGTGTGCCAATCGCCGGAGTCGTTGCTCGCGCGCTGGCGACGATCGGGTTGTCCGCGGTGTTTTTCCAGGACCCTTTCGGCGTGGTGATGTTTGACGAGGGGTTTCAGCATCTCGGCCGAATTCGGCCTCGCACGGGCAAGAGCCACGTCGTGCACTGTCTCGACGCGTATCAGCATCTGGCCGGGCTGCAGCCGGTCAAGCGAAACGGCGACATCAGTACAACGCTCGGCGGCTACTTGCGCAACACCTCGATGGTGCCGGTGATCTCGGATTTTCTGTTCGACGATTACGACGCGGTGCTGCGCGAGCTGGCGCTCCTGAATGCGATCCACGACGTGTTCCTGATCATGGTCGACAGCTCGTTCGCGTTCGAGGTGCCGCATGTATCGGCAGGCTGGATCGATGTGGTCGATGTGGAGACGGGACACACGTGCACGCTGTCGCGCGCCTCGCTGTCACGCCTCGCGGTGCGGATCCGCGAATGGCAGGGCGAGGTGCAGCGCGCCGCCAAAGAACTCGACCTCGACCTGGTGCAGATCGGGTTCGACTCGACTCAGGCCGATCTCGCGCTCGGTGAGTTCGTCGCCGAACGGAGACTGCGGAAGACCGACAAGTAGAGAGTGGCCCGCCTAAGGGGTCCGGGCTAGTCTAGTTTCTGTCGCGAAACGCCTGAAAACCGGCGCAGTTACGCGTATGCGGTGTC
>CAZGLC010000121.1:0-14346 GCA_964526235.1 uncultured Bifidobacteriaceae bacterium
ACCCGTCGCCGGCGAGCCGCTCCCGCAGCGACCAGCGTACCAGGGCCTCGTCGTCGACGATGAGAATGGTGGCGGCAGACAAGATGCTGTAGGGCCGGTTCCGCCGAAGGCGGACCCGCCATCAGTATACCGATGAGCCCCGCGCGAGACACCGGCGCCTCCCTCGCCACGCGCCACGCGTTCATCTATGCCGGCGCGCTCGTGGCCACCGCGGCGATTTTCATCATCGATCTCCAGCAGCCGCTCGGCTACGCCGCCGGGATTCTGTACGTGCTCGTCATCCTGATGGGACTCTGGACGAGCTGGCAGGGCTACTCGATCACGGCGGCCATGGTCGCCACGGCGCTGCTGATCGTGGATGCCATCGCCGGGTGGACGCCTGGCGCGCCCGCTTCGACGTTCGTGAACCATCCGCTGATGGCGCTGGTCTTCATCTCCACCGCCACGCTGGTGATGTACTCCAAGCGCCTCGAGCGGCGCTGGTTCTCCAACGTGCAGCAACTGGCGGACATCACGCGCGCGCTCGATCATGCCGCGATCGTGGCAACCACGGACGTGACCGGCCGGATCACGTACGCGAACGACAAGTTCTCCGAGATCTCGAAGTACTCGCGCGAGGAGCTCATCGGCCAGGATCACCGGATCATCAACTCCGGCTACCACTCGAAGGCCTTCATGCGCGATCTGTGGCGGACGATCGCGGGCGGCCGGGTCTGGCACGGCGAGATCCGCAACCGCGCGAAGGACGGGGCGTTCTACTGGGTGGATACGACGATCGTGCCGTTCCTCGACGCGGGTGGGAAGCCGTATCAGTACATCGCGATTCGCGCGGACATCACGGCGCGCAAGGCCGCCGAGGAACGGCTCGCCCAGCAAGCGGCGCTCGCCCGCGTCGGCCAGATGGCGGCGGTCGTGGCGCACGAGGTCCGCAATCCGCTGGCCGGCATCAAGGGGGTCCTGCAGGTCCTGATGGCGCGCCGCGCCCCGACCGACCCGGACGTCCCGGTCATGCGCGACGTGGTCGCGCGGATCGATGCGCTCGGCGATCTCATCAACGATCTGATGCTCTTTGCGCGGCCGCGGCCACCGAAGCCCTCGGTGGTGCAGCTGCGCACGCTCCTGACGGAAGCCGCGACGCTCCTGCGGCGCGACCCGGCCGGGGCCGCCGTCGACGTCACGGTCGAGGGTCCGGACGCCACGCTGACGGCGGACGCCGACCTGCTGCGCGCCGCCGTCCTGAACCTGTTCCTCAATGGGGCCCAGGCGATGGGCGGAACCGGGCGCATCACGGTGACCGTCACGCGCCGCGACGAGGTATGCGCGCTCGAGATCCGCGACACCGGCCCCGGGATTCCTCCGGATCTCCGCGAGCGCGTCTTCGAGCCGTTCTTCACCACCAAGGCGCGCGGCGGCGGCCTCGGGCTGCCCATCGCGCGCCGAACGGCCGAGCTCCACGGTGGCAGCCTCATCCTGGCCTGCCCGGACGACGGCGGGTGCGTGTTTACGCTGACGCTCCCGACCAATGCGGTCACACAAGTCGCGTAGCGGCGGTCCAAGGGCCCGCAGGTAGAATAATCGGCAATGGCGACGGATCTCGAACGCGTGCTCCAGGGACTTGAAGAGGCGCGTGCGTTTGCGGCCTCTTACCGGTTCGATAGCAGCCCTGTATATCGTGCGCTCATCGCGCGCGTCGAAGATCTGCCGCAGAACCGGTCCGGCGCGGACAAGAGCGGACGCTGACGACGGGTCAGAAGGAGGCGCCGACGGCGAACGGCAGCATCCGGCCCCAGTACAGGACCATGAACCAGGAGGCCAGCGACACGCCGCCGATCACCTTGAAGGCGGCCGGCGTCGCCACGCCCGGCGGGAGCGCGGCGGCGCGCGCGCGCTGCGTCGTCTCGAACGCCAGCATGTTCCCGCCGGCCACGGCCAGAAAGAGCACTTTCACCCAGAACGACTCGTTCGGGATGTACTGCTCCGGCGTCCCGACGAAGAAGAGGAGGCCCGTCGCGAGGCACAGGACGAATCCGGCAATCGCCCACGGCACCATCCGGTGCAGCGCGGCGATCGGAACCCGCGGCATGAAACCCATCAGCCGCGCGTCGAGCGGCGCGACAATCCCGATGAGCAGTGCCAGTCCGACGAAATGCAGCGTTTCGGCAACCGGCCACACCCATTGCCCGCTGACGACCCATTGCGACAGCGCCGTGGCATGGAGGAAGGCGATGAGCGAGTCGTCCCAGGCGGTCGAGGCGAGCAGGACGTCGATCCAGGCCTTGAGCTGCTCCATCACGAGATCTCCGAGACGTAGGCCATGAACCGGCCGGTCACGATCGCCGCCGTCCAGAGAAGCAGCGACAGCAGCGCGCAGGCCCGGGCCCCCGGCGATATCGACGGGGCCCGGCCCGCGGCGCCGCCGTGCACCGCACGCCGCAGGAACGGAATCAGCACGACGGCGGCCGCCACGATCCCCAGCTTGCTGAAGAAGATCGTCGTCGTGCCCAGCCGGATCGGATCGGTGGCAAACAGCATCACGCCGGTCACGAGGTTCAGCCAGAACCCGATCCATATGACCGGGAACCACGTCTCGACCGCATCCAGAGGCACACCCCGTCCGACGCCGAGCAGGCGGAGGTCGAGCGCGGCGTTGAGGCCGACGAGCAGCGCCAGGCCCGCCGTGTGCAGCATCAGCACCGTCGGATAGGCCCAGACGCTCGTCGACTCGCGCAGGAAGATGGACAAACGGCTGGCCTCCAGCGCCGTGAGCAGCTCCATCATCCGTGCCCCGCTCCCACCGGGGTGTGCTCGTGCGCGTCCGCCGCGCGGCCCGGGTGCGGCCGCGCCAGGCCGAATTTCTCGATCCGGTAGCGCACCTGGTCGCGGTTGATCCCGAGGAGATGTCCGGCATGCGTCTGGTTGCCGCGGGCGCGCTCGAGCGCCTGCACGAGCAGCTGCCGCTCCACCTCCTCGAGCACCACGCCGCCGGGAGGCAGCTGGAACTGGAGCGCGCCGGCCGCCGCGCGCGTCAGCGAGGAGAAATCGTGCGGCTCGAGCCAGTCGCGGTCCATCAGCAGCATCGCCCGCTCAATCGCGTTGCGCAGCTCGCGGATGTTGCCCGGCCAGCCGTAGCGCGCGAGCAGCGCCATCGCGTCGCCGGTGGCGCCGCGGACCCGCTTGCGGAACTCCCGGTTGTAGCGGTCGATGTAGTAGTTGACGAGCAGCGGGATGTCGCCGTCGCGGTCGCGCAGCGGCGGCAGCGTAATCGGCATCACCTGCAGGCGGTAGAAGAGATCCTCACGGAACTTGCCCGCGCGCACCTCGTGCTCCAGATCGCGGTTGGTTGCCGCGATCACGCGCACGTCGACGCGGATGTCGGCCAGCCCGCCGACGCGCTTGAACGTCTTCTCCTCGAGGAAGCGCAGGAGCTTCGCCTGGAGCCCCGGCGTCATCTCGCCGATCTCGTCGAGAAAAACGGTGCCGCCGTCGCCGATCTCGACGAGCCCGCGCTTCTGCTGACGCGCGTCGGTGAAGGCCCCGCGCTCGTGGCCGAACAGCTCGCTCTCGAGGAGCTGCTCGGGCAGCGCCGACGCGGTGATGTTCACGAACGGCCGCGCCGCGCGCTCGCTGCTGTAATGAATGACCTTGGCCGCCAGGTCCTTGCCGGTGCCGGTCTCGCCCGTCAGCAGCACCGTCGACGCCGGGCTCGTGGCGATGCGCGCCATCAGCCGCTTGGCCTGCACCATCGCCGGCGAGCCGCCGATGATCGCGTCGAAGCCGTACTCGCGCCCCTGGCTCGTCCGCAGCGAGCGCACCTCGCGGCGCAGCCGGCACGTCTCGAGCGCCTTCTCCACAATGAGCGCCACCTCGTCGAGATTGAACGGCTTGTTCACGTAGTGATACGCCCCGAGGCGCATCGCCTCGACCGCGTTCTGCACCGTCGAGTACGCCGTCATCAGGATGACGAGCGTGTCGGGCGACAGCTCCTTGATCCGGCGGAGCACGTCCAGGCCGTCGGCGTCCGGCAGCCGGAAGTCCAGCAGCACGAGATCGACCTCCTCGGCCATTTGCTCGAGCGCTGCGGCCGCCGTGGCCGCCTCCTTCACCTCGTATCCCTCCCGCGCGAGCCGCTCGCGCAGCGACCAGCGAACCAAATTCTCGTCATCGACGATGAGCACGTGGGCAGTCGTCATGGCGCGTCCCCGCGGGAAATATTCCGCACCGACCGCGAAAGATCTAGTGCCCTGCGTGACACGTCGGGGAGAGTGAGGCTACGCGGCGTGGCGGCCTGATGTGTGGCCGAGGAACTCGCGACCGTTGGTCCAGAGCGCACCTTCGGCGACAAGCCTGTCGAGCGCCCGCGCACAGCGGGCGGGCTCGAGAGCGAAGAGGCGCGCCGCCTGCGCGAGCGTCAGGCGCATGCCAGGCATTTCGTGGTATTCGGCGCGGATCCGCGCGTACACCGCGCTGTCAGTCGTGTCGGTCATGGCGCCAACCTTAGCAATGGGTGTGCCAGGAATCCCTCAGCAGATCTCGTCCGCGTCGTCGCGCTCGGCTGGCTCGTCCCGGTCAGCACCACCGTGTCGCCAGCGATACCTACGTACGGCCGTTGCGTCCGACAACGTGCGGCGTGGGCGTGAGTCTGCCTGGCGAGATCGAGGAACCGGTCAAGGCGGCCAAGACGGCCGCATGACTCGCGCGAAAACTCGCGCCTGCCGGTGAAATTTCCATCACGACAGGCCTCGATGGCGCGCTGGCGTATGCGGGCGGCCCGCCTGGACCATGGCACAGATAGTGGTTCTCCGTCGAACGGTTGTTGACGGGAGGTGACTATGCTGAGCGCAATGGTCCTGTCGATTCCGACACTCGTCTTGCCACTCGTTATGGCTCCCCCAGCCGACTGTCAGCATGGGCGCTTCGGCAATGCCGCCGAGGACGCGCGCGCGCACGCGTCGTTCCAGCAGGCGGTCGAGCACTACGTCACGCTGCACCGCCGCCTGGAACGCGCCTGGCCGCCCGGCTGGTTCCTCGCAGATCCGGAGCAGGCCGAGATGGCTGCGGAGGCGTTGCGCACGGCCTTGCGCGATGCGCGGCCGCAGGCAGCACAGAGCGGCTTCTTCACGCCCGACGTGGCGGACCTCTTTCGTTTGCGGATCGCGAACGCGATCCGCGACAACGACTACGATCCGGGGATGATCAGCTGGCCGCCCGAGGGCGACGAGGATATCGACCGATGGAAGCCGGAAATCAACCAGCCGATTCCCTGGGGTGTCTCTGCCACGAGGTGGCCGTTCCTGACGATGCTGCCGCCACTGCCGCCGGAGCTGACGTACCGCTTTGTCGGCCGCGATCTCGTGCTCGTTGACGTCCACGCGAACCTCGTCCTCGACATTCTCGACCTGGCGCTGCCGACCGTGGCCTTCACGGGCCTCAGCGTAGAACCGTTCCTGCCTGCGGACGGAGCGTTCGAGGGGTGCCAGCCGGAGGAGTTGCCGGAGCCGCTCTACCGCAGCGATCCGAATGAGCGCCACCGTATCAACGAAGAGGAGTAGCCGACATGGCGACGAACAACGGCAAGCCGATCCAGACGGTGCGGGACTGCCGGTGGTGCCGACTTGGCTACCGCGTGTTGGGCGTTCCCGAGGCCTTCCAGCCAGAGACGCCCTGGGTCTGTCTCCGGACCGGCGACCGTCGAAATGTCTCGGACGAGGAGTGCGAACGGTGCTCGCATTGGGAGGCTGACCGGGAGCAAACCCGGCATTGACGACCGCGCATCAATGGATGCCGGTTGGCGCAACCGCCGACGTGCGCGCATGTCGGCGGTCGGGACCAGCGCCGGATTGGACCCAATCCTGCGTCTTTCCGGCGCGGTGCGCGGCGTCGCGCCCTCACGGCGCGGCTGTGAGACCGACCTGCTCGAGCAGGGTTTCGAGGTCGTCTCCCGAGGCAGGAACACAGGCGAGGATCCTCGCCGCCGTCTGCCGGACCCACGGGTTTGCCCCCGGAAGCGCGCGCACCGCCCGGCCGGCGCCGAGGAGCCCTTGCCACACCTCGTGCGTCTCGGTCGCGAACTCCTGGAGAAGCGACGGTGGTCCCCCCCCGCGCTGGATCCGCGATATGCGCGCTGCCAGCTCGCGCGCTTCGGCCAGCCCGGAGTTCATACTGTGCACGCCGACCGGAGCCGCCTGGTGCGCGGCGTCCCCGGCGAGCCAGAGGCCTCCCTTGCCGAAGCTCCGCGTCAGCCGACGCTCGAACAAACCGACCGTCGACCAGTAAATCCGGGTCGGTCGCGCCATGCACCAGGGAGCCCTCTCGGCGATCAGCTGCCCGAGCCGCTCCATCGAGGCTGTGTGTTCCGAGGCGTCCCGGATCTGGAATCCCCACCGGCATCGCCCCTCCTCCAGGGGCCAGTAGACGCTCGTCAGGTCTGGATCGACAATCACGCGCACTTCGGCGGGAAGCTCCCCCGCCGCCTCGATCTCGTAGACGGAGAAGATCTGGCCCGCGCCATGCTCCTCCATCTCGATGCCGGACATCCGCCGCACGGCCGAGTCGTACCCGTCGGCGCCGATCACATAGGCCGGTCGGATCGTCTCGCTTCGCACGACGACCCACTCGCTTCGCGCGACGGGGTAGCCCATCGCGACCTGGTCGAGCTTCGCGACGTCTACCCGGAGGGTCCCGCCGTCTACAGTGAGAGCCTGGAGCCGGTGTCCCCAGAGGACCTTGACCTTCTTCCGGCGGAGCGCCTCCTCCGCGGCCCTCTCCAGCAGGCTTTGGCGGATGACGAGGAGATACGGATGCTTGGACGCGAGGGCCGAATAGTCGATCTCGGCGCGCCTCTCCCGCCCTTCGTAATAGGCGACCTTCGTCAGCTTTCGCCCCGCGCCGATCAGCTCTTCGAAGAGTCCCGCCTCGTCGAGAATCCGGAGCGTGCGCGGATGGATCGCGAGGGCGTAGCTGTGCTGGGTCGTCCGCTGGTGCATGTCGACGATCGCCACACGGACCCCGTACTCGTGCAGGAACAGGGCCGCGACGAGACCGACCGGACCCGCGCCGACGACGAGGACCTCAGGATCGGGGTGACCGAACATCGAGCTTCCTCCTCTCACGCAAGGCGCTGGAACCGTTGACCCACGATCGTGTGCGCCATCGCTCTCGACCCGCCGAAGCCATCGACGCGGCCAGCCCACGCTAGCACCGGGCTTCGACCATCGCGTGAACCTCTGCGGCGCTCGCCTGCTCACGCTGAGCCCCTTCACGAACGGTGAGCACCGGGCACGGCGCGTGGCGCAGCACGCGCTCGGCCACGCTCCCCATCAGAAGGTGGGCCAGGCCAGTGCGCCCGTGCGTCCCGATCACGATGAGATCGACGCCAAGTGACTTCGCGTGCTCGACGATCGTGATCGCCGCAAGACCGAGGCGCACCGTGGTCACGACGGGCACGCGGACCCGCTCGGCTGCCTCGCGATATGCCACGAGGCGCCGTTCCGCGTCGTCAACCAGCTCCTGGCGCAGCTCGGGCAAGTCCGGGATCACTGTTTCGCCACCCCAGACGCCAGTGGCCATCGGATCCTCGACGACATGCAGCAGGTGCAGCGAGGCGCCGAGCCGCCCGGCGAGCGCGATGGCGTACTCCAGCGCACGCTCCGAGTACGCGCTCAAATCAACCGGAACGAGGATGCGAGAAATCGTCAGACCCATAACGCCTCCCGCGTACGAGTGAGCATCCTTCGTACCAGGACGCACAGCGGTGAGAGCGGCGCAGCGGCTGCGGGATTTTTCCCGATCGGCTGGGATAATCCGCTCCGCGCGCGAGCGCCGTCGCGATCGTTGTGCATGGATCACGGCCTATTACGGCGAAACCCGACCTGCACGCCGTCTGGCATCGCCGTTGCCCCTTCGGATAGCGTCATGAAGACTCCACAACCATCCTCCGTGCGTGTGCTCCGATGGGTCTTTCGCCGCCGGACCGACGCCATCACCTGCGAAATCGACACCGCGGGCAATCGTGTCTTCGAGGTCTGCATCGTGCCGCACTGGGATGTGTCGGCTTCGACGATCGAGCGGTTCGATGCCGCGCATCGCGCGTTCGAGCGCCACGCGGAGGTGGCGCAGCGGCTGCGCGAAGCCGGATGGGCACGCGCCACGGCGGCGTGACGCCCATGGATCCGCTGCTCATTTTCCGAAACCGAGGTACCGGCCCATGACTCGACTCTTCATCCCCACGGCTGTCACAGTGATGGCGGTCGTGGCCGGCGGCTGCGCGGCCAGACACGCCGGCTCGTACGTCGAGCGAAGCACCGACTTCGCGCAATACCGCAGCTACGACTGGGCGCCGCCCGACCCGCTTCCACCCGAGGATCCGCGGCTCGCAGAGAACGCGTACTTCCAGGACTACGTCGAAGGCGCGGTGCAACGAGGCTTGGCCGGCAAGGGTTTCGGCGACGAGCCCGTGATGGATCCCGATCTGCTGATGCACTACCACGCCAGCGTCACGCGCCGGATCGCCGTCGACCCGTTCGATCGCGCGCGTGGCGGCGCCTGTTACGACCAGGCCTGCGGCGTGCGGGTCATGGAATTCGAAGCCGGCATGCTGATCCTCGACGTCGTCGACGCGCGCAGCGGCAGGCTCGTCTGGCGGGGATGGGCCGAGCGCAGCATCGAGGGCGTGCTCGAGCAGCAGGACTGGATGGAGCGGCAGATCGACGAGGCCCTGGTCCGCATCCTCGCGCGGCTGCCCAGGCGCCTCTAGCGGACGGGGCGCTCGGCGAAACGAGGTTTTCATGACCTTCGTACCCACGCATGTCGTGTTTCATGGCCTGTCGTCGTCGGACGCGCTCGACCATGACATCCGCGAGCGAGTCGCCTGGCTGGAACAGTTCTACGACCGGATCGTCGGCTGTCGCGTCCGTATCGAAGTGCCGCATCGGCATCACCGCAGCGGGCGACATGTCCGGATCCACGTGGAAGTCACCGTGCCGGGCGGCCCACCGCTCGTCGTCAGCCACGAGCACCGGTACGCACCGGTCGCGATCCGCGAGGCGTTCGACGCTGCACGCCGCCAGCTGCAGGACTTCGCGCGCGAGCAGCGCGGCGCGGTCAAGACCCACGAACACGCCACGCCGTAAGGGCCAGTGACGGCCAATTGGCCTGGCGCGCGCGGATTTTTCCGCGCGCCATGAAAACATTCCGCGGTTTTTCGCGCCTCTTCGACGTGACCGGTGCCCGCGCGGCGGGGAACGGACGTTGCAGTCCGCCTGACGCGCGATGAGCCTCCCTGTCGCCCGCTACCTCGAAACCAACTTTCCGTGCCGTGCCGCGTGTCCGGTGAACACCAACGCCGGCGGGTACGTGAGCCTGATCGCCCAGGGGCGGTACCGCGAGGCGTACCTGCTGGCGCGGGCGCCAAACCCGCTCGCGTCGGTCTGCGGCCGCGTCTGCGCGCACCCGTGCGAGGCCGCCTGCCGCCGCGGCCAGATCGACGCGCCGATTGCGATCCGCGCGATGAAGCGGGTGGTCACCGAGCGGTACGGCGTCGAAAGCGCCGCCACCTTCGACGAGATCGCGCGCGTGGTGGAGCGGCCGCGGCCGCCGGCCGCGCGCGCCGGCCGCATCGCCGTCATCGGCGCGGGACCGGCAGGGCTCGCCTGCGCGCACGACCTCGCACTCATGGGTCACCGTGCCGTCGTCTTCGACGCGGCGCCGGTGGTCGGCGGCATGATGCGCCTCGGCATTCCCGCGTACCGGCTCCCGCGCGAACTGGTCGACCGCGAGGTCGCCTTCATCCGGCACCTGGGCGTCGAGTTCCGGCTGGGTGTGGAGATCGGCCGCGACATCACGTTCGCCGGGTTGCGCAGCGATTTCGACGCGGTGTTCGTGGCCGCGGGGTGCCGCAAAGGCAAAATGCTCAAGCTGCCCGGCGCGGACACGCCCGGCGTGCTGACAGCCGTCGATTTTCTCGCCCACGTCAACCTTGGTGTCCCGCTGGAGGTCGGGCGCCGCGTCGTGGTGGTCGGCGGCGGCAACGTCGCCTTCGACGTGGCGCGCTCGGCGCGCCGCTTCGGCGGCACCACCGAGCCCGGCGAGGAGCATCACCATCTCGCCATCGACGCGGCGATTGCCGCCGCGCGGCTGCTCCGGCGCGAGGTGACGCTCCTCTCGCTGGAGTCGCGCGAGGAGATGCCCGCCGATCCGGAGGAGATCGAGGAAGGCGCGCACGAGGGGATCCGCCTCGTGCACCGCCGCGGGCCGAAGGCGATTCTCGGCAACGGGCACGTCAACGCGCTCCAGACGATCGACGTCGCGCGCGTCTTCGACGCAGACGGCCGCTTCGCGCCGGAGTTCGTCCCCGGATCGGAGCAGGAGATCGCGTGCGACACGGTGATTCTGGCCGTCGGCCAGATCGCCGACCTCGCCTTCCTCGGCGACGGCCACGGCCTCGCCCTGACGCCCCAGCAGACGATCGTCGTCGACACCAACCTCGCCTCGTCGGTGCCGGGCGTGTACGCGGGCGGCGACATCGCGTTCGGGCCGCGCATCCTCATCTCGGCCGTCGCCGACGGCCGGAGCGCGGCGAAGTCGATCGACACGTTCCTAACCGGCCGCGTCGATCCGCCGCCGCGGTACACGGTGCGGGTCTTCCCCACCTTCGGCTACGACCACCCGTTCGCCCGCGGCGACTACGAGCGGATTCCGCGGCGGCGCGTGCCGGTGCTGCCGATCGAGCGCCGCCAGGCGCGCGAGGAGGTGGAGCTGCCCCTCACCGAGGCGGAGGCGCGCGCCGAGGGGAGCCGCTGCCTGCACTGCTGGGTCAACACGATCTTCGACTCCTCCGCGGTGCGCGGGAGCGAGTGCATCCAGTGCGGCGGGTGCGCCGACGTCTGCCCCGAGCAGTGCATCGAGCTCACGTCGATCGTCCGCGTGGCCGAGGTGACCACTGAGGCGCGGGCGCTCCTGCCCAATGGCGCCCCGGCCGAGTTCATCGAGGCGCCCAACGGCGCCATGCTCCTGAAGGACGAAACCGCCTGCATCCGCTGCGGCCTGTGCGCGCGCCGCTGCCCCACCGCCTGCATCACGATGCAGGCGTTCTACCGGTCGGACGAAGCGGCCGTCATGCAGATGGCCGATGTGGTGATGTGACCGCATGGAGCTCGTCGACGACCTTCAGCTTCCGCTCGATGACCGCGAGCGCTCGCGCCGCGAGTTCCTCGCCGCGCTCGGCGCCGCGGCCGTCGGCGTGGCCGGCCTCGGCACCAGCGTGACGGCGATCCGGTTCATGTGGCCGGAGGTGCTCTTCGAGGCGCCGACGCGCTTCCGCATCGGCCGCCCCGAAGACATCCCGGTGGGCACGCTCGTGGTACTGCCGGAGCAGCGCGTCTACCTGATGCGAGCGGCGGCGGGGTTCGTGGCGATGACGGCAGTGTGCACGCACCTCGGCTGCCTCACGCGGTACGAGGCGGAGAACGCCGTCATCTTCTGCCCCTGCCACGGCAGCCGGTTCGCCACAGACGGGGCCGTGGTCAACGGACCGGCGCCGCGTCCGCTGCCCCGGCTGGCGCTCACGCTGGAGAACGGCCGCCTCGTGGTCGACACGGCGGTAATCGTGTCGCGCGACATGGTGCTCGCCGTATGAACCGCGTGTACCGCTCGATCGTGCGCCACGGGCCGCTCGACACGAACCGGAACCGGTCGCTGGCGGTGTTCGGCAACTTCTTCCTGCACATCCATCCGGTGAAGGTGCGGCTCCGCGCGATCGCGTTCACGCGGACGCTCTACCTGGGCGGGCTCTCGGCGGCGAGCTATCTCATCCTCGTCGTGACCGGCGTGTTCCTGATGTTCTACTACCACCCGTCGGTCCCGCGTGCGTACGAGGACATGAAGGACCTGCAGTACGCGGTCTACATGGGACCGTTCCTGCGCAACCTGCACCGCTGGGCGGCGCACGCGATGGTGGCGCTCGTCTTCCTCCACATGATCCGCGTGTTCTTCGCCGGCGCGTACCGGCCGCCGCGCGAGTTCAACTGGGTGATCGGCGTCGTCCTGCTCGTCCTCACGGTGCTGCTCTCCTACACAGGCTACTTGCTGCCATGGGACCAGCTCGCCTTCTGGGGGGTGACGGTGGGCACCAACATGGCCGACGCGATGCCCGTGCTCGGTCCGCCCACGAAGTTCCTGCTGCTCGGCGGCCACGCGGTCAGCGAGAACGCCTTGCTCCGCTTCTACGTCCTCCACTGCGTGGTGCTGCCGCTCTTCCTCGTGCTCGGCGTCTCGGTGCACATCTGGCGCATCCGCAAGGATGGCGGGATCCACCTCGGGCCGCCGGGAGGGGAGCCATCGTGAGCGCCGCCCCGCCGCGCTTCGTGCTCGACGCGGGCGACGACGCCCGCCGCACGCCCGTGCGGCTCGTCGTCATCCAAGACGAGCGCCGCCCGGCGGTCGACGAGACCGGCGAGCCGGTCGTCATGACGATGCCGCACTTGCTGGTGCGCGAGCTGCTGGCGCTGCTCCTGTTGTCGCTGGGCCTCGTGCTGCTGGCGATCTTCTTCGACGCCCCGCTCGAGGAAATGGCCGACCCGCTCAAGACGCCGAACCCGGCCAAGGCCCCCTGGTACTTCCTCGGCCTGCAGGAGCTGCTCCACTACTACCCGCCGATGGTCTCCGGCGTGCTGATGCCCACGCTCGTCATCGTGGCGCTCGTCGTCATCCCCTACTTCAACGTCAATCTCGAACGGCGGCCGCTCTCCGAGGCCCGGCCCCTGCGGGTGCTCGTGCCGCTCTGGGCCGGCGTGGCGGCGCTCTCGGCGCTGCTCGTCCTCACGGCGAGCCATCCGCTGTGGCCGGTGCTCGTGCCGCTGTGGGCCGTCGCGGCGGCGATGACGCTCCCCGAGCTCTGGCCGCACACGACTGGCACCCTCGGTTGGCTGGGGCGCCGGAGCCTTGCGTTCTGGATCTTCACCTGGTTCCTCCTCGCCACGACCGCGCTCACCGTGATTGGGGTGCTCTTCCGCGGTCCCGGCTGGGCCTACACGCTTCCTTGGCGCGATGGCATCTACTGACCTGCGGGGATCGTCGAAGCGGCCTGGTGACGCGGGCCTCGGGCGCCTGCTCCGAGTGCTGGCCGCCGTCAGCCTCGGCTTCCTCGCCGCGCTCGCCGTGGCGCCGCTGCGCCCGTACTTCGCCGAATGGCGCACGGCGCAGCAGCACTACAACGCGCTCGCCCCCGGCGCGGGCATGCGCACGATCCCAATCGCGCTGCAGCAGATCTGGAAGCCCGATCTCGGCGTCACCGATCGCTGCGTCTCGTGCCACCTCGGCATGGGCGAGGCCGGTCCGGTGCCTGGCGATCCGCTGTTTGCGGCGCACCCGACAATCCCGCACGACCCGGCGGAGCTCGGCTGCACCGTGTGCCACGGCGGGCAGGGACGCGCGACGACGACGGACGCGGCGCACGGCTTCGTGTCGCACTGGGATCAGCAGATGCTGCCGCGCGCACATATCGAGGCCGGCTGCGGCACGTGCCACAACAGCTCGCCGGCACCGCGCGTGCGCGAGGCCGAGGCGCTGGCGCTCAGGAAGGGGTGCCTCGGCTGCCACAAGGTGGACGGCCACGGCGGCGACGAGGCGCCGGCGCTCGACGCCGCGGGGCTGAAGCCGATCGGGGATCTGAACTTCACGGGCGTCGCGGGCACGCCGACGCTCGTCAACTACCTGCGCCAGCATCTGCTCGATCCGGCGGGCGTGGTGCCGGCGAGCCTGATGGTGCCGCAGCCGTTCACCGCCGCCGAAGCGGATCTGCTGACCACCTGGATCCTGTCGCTTCGGCGGCGCGATCTGCCGGCCGAATATCTGCCACGCGATCGCGTACGCCGGATGCTGCTGGCCGAAGCCCGCCCGCTGCTCCCGGGCGAGGCGGCCTTTGCCGCCTACTGCAGCGCGTGCCACGGCCCTCGCGGCGAAGGGAACAACTACGGCGGGCAGCCGACGCGCTTCCCCGCCATCGCGTCCCCCGACTTTCTCGACATCGCGTCGGACGTCTTCCTCGAAGGGACGATCACGCAGGGACGCCCCGGGCGCCGGATGCCGCCGCTGGCCGGGCCCAACGGCACGCTGCGTCCCGAAGAGCTCACGGCGCTCGTCGCGCACCTCCGCAGCCTTGGGCCGTCGGCGCCCACGCGCGCGGCCGTCGAGGCCGCGCGGCCCGAACCGTCGCTGGGCGTCGAGCTCTACGGGCGCGACTGCGCGTCCTGCCACGGCCCGGCAGGAGAAGGGACGGTGCTCGGCCCGCCGCTCGCCACCGTCGATGCCCCGGCCCGCTCGCGCGACCGCACGTACGACGCGCTGGCGCGC
>CAZGLC010000122.1:0-14321 GCA_964526235.1 uncultured Bifidobacteriaceae bacterium
CGCGATCCCCACGTCCTGCCGTCGGTCGTCCGCGTGATCTTGATGAGCCGCGCGCGCGTGCTGTTCGGGCTGCGCGATGGGTTGCCGACGATCTCGACCGGATCGCCCACCTTGAACGCGTCCTTCTCGAACCCCTGCTGCGCGAACTGTTGCGCCGACGCGCCCTCGATCGTCCAGCGCTGCGGCGCGCCGCCCTGATCCGGCACCTCGACGTACACGAACGAATGCGGCGAGCGCAGCGTGAGCTGCACGATCGTCCCCTTGATCGTGATCTGCCGATCGACGTTGTAGGTGCCGCCGAACGAATGGTGCGCGATGAGCGACACGGCGGACAGCAGCACAGCGGCACCGACGAGCGCGGCGAATGACACTCGCATCGTCATGGCTTTTTCTTCTCCGCGAGACTTCGGTAGACCGCCTCGACGAACGGCGCCGTCACGCCCCGCTGCCGCCCGTACATGGGGTCGTAATCCATCGTCGGCTTCGCGGCCCTGACCTGCGCGAGCGTCATGCCGCGGTCGATCAGGCTCTGAATGCGATCGCGGACGACGATCAGCATGTCGCGGTAGAGGCCGACGTCGGACGCGTCGCCGATCCAGCCGTGGCCCGGGACGATCATCGTGCCGCCCTGCGACATGAATTCGGTAACCGACATGTCGGCGAGGCGGTTGAGTGCCTCGATGACGCCGTCGATGCTGCCGCCGCGGCCGACGTCGATCGGCGGATAGATGTCGCTGTTGTAGACGTCGCCGGCGACGATCACGTCCGAGCGGCGGAACCAGACCATCGTGTCGCCGTCGGTGACCCCGTTCGACACGTGGAAGAGCTGCACCGCCTGCCCGTTGAAGAACCGGTACAGCGTGTACCGGTCCGACGCATATGTGTCGGTGGGCGCCAGATCCGCCGTGGCGGCCTCAGCCAGCCGGCGCTGCACCCCTTCATGCGCCAGGACCTGCAGGCTGAGCGATGGATTGCGAAAGCCGAGGAGGCGGAACATCGGCGACTTCCGGATCGCGGGATTGCCGCCCACATGATCGAGGCTGCCGCTGGTGTTGATGATGAAGCGGATGGCCGGCTCCGGCGGCGCGTGCATGGCCAGCCACGTATTCGAGTACGGCGAGGCCGCCTCGGGCGGTTCCGGCGCCCGCAGGGTCTGGACGATCTGGCGTATCGCCGCCAGCACGCGATCGCTCGCCGCGGCCGCGCCCGAATCGACCATCAGTACGCCGTCGCCTCCGGCCGAGACGGCAATGTTGCCGCCGGCGCCCGCAATGAGATACACGTTGCCGCCGACGTGGAGCGTGTCGACGCGGTCGTAGGCCGGCGTGCGCGCCGGCTCGGCATCGGCACGCTCCGCAATACGCGTCGACGCGTCGGTGTACTCCGGCTTGTAGGCGTACTGCTCCTTCGGCGGATCGAGCGTCGCGCCCTTGGACCTCCATGCCGGATACGTCGTCTCGGCGCCGCCGCGCGTGCCTTCCTGCGGCATCCGGTACTTCACTGCTGATTCCGTGAGGTAGGGATTCTCGCCCACGAGGTAATGCGGCACGCGGTACCGCTCGCCAGGCTGGTACTCCTCGGGCTGACAGGGATAGAGCGGCAGCTGCAGCGTCGGCGCGCGCGCGTAGGTCGCGCTGCGGACGAGCGGCTCGGTCAGATAGTCGGGATCGATGACGGTGAACGTCCACTCGAGAAACGGTTCCTGGAGCGAGATGTGCTCAATCACGGTGGCGCGGAAGCTGGCCGGCACGCCGTTGCGGCGCACGTAGCTTTCCTTCAGGTGGGTCGTCGTGATCTCGAGCGTGTCGCCGAGAAAGCGGCCGGTCGAGAAGCCGTCCCACGACCGCAGCGCGTAGGGTGACGGACGCGAGCGGCCGTCGAGCCAGATCATCCGCTCGCCCGGCGTCTTCTCATAGACGATGCGCAGGGCCACGAGCTGACGGCTGACGGGATCGACCACCTGATCGATCCGCATCGGGTCGAGCCCTTTCGCCTGGTACGTCGGCCCGCGCGGGCGGCACTGCAGGAGCGGCGAGGTGGCGTTCCACTCCTCGTCATAGGTGTCGGCGCGCATGCGCGCCGCGTCGTTGAGCGGGAGGCCGCGGTAGTCGCCCGGATAGGCGCCCGGCGTGCGATCGCGCTCGTCTTCGTACGGCAGCCACCGCCAGCTTCCGGTGAGATCGATCGGCGAGTTTTCCTGGACGGAGACCGGCCGCGAAGCCACAACCGCCAGCACCAGGAGCACCGCCGCGAGGCGCAGTCGAGTCACCATCTTTCTCCGGCGAGCGCAAAGATACTTCATGCCGGGTCCGCCGCTCCACTGGTCCGCGGACCCGGCCTACGTACCCATTCGTTCGTAGGGCGGGTCTGCTCAGCGAAGAAAGCGGCAGCCCCGCCGGGCCGGAAGCGGCACGATTCGTACGTAGTACGTAGGGCGGGTCTGCTCTAGCGAAGGGGGCGGCAGACCCGCCGGGACCTACGGCCGGAGCGCGTACGCCGGCGCCGCGGTGTTCTGACCCTTGTAGCAGCAGCTTCCCAGGAAATTCGGCCGATAGGGACCGCTGAGGCTGTTGTTCCCCGGCGGCAGCTTCCCGATTTTCGCCGGACCACTGATACGCGCGAGCACGCGGTCGCGCGACTGCTCCACCTGCCGCAGGAGGCGATCGACGTCCCACCCGACGAGCGCCTTCTTCCAGACGACGACCTTCCCTGCGATGAGCACGTCGCGCACGTGCGACGGGTTCATCATCGTCACGACCGTGCCGGGGACGTTGTTCATCGGCCACGTGCTGAGGCTCCGCGCCTCGAGCACGACGATGTCGGCTTCCTTGCCGGGCGTGAGCGTGCCGACCTTGTCGAGCAGGCGGTTCGACGCCGCACCGGCGATCGTCGCCATCTCGATGACTTGACGCGACGTCACGAGCTGCGGCGCCGGCAGCTTCCGGGGATTCGTCTCGGAGAACGCCAGCTCGTTGGCGAGCGCGCGCTGCAGGCAGAAGGCGCCGCGCATCAGCGAGAACGGATCCGTCGTCATGTTCGTATCGACATCGGGGCTGAGGCTCGGCAGGATGCCATGATCGAGCGCTTCCTGAAACGGCGGCATGCCGTGCCGCATCTGCATCTCGATCAGGTTGGCAATCGAGATGTGGACGCCGCGGTCCCGCATGATCTGCCAGACCTTCTCGTTCCACCGCGTGCCGTGAATGAAGGTCACGTCGGACCAGTCGGTGCCGTTCCGTGGATCGGCGGCAATCCCGAGGATGACATCGGGATTGCCGACGGCGTGATTGTGGATGGTCGCGCCGAACGATCGGGCGAGCTGCCACCCGGTGTACGACGCACCGGCAAACGCAGGCCCGCCGCCGCTGCCGGAACCGAGCGTTACGAGCTGATCGCGCGAGCCGAAATACGTCTTTGCGATCCGGCCAATGCCCTTCGTCGTGTCGCCCATCGCACCTGGCGCTTCGAACGCGTAGCCGTCGGCGCGGCGGTCGATGCCGGCGCTGTAGGCGAACACCGTTCGCCGGCCCGAATCCATCAGGCCCTTGACGAGCGCGTCGGTGTGCTCGGGGGTGTGATTGCTCTGGGACGTGTCGGTGCCGCAGGTGATGCCCTGCGTCATCTCGCTGAGACAAGCCACGAGCATCGAGATGTAGCAGTCCTCCGGGTCGTACGGGTGGCGCCCCAGATCCCAGACGATGCGGGTCGGGTCCGCCGGATCGGCGACGCGCCCGGCCGTCCAGATCGCCTGCACGACCGACTGATAACTCTCCTGCGGCCATGGCTGCGCGAGGACACCGTCGGGGATGATGCTGCGCTGAATCGTTTCGTACTGATGATGGTGGGTGGTGATGAATCCGGGCATCACGATCGTGCCCGAGCAGTCGACGACTTCCGCGTCGGCTGCAACGAGCTTCGGTCCCACGGCCGCGATCGTCTTGCCGTCGATCAGCACGTCGGCGATCTCGAAGTCGCCGACTTTCGGATCGAGGCTCAGCACCACGCCGCCGCGCAGCAGGATGCGTCGCTTGCGGCCGTCGCCTACCAGGTTCTGCAGGTCGGTGGGTGTGGCGGTGCGCGCGCCGGCGAGCGGCGAGGTCTGCGGCGCTGGGGCGCCGGCGGTGCCGCACGCGGCGGCGCCGAGCGCGCCCGCGACGCCCGCGGCACCCGTGAGGAGAAAGTCGCGTCGTGAAGCAGTCGTTGACATGCGCGCTACTGTAGCGCAGTCACGCCAACTGCTGGCCTCTGGTTTCCCGCGCAAACAGCAGCGTCAGCGGCCCGAAGAGATACACCAGGCTCAATGCGCTGATCGCGTACTCGAACGATCCTGTATAGAGGACCATGACGCCGGTCAGGAACGGCCCGCCCGCCGAGACCACGCGCCCGATGTTGAAGCAGAACCCCGCGCCGGTCGTCCGCAGGCGCGTCGGAAAGAGCTCCGGCAGATAGATCGGAAACCCCGCGTAGATGCCGAGCGTAAAGAAGCCGAGGAGCGGCAGCAGGACGAGCATCTGCCCCAGCGTCCACGGACCGAGGAAAATCAGCGGCGCCGCGAGTGCGCCGCCGACGAAGAACACCAGGAACGCCGCGCGGCGTCCACACCGATCCGCGAGCGCGCCGACCACGAAATAGCCCGGCAACGAGCCGAGCGTCAGGATCATGATGGCGTAGCTCACGTACGCGCTGACGCTCACGCCCTGCGTCAGCGACGGATCGGCCGCGATCCGGTTCTGAATCAACGCCGGCACCCAGGCCGACACGCCCCAGAAGCCGAAGTTCGCGATGCTCGCGAGCACGGAGCCGACAATCGTGTCGCGCCGGAATTCGTGCGTAAAGATCTCAGACAGGGTGAAGGTGCGACGGTGCGAGAGTGCGAGGTGCGAGGGTGCGTCCGACGGTGCGAGGGTGCGATGGTGCAGCCAGCGGTCCGACTCGCGCATGTTCTTGCGGATGACAAAGACGAGCAGCGCGGGAAACGCGCCGACGAGGAAGACGAGCCGCCAGCTGTAGCCGCCGACGAGCAGGTAGATGAAGGCCGCCGCGAAGTAGCCCATCCCGGCCGAGGTCTGCAGGATCGCCGCGCCCTTCGCGCGCGCGCGCTCCGGCCACGTCTCGGCGAGCAGCGCCGCGCCGGCCGCCCACTCACCGCCGACGCCGAGGCCCGTGAGGAACCGGTAGATCCCGAGCTCCCACCACGACGCGGCACTGGCGGCCAGGCCGGTGAAGACCGCGTAGATCAGAATCGTCAGCATCAGCGTGCGCTTGCGCCCGAGATAGTCGGCGGCGACGCCGAAGACGATGCCGCCAAGCGCCCAGCCGACGAGGAAGACCGAGAAGATCAGGCCGCCGTACCACCCGATGTTCTGCACCGAGGCGTCCGGGCCGAGCAGCTCGCCGAGCGCCGGCCCCATCACCAGGGTGTAGAGCGTCGAGTCCATCAGGTCGAAGAGGAACCCGAGCCACGTCATGAGCAGCACCGTCCACTGGTACCGCTCGATGCTTCTCCACCATGGCTGCGCCGTATTTGACATGCGTGCTGCTCCCCGACAAGATGGCGCAAGGATGCCGCCCCGCGTCATCGTCCGCCTGCTGATCGCCGCGCTCGTCGCCACTGCCGCCGCCTGCGGGCGCGACAGCGGATCGACGCGCGTGGTCAACATCGTGACCGCGCCCCCCGGCGGCAGCTGGTACGTGATCGGCGGAACGCTGGCAAGCATCATCAACGACGCCGTGCCGGGCGTGCAGGCCGTGGCCGAAGTGAGCGGCGGCGCCGAGGAGAACGTGCGGCTCGTCGGAACCGGTCAGTCGAATCTCGGCTTCGTCATCAGCAAGACGGCGCTGCAAGGGTATCAGGGCCAGGCGCCGTTCTCCCAGTCGTTCACGAACCTGCGCATGCTGCTCGGCAACCTCGACATCGGCCGCGTTCACGCGATCGCGCTCGACACGTCGCCGCTCGACGACCTGTGCGATCTGCAGGGACGCCGCGTCGGCGTCGGACCGTCGGGCCACGGCAGCCTCGGCAACCTCCGCGAGATTTTTTCCGCCGGCTGCGGCTTCACCTTTGACGACATCACGCCGATCTATCTGCCGTACGACCAGGCGCTCTCGGCGCTTGGCGACGGACGGATTGATGCCGCGGTCCTCTACGTGTCGCCGCCGATCCCCGCCATCAGCGAGTTCGGCGCGACGCGCCGGTTCCATCTGCTGCCGCTGACCGAGACAGCGCGCGAGGCGATCGTCGCGAAGTATCCCTATTACCTGAAGACGACGATCCCCGCGGGCGCGTATGCGGGCGTGACCGCCGACGTACGCGTGGTCGGCACGTCGAACGGGCTCATGGTGACCGCGGATCTCCCGCCGGACCTCGTCTATCAGATCACCAAGGCGACCTTCGAACAGCTCGACCGGTTCCGTGGAAGCTATCCGACGATCGCCGGTTTCACTCTGGAGGCCGCGCCGCAGGGCGGGCTGATTCCGTACCACGACGGCGCGATTCGCTACTACCGCGAGCGGGGCGTGTGGCCCGAGCCCTCCTCATAGCCGCCTCCGCGTTCGCGCTCTACGCGAACGCGACGACCGACCTCGCCCCGGAGTACAACCGGATGGTCCATTGGGGCCTGATGGGAGCCGCCGCGCTGCTCACGTACGGCCGCGCCCCGGCCGCGCAGGCACGTGCGGTGGATTGGGGACTTGCCGCGCTTCTCGGCGCGTCCACGATATTCCTGATCGTCGATTACCCTGCCTACATCGAGCGCACCGGCATCGTCACCGCCGCCGAACTGATCGCCGGCGTCGTCATGATCGTCCTCGTCCTCGAGGCGACACGGCGGGTCGTGGGCTGGTTCCTCGTGCTGATGGTCGTCGTCGCGCTCGCCTACGCGCTCCTTGGCCAGCACCTCACGGGACTCTTCGCGCATCGCGGATACGACCTGGCCCGGCTGGTCGGATCGCTCTATCTCGGCAGCAGCGGGATCTATGGCCTGCCCATCGAGATCTCGGCGACGTTCGTGATCATGTTCGTGCTCTTCGGCGCGCTGCTGTCGCACTCGGGCGGCGATCGCTGGTTCATGGATCTGGCGCTCGCGCTCACCGGCCGGCTGCGCGGCGGCCCCGCGATCGGCGCCGTCACCTCGAGCGCCCTGATGGGGATGATTTCCGGCTCGCCGGTCGCGTGCGTCGTCACGGTCGGCAATTTCACGATTCCGCTGATGACACGATCTGGATTCGGGCGCGACTTCGCGGGCGCGACGGTGGCCGTCGCGTCGACCGCCTCGATGTTCACGCCGCCGCTCATGGGCGCCGGCGCGTTCCTCATCGCCGAGTACCTGCAGGTGCCCTACAGCGAAGTGGCGAAGGCCGCGATCCTGCCGGCGGCGCTCTTCTACGTGGCGCTCATCGCCACGGTGTATCTGTGGGCGGTTCAGCGCGGCATCGCGCCGGACCGGGACACACCCCTGCCGAAGGTCGGGCAAACGCTCGCGCGGTACGGGCACATGGCACCGCCGATTGTGGCACTCGTGGCGCTGATCTACACGGGCCGCAGCCTCATGCAGGCGGCGTTCTGGTCGATCGTGCTGACGTTGGCCTGCTCGCTCATCCGCTCGCACACGAGGATCGGATTCGCGCGGCTCCTCGGCGCGCTCGAAGAAGGCGCGCGCGGCGTCGTGCCGATTGCCGTCGCCTGCGCCGCCGCCGGCATCATCGTCGGGATCATCAACCTGACGGGGATCGGGTTCACGCTCTCCGCCACCCTCGCCGGCCTCGCGCAGGGGCAGCCGCTCCTGCTGCTCACGCTCATCATGATCGCGGCGCTCCTGCTCGGAATGGCGATTCCGCCGACGGCGGTCTATCTCGTGCTCGTCGGCCTCGGCGTGCCCGCCATGACGACGGCCGGGTTCGAGCCGATGGCGGCCCATTTCTTCATCTTCTTCTTCAGCTCGATGGGGGCCATCACGCCGCCGGTGGCGCTGGCGGCTTATGCGGCCGCCGCGATCTCAGGCTCGCCGATCAGCCGCACGGGATGGCTGGCGTTCCGGCTCGGCCTAGCTGGCTATCTGATCCCGTTTCTCTGCCTGTACTACAGCGGCCTGCTGCTCATCGGCGGAACAGGCGACGTGATCTGGGGCCTGAGCATGGCGCTCGTGCTGATCCTTGCCACTTCGGTGGCGGTGCATGTCGTCAACGGACGTCTCGAAAAGGCGGCGTCAGGCGAGCCGGTCTCACAGCCGTAGTTCCGCGATCACCTGCTCGGCGCGCGCCAGTTCCGCGCTCCGCCGGGGGTTGACGTACCGAATGCCGCTCGCGACGTGCGCGCCCGGCTCGCGCACCGGATCGGGCGCGTCGCGGAGCACCTCGTGAACCTGGACGTCGAGCTTCGCGTTGTACGGCGTGGCGCGCATCGACGCGGCAAGCTCGCGGACGGCGCCTTTCACGTAGTAAACGAACTCGGCGTCGACGAAGATGAGCGTCAGCTTCCCGTCCCGCGTCGCGTTCCGCGTAGTACGGCTCTCGGCGTAGGTCGCGAGCCGGATCGTCCGGCGATCGATCGCCACCACCTCGAAGTAGCTGAGAAGCGCCGGATGCGGAAATCCGCGCTCGTCCATCGTCGAGACCACGACGACGCGGTCGGCAACAGCGGCGAGGTTGCGTCCGCTCAGGGCCTCGAACAGATCGTCCGGCAGCTGGTCACCCACACGGGTCGACATACGTCCTCATGATGTACGATTTACCGCGGAACCCCCATGGCCCTTCACACGTCTGGCGACATTTCCGTCGACGTACCGCGCGCCGCGGCGTTCGCATTCCTTCAGGATCCCTATCGCCTCGCCGCCTGCATTCCCGGCTGCCGCGACCTTCGCGAGATCGGCCCGAACCGCTACGCCGCCGTCCTGAGCAGCCGCGTTGCGTTCATCACGCTCAGCTTCAACGTCACGATTGAGATTCTCAGACTCGAATCGCCGGAGGCGATCGACGCCGCCATTACCGGCGATGCGGTTGGCCTTGTCGGACACGTGTCCGCCACCGCGACGGTCCGGCTCACCGACGAGGACGGGCGTCGCACGACGATTCGCTACACCACCGACGTCGCGCTCACCGGCAAGCTGGGCGGCCTCGGGCAGCCGGTGTTCCGCTCGACGAGCGCGCAGCTGGCGCGCGAGTTCGGCGTGAATCTGAAGAAGGCGCTCGAGGCGCAGCCGACCGGAACCCCCGCGTGAAGAATTTCGAGCTGCTCGAACCGACGACGCTGGATGAGGCGGTCGCGCTGCTCGACCCTGGCGATCCAGGCGTGCGCGCGATTGCCGGCGCCACGGCGCTCATCCCGATGATGAAGGCGCGCCTCTTTCAGCCGACGCGTCTCGTTTCGCTGCGACGGCTGGACGGCGCGCTGCGCGGCGTCCGGGACGAGGCCGGTGGCCTTCGCATCGGCGCGCTGACGACGCTGACGGAGCTGGAGCAGTCGGCGCGGGTGCGCGAGGCGGCGCCGGTGATGAGCCGCGCGCTCGGCACACTCTCGAACGTCCGCATCCGCAACGTCGCCACGCTCGGCGGCCACCTCGCCCACGGCGACCCGCACATGGACCTGCCGCCGGTGCTGATCACGCTCGGCGCGCGCGTCCGCGCCGTGAGCCGCCGCGGCGAGCGCTGGATCGACGTCAACGATCTCGTGCTCGGGTACTACCAGACCGCCGTTGCCGCCGACGAGTTGATCGCCGACCTTCAGGTGCCGGTGCAGCCGGCCGATGCGCGCATGTGGTACGAGAAGTTCACGGCGCTCTCGGCCGACGACTGGCCCACCGTGGGCGTGGCGGTGTGGTACCGGACGGCAGCCGGACGCATTGTCGAAGCACGCGTGGCGGTGAGCGCTGCGACCGAGCGTCCGCTGCGGGTGGCGAACGCGGAAGCAGTGCTGACCGGCGCCACGCCAGACGAGGCCACATTCCGGAAGGCGGCCGACGCGGCCGGCGACGCCGTCGAGCCGCTGGCCGACCTGCGCGGCAGCACCGCCTACAAACGCGAGATGGTGCGCGTACACGTCCGCCGCGCTTTGGAACGCGCCCTGTAATGCCAAAGACGATCGTCCTCCCTGACGCACCCGGTGCCGATGCCGACGCGGCGCGTGCCCTCCGCGAGGTGGGACGTTCCGTGCCTCGACTCGAGGCGACCGCCAAAGTCGACGGCAGCGTGGAGTACATCCACAACCTCCGGCTCCCGGGGATGCTCCACGGCAAGATTCACCGCAGCTCCATCGCCCACGGACGCATCGTCCGGATCGACGCGAGCGCGGCGCTGGCCGTCGAAGGCGTCCACGCCGTCGTGACGGCGGACGACGTCGCGACGCTGGTGGCGAATCCGTATTACGGCCCCGCGTTCCACGATCAGCCGATCCTCGCCCTCGGCAAGGTCCGCCACGTCGGCGAGCCGGTCGCCATCGTGCTTGCGGCCGACCCGCATATCGCAGAAGAAGCCGCGGACCTCGTGTCGGTCGAGTACGAGCCGCTCGAGGCGGTCTTCGACGAAGTGGCCGCCGCGGCGCCCGGCGCGCCGATCGTCCACGACGAGTTGAAGCCCGCCGGGATGTTCACCGATCTGAAGCACCTGGACGGACGGCGCGGCACCAATGTCGCGCTCGACGCACGGCTCCGGTCCGGCGACGTCGAGAAGGGATTCGCGCAGGCCGACCAGCTGTTCGAGCACACGTTCCGCACCGGCAAGGTGATTCACGCGACGTTCGAGCCGCTGGTGACGGTGGCGGAGCCGGCGGGCGCGAACGGCCTCACGATCCACACGGCGTCGCAGAGTCCGTCGTTCGTGCGAAGCGAGATCAGCCGTCTGCTCGGCTGGCCGGAGAATCGCGTCCGCGTGCGCACGGCGTTTCTCGGCGGCGGCTTCGGCGCCAAGCTCTACATCAAGCTCGAAGCGATGGCCGCCGTCTGCGCGCTGCTCGTCCGCAAACCCGTGCGCATCGCGCTCACGATGGACGAGCAGTTCTACACGATCACGAAGCACGGGGCGACGGTCCGTATCAAGACGGGTGTGACGAAGGAGGGACGGATCACGGCGCGCCAGGTCGAGACGTACTGGAACGGCGGCGCGTACGCCGACATCGGTCCGCGCGTCACGCAGAAATCGGGCTTTACCGCCGCGGGCCCGTACGACATCGAGCACGTCGCGCTCGACAACTACGCCGTCTACACGAACGACCCACCGGCGGGGGCCCTGCGCGGCTTCGGCATCTCACAGCTCGTGTGGGCGTACGAGCGGCAGGCCGACATCATCGCGCGCGCGCTCGGGATCGATCCGCTGGAGTTCCGGCGGCGCAACGCGCTCCGGGACGGACGTGCGCACGCGACCGGCACGATCGTCTCCGGCATGGCGGTCGAGGCGGTGCTCGACCGGCTGGCCGAGAAGATGGAGTGGCACCGTTCGTTCGACCGCGGCACCGGCGCGATCCGCCGCGGCCGGGGACTCGCCATCGGCGTCAAGGCGTGCGTGTCGCCGACCTCGTCAACCGCCGCCGTGCACGTGTACGGCGACGGGAGCTGCGCGATTCACACGAGCACCGTGGACATGGGCCAGGGGTCCGACACGACGCTCGCGCAGATTGCTGCCGAAGTCCTCGGCCTGCCGACGACCGCCATCCGCGTCGTCCACCCGGACACGGACGTGACGCCGTACGACATGGCGACGCTCGGCTCGCGATCGACGTTCCACATGGGAAATGCCGTGAAGCGGGCCGCCGAGGACGCGAGGGCACAACTGCTGCGAATCGCGGCGGGAGCACAGATGACCTTTCGCGAGGCGATGCTGGCGCACTTCGCGATGCAGGCCGGGACGATCATTGGATTCGGGAGCTACACACCCTCGTACAAGAAGCCGGATCCGGCGAGCGGCCAGTCGCCCGACATCACGCCGTTCTGGATGCTCGGCGGCGCGGGTGCCGAGGTTGAGGTCGATTGCGAGACGGGGCGCGTGAGCGTGACCAGGCTCGTGAACGTCGCCGACGTCGGCCGCGCGATCAACCCAGCGTCGGTCGAGCGGCAGCTCACCGGCGCCGCGATCATGCAGATGGGGTTCACGCTCTTCGAGGAGATGGTGTTCAACGACGGGCAGGTGGTGAACGCGAGCCTCGCGGATTACAAGATTCCCGGGCTCCTCGACCTGCCGCGCGAGCTGACAGGCTCGTTCGTCGAGATTCCGCACCCCGACGGCCCCTTCGGGGCCAAGGGCGTCGGCGAGACGGGCATCTTCAGTCCCTCCCCCGCCATCGCAAACGCGCTCTACGACGCGACCGGCGTGATGCTCTTCGAGATGCCGCTCACGCCCGAGCGCGTGCTGCGGGCGCTTCGTCAGATGGAGAACCGACCGCTGGAGGGCGACTGACGTGTCCGAGCGTCACCAGCGGACGCTTACGTTCACGCTCAACGGCCGGCGCGTGACGGCGACGGCTGCGACGCATGAGACGATTCTCGAAGTGCTCCAGCGTGACTTCGGCCTCTTCGGCGCGCGCGAGAGCTGCGGCCAGGGGCTATGCGGCTGCTGCACCCTCCTCGTCAACGGGACAGCGGTGTCAGGTTGCCTCTATCTCGCTGCGTTCGCGGACGGCGCGGAGCTGACGACGGTCGAAGGCCTCGCGAAGAGCGGCGAGCTGCACCCCATTCAGCGGGCGTTCATCGAGAAGAGCGGATTCCAGTGCGGCTTCTGCACGCCGGGCTTCATCCTGATGACGAAGGAGCTCCTCAGCCGCCACCCGCGGCCGACCGAGGACGAGATCCGTCACTATCTGTCCGGGAATCTCTGCCGCTGCGCCGCGTATCCCGACATCATCGAAGCCGTGAAACGGGCTGCGGAGCTCCTGAGTACATAGCGTCCGGCTTCCCTGGCCTGAGCGCAGTCGAAGGCAGCCGGACCGTCGTCGCCAGCCATGTTTCCAGAATGACGAACCGGCCATATAAGCGGACATTATGGCGGACATCTTCACAATTGAATTGCTCATAAATATCTGTTACAAAACGTGTTATGAATGGTTCGTCTACGGACATAAAAGCGGCCATCGACCGGGGCGATACGCCGGGTCTCATGGAGCCACTAGTGCTCTCCGAGGGGTCGCCTCACCGGCCGGCGCTGAATGACCTCGCCGTTGAGCTGGCAGCCACCTCCGCGGGTTTTCGCCGGAGCCTCCCGCCGGGCGTGGTGAAGGCGCTGGCAGATCTCGTTCGGACGATGAACTGCTACTACTCGAACCTCATCGAAGGCCATGACACGCATCCGGTCGACATCGAGCGGGCGATGAAGAACGACTACAGTGCGGACGCGGGCAGGCGCAACCTGCAGCTTGAGGCCAAGGCGCACGTATCGGTGCAGGGATGGATTGACGGCGGGGGGCTGGCGGGACGTGCGGTCAGCACACACGGGATCATCGAGGTCCACCGGCGGTTCGGCGAGCTGTTGCCTGCGGAACTCCTGAAAGTCAACGACCCGGATAGCGGCGAAGAGCTTACTGTCATACCGGGCGAACTGCGCCACAGGGACGTGAAGGTTGGACGCCACATCCCGATCAGTCCGGGAGCTGTTCCGCGTTTTCTTGCTCGTTTTGAAAACGTCTACAGCGCACTGGGACGGTCTGAAACGATTCTCGCCGCCGCCGCCGCTCACCACCGGCTGCTGTGGATTCACGCTTTTCTGGACGGGAACGGCCGCGTGGCGCGGCTGATGTCGCATGCCGTCTTGCTCGAAGCACTCGGCACGGGCGGCATCTGGTCGGTGGCGCGTGGACTGGCGCGAAGCGAAAACAATTACAAGTCTCACCTCGCAGCCTGCGATGCGACGCGCCGCAATGATCTGGACGGCCGGGGCGCGCTGAGCGAAGAGGCGCTTGCGGCCTTCACGCGCTTCTTTCTCGAGACCTGTCTCGATCAGGTCCGGTTCATGGAGGAGCTCGTGCAACCCAACCGGCTGCGTGACCGCATTCTGCTCTGGGTCGAGGAAGAAGCGCGGGCGGACCGCTTGCCGGCCAAAGCGGGGCAGGTTCTGGAAGCGATCTTGTTCCGTGGTGAGTTGCCCCGCGGAGATGTCTCCGCTCTTCTGGGTATGAGCGATCGCCAGGCCCGTCGCGTCGTCGCGACGCTCCTGGAGCGCGGGGTACTGGTGTCGGACAGCGCGCGCGCGCCACTGTTCCTGACATTTCCCGCCGCGCTCGCACCGCGGTGGATGCCGGGACTGTTCCCTGAGAAATCCGCGTGAGGCGAGCCGGCATCGAGGGGTCCCATTGCACGGTCCGCTGGTATGCTATGCGGGCTATGACCAAGAAGATCTTGTGCGCC
>CAZGLC010000123.1:0-9151 GCA_964526235.1 uncultured Bifidobacteriaceae bacterium
GCATACGCGTAACTGCGCCGGTTTTCAGGCGTTTCGCGACAGAAACTAGTCTAGACGGGATTGGCTTGCCAACCGTAGCTCGCGAAGCGAGCGAAGGTTGGCGGGGTGGACGGGACTCGAACCCGCGGCCTCCGGCGTGACAGGCCGGCGTTCTAACCAACTGAACTACCACCCCAAGATCAAAGTGCAAAGTGTGAAGTGCGCTTGCGCGGTTCTCAACTGGTGGGCGGTGCAGGACTCGAACCTGCGACAGCCGGCGTGTAAAGCCGGTGCTCTACCACTGAGCTAACCGCCCGCCTGCGCACCATTATGGCGTGTGCGCAGGCGGTACAAACAACCCATTATAGCTTACGCACCCGCCGCGATTTTGAGCGCCAGGAGCGCAAAGCCGGCAAGCAGTCCAGCGATCGCCCGATGCTCGCGATTGCGCCGCGCGCGGGCCGCGCTGAACGGGCGCGCCATCGGCGCCGCGCGCGACGCGTGGTAGTCGTCGTAGGTCGACCCGAACGCGTCACGGAGCTGCGCTTCCTCGGTGCGGACGGCCGCCGCAATCGTGAGTCCCATGTAGAGCGCAAGCACCAGCGCCGCGGACGCGCTTCGAGCGGCGAGCGCCACGCCAAGGGCGATCACGACCGACCCGACATAGAGCGGGTGGCGGACGAACCGGTACGGCCCCGAGCGCGTCACCTCACGGCCCTTCTCGAGATGCCCCGCCGCCCAGATCCGGAGGCACTCGCCGGCGAGCGCGGCGATCAGACCGGCACTCCACGTGCGCCATGTCGGCTGCGCCAGCACCAGCACGACCAGTGCCGCGACGAACCCGAGACGGACGCGCCATCGGGCGAGTGAGGACGTCATGATTGTGGGGCCAACCTTTCAGGCATCAGAGACCGCCTGATGGCATCGACCACCTCGCCCACCGGAATCTCGTCGATGCACGGCACGGCGTGGCGGCAGCGGCGCTCGTACAAACAGGCGCACCGGTCGGTGCGCGCGACGACGACATCCCGCGGCGACCACGGACCGTTGCGATCGGCGAAGGTCGGCCCGAAGAGCGCGACGAGCGGCGTGCCGACGGCCCCGGCGATGTGCAGCGGGCCGGTGTCGCCCGACACCATCACGCGCGCCCCCCGCGCAATCGCCACCACATCCGCAATGGTCGTCTCAGGCGCGGCGAGCGCGGCGCCGCCCGACGCGGCGGCGACCGCCTCGGCGAGCGTCTGCTCCCCCGGTCCCCACAGCACGAGCGATCGCAGGCCGAGCTCGGCGCGGATGGCCGCCGCCGCCGCGCCGAACCGATCCGGCGGCCATCGCTTGTTCGGCCACGCCGCGCCGGGATTCAGCAGGGCGTATTCGCTCGAGCCGATCCGCTCCCCCGCCAGCGCCGCCGCCGTCGTCCGGGGAATCGCGAGCGGAAAGCGGACCGCCATATCCGCGACGTCCAGCGCGCGCAGCAGGCCGAGGCTCCGGTGGATGACGTGCGCCGCCGCGCCGGGATCGGGCGCCTCCGAGTACAAGAGACGCGCCAGCGGCTCGCGGAGATGCCGGCGCGGCAGGCCGATAGTGCGCCGCGCCCCCACGAGGCGCGCGAGGACGGCCGACTTCAGCAGGCCCTGCAGGTCGATGGCGGCGTCGTAGCGCGCGCGGCGCAGGCGTCCCAGCGTGGTCCAGGCCGCGCCCCGGCCGAGGGCGAGATCGCGCGGATCGAACGGGATGCGCCCATCGAGACACTCGACAAGGTTGAGCAGCTCCACGTAGCGCGGATCGACCAGCCAGTCGATCTGGGCCTGGGGGTAGCGCCGGCGGAGCGCGGCGGCGGCGGGGATGCCGTGGACGACGTCGCCGAGCGATCCCAGTCGGATGATCAGGAACTTATTCACGAAGCCGCGCCAACAGGTCGCGCGTGGAATGATCCTTGGGATCGCCGACGATCGCGATGCGCCCGCCGTAGGCGCGGACGACATCGCGCTCGGGAACGGTCTCGACGGTATAGTCGGTCCCCTTGCAATGGACGTCGGGCCGGATCGCCTCGAGCAGCGGCCCGACGGTCGGCTCGGCAAAGATCACGACGTAGTCGACCCAGCGCAGCGCCGCCACCAGCTCCGCGCGATCGGCCGCCTTCAGAATCGGGCGCCCCTCCCCTTTCAGCGCGCGCACCGACGGATCGTCGTTGACGGCGACGATGAGCCGATCGGCCTCGGCGGCCGCGCCTTCGACGTACCGGAGGTGCCCGACGTGGAGCAGGTCGAAGCAGCCGTTGGCAAACGCGATCGTGCGCCCCTCGCGGCGGTCGTGCGCGACGCGGCGCAGCAGCTCGTCGCGCTCGAGGATCTCACCCATGCCTGATCGCCGCGCGGAGCTCGTCGCCGCTGACGGTGGCGGTGCCGCGTTTCATCACGACGACGCCGCCGGCGTAGTTGGCGAGGCGCGCGGCCGCTTCGAAGCTGCCGCCCGCGGCGAGCGCCAGCGCGACGGTCGACACCACGGTGTCGCCGGCACCGGTCACGTCGACGATGAACTCGGTGCCGTGAATCGGGATGTGGACCGTGGCCGCATCGGGCAGGAAGAGCGACATGCCGCGGCTGCCGCGCGTGACGAGCATCGCCTGCATGCGGGTGCGCTCGAGGATGTCGCGCCCCGCGCGCTCGAGCAGGCGCATGTTGTCGCCGATCCGGATGCCGAGCGCCTGCTCGACCTCCGACTGGTTCGGCGTGCTGATCGTGAGGCCAGAATAGTCAAGGAGCCGATAGCGCGTGTCCACGAGCACCGGCACCGGCCGGCCCGCGCGCCTGAGCGCCGCGGCCAGCGTCCGCACGAGACGCGGCGTGACGAGCCCGGAGCCGTAGTCCGAAACGAGCACCGCGTCGGCGCGCCGCACCGCCGCGAGCGCGGCGCGCTCGATGGCCGCCCGCGTCTTCGGATCGATGCCGCGCGGCACGGCGCGATCGATGCGCACGACCTGCTGCTTGGCGGAATGGACGCCGCCCGCCAGGATGCGCGTCTTGATCGGCGTGGGCGTGCCGTTGCGGCGGACCAGATGCCGCGGATCGACGCGCCGGTGGAGCGCGGCCGCCACCCGCCGGCCGGGCTCGTCGCGCCCGACCACCGACACGAGCGCCGCGCCGCCGCCGAGCGCGGCCACGTTGTTGGCCGCGTTGCCGGCGCCGCCGGGCACGATCTCGGTCGAGTCGTACTCGAGGATCAGCACCGGCGCCTCGCGCGACATGCGCGCCACCCGCCCGTAGACGAACTCGTCCGCGACGACGTCGCCGATCACGGCCACGCGCCGGCCCCGGAACGCGTCGATCAGCGAGACGAGCTGCGCAGCATCCACCCGACCGCCTCCATCAGGTTGTTGAGAATAGCATCGGCGCCCGCGCCCGCCGGCCGGCGCTCCTCCTCGTGGGCGCCGTGCCCCGTGCGCACCAGCACGGTGCGCGTGCCGGCCGCACGCCCGCACGCGACGTCGATCCATTTGTCGCCGACCATGACCGAGCGCGAGGGGTCGAGCTGCAGCTCGCAGCACGCGCGCTCGATCAGCCCCGGCTGCGGCTTGCGACAGCGACACGTCTGCCGGTACGCCTCGAGCTCGGCGTCGGGATGATGGGGACAGAAATAGTACGCGTCGATCTTCGCGCGACCCGCCGCCAGCCGCGCGTCGATCGCCTCGTGCACGCGATGCAGGAACGGCTCGTCGATGATGCCGCGGCCGATCGCCGACTGATTCGTGATCACCACGGCCGCGAAGCCGGCGCGGTTCAGCAGGCGGATGGCATCGACGGTCCAGGGAAAGAGCTCGAGCAGATCGAGACGGTCGAGATACCCGCGCTCCTCGATCAGCGTGCCGTCACGATCCAGGAAGACCGCCGGACGCATCAGGACCAGTGAGGGACGAGCTCGGTGAGGGCGCCGTACACGCGCTCAGGGGTGATGCGCGTCATGCACCGATGGTCGATCGGGCACTCGCGCAGCATGCAGGGCCGGCACCAGACCGGGTGCGTGAGCACCACGGCGCGGTGCCCCTCGCGCGTGAGCGGCGCGGTTTCGTACTCGTTGGTCGGCCCGAACACCGCCACGAGCGGGGTGCCGGCACCGGCGGCCACGTGCATCGCGCCCGAATCGTTCGAGAGACACGCACTCGCCGCCGTCATGATGCCGGCGAGCATCTCGAGCGACGTGTCGCCCGTCACGTCGAGCACCTGCGCGGCGGCGTCCCCGGGCACAGCCGCGCGAATCTGCGTGGCGGTCTCGCGGTCCGCCCGGCTGCCGACGAGCACGCACGTCGCCCCGCGCTCGCGCACGAGCGCCGCCGCCACGTGCGCCACCGACGCGGGCAGCCAGCGCTTCGCCGTTCCGTAGGCAGCGCCCGGCGCGAAGACGATCAGGGGACGCGAGGGCTGCCAGCCGCGCTCGATCAGAAACCTCCGTGCGGCTTCCGTGACCGGCTCCGCGACCGTCAACACCGGCTCGAGCGGACCGCTGTCGATCCCGAGCTCGCGCGTGAGGTGCTGATAGTAGGCCCCCTGGTGCATGCTGCCGGCCGGCCGCGGCACCGCACGCGTGAGCAGCGGCCGCCGCAGGTCCGCGGCATACCCCCACCGCTCGGGAATGCCCGCAGTCCGCACGAGCCGCGCCGAGGCGAATGAGTTGGGCAGCAGGATCGCCACCTCGGCGCTCGCTTCGCGCAGCCGCGCCGCATCCTCCTGGAGCGCGCGCCGCTGCCACCATCGTCCGCGCCACTCGAGCGTGATGACGGCGTCGACGAACGGAACGAGCCGGAAGACGTCGGCCACCGATCGCCGCGCGGCGATTGTCAGCCGCGCGGCCGGATACTGCCGGCGCACGTCGGCGATCGCCGGCAGCGCCACCACCACGTCGCCGAGCCAGTTGGGCGCGACGATCAGGATGCGCCCCGGATCAGACATCGATACCCCGGGATCCGGGATCCGGGATCCGGGATCCGGACGTTCCTGATTCCAAGTTCCCGCTTCCTTCGGATCCCGCATCCCGGACCCCGGATCCCGCATCCCGGACCCCGGATCCCGGATCCCCGATCCCGGATCCCGTCTCCCGCCACCGCCGATGCATCCACATCCAGAGTTCCGGATGGCGGCGCACGTACATCTCCAGCACGTCGGTGCAGCGCTGCGTGAACTCGCGCACCGCGTCGGGCGTGTCGGCCAGCGGCGGCTGCACCGGATGCTCGTAGATGAGCCGGTAGCGGCCGCCCGGCAGCGGCAGCGCGAACACCGGAATCACCGGCGCGCCGGTCCGGAGCGCAATCGCCGCCAGCGCAGAGGTCGTCGCGGCCGGCCTCTGGAAGAAGCCCACCTGCACCGCGTCGGCCTCGTGCAGATGCTGGTCGATCAGAATGCCGACGGTGCGGCCGGCGGCCAGATCGCGCAGGATCCGGCGCACCGCGCCGCGGCGCTGAATCACCGTGTTGCCCGTCCGGGTCCGAATCCCTTCGAGCATGGCGTCGAGCTGCCGGTTGTCGAGCGGCCGCGCCAGCACCGACATCGGCGCAATCCGCAAGGCGTGCGCGAGCGCGAGCATCTCCCAGTAGCCGAAATGACCGGTGAAGATCAGGACGCCGCGCCCGTCCTGCAGCCCCTGCCGCACCCGCTCCTCGCCCTCGATCTCCACGGCGGCGAGCATCCGCTCGCGCGGCCAGGTGCCGAACTTGATCAGCTCGACGAGCAGCCCGCCGAAATGACTGAACACCGCTCGGGCGAGCTGGCGCTGCTCGCGGGGGCTGCGTCCGGGAAATGCGTGGGCGAGATTCTCGAGCGTCGTGCGCCGGCGCGTACCGTCGAGCAGGTATGCGAGGCGGCCGATGCCGTGCCCGAGCCGGCGGACCGCCGGCATCGGCAGGAGCCCGACCAGCACGCGCACGGTCCGGACCAGCAGCGCCTCGACGCGATGGCGCGCCCTCATGCGGCGGCCTCGATGCGCCGGCGGCGGGCCGCCGCGAGCCGGCCGGCCAGCCACGACGCGAACTGATCCGCGGGCTCGACCACGAGCTCCAGCGGGAGCACCGCCCAGGCGGGCGGCGCCGTCACGAGCGACGGCGAGAGCCGCGCGGCATCCTTCTCGGTGGTGACGATCAGATTGGCGCCGGCGCTGAACGCCGCCTGCTCGATCCGCGAGATGTCGCGCGGGGTGAACCAGTGGTGATCGCGGAAGACGAGCTCGCGGCCGATCGTCCATCCGAGCGCCCGCAGCGCGGCGAAGAACCGCTCGGGCCTCGCAATGCCGGCGACGGCGAGCACGGGGCGCGCAGGCGGGCGCGCGGACACATCGGCGCCGACACCCTGCGGATCGTCGGTAATGAGCTGCGGCGTGTGGTAGCGAGCCGTGACGCGGAACGCGGTCTCGACGCCCGTCCGGCGCCTCACAGCGTCGACCTCCGCGTTAGTCCCCGGCACGAGCAGCGCGTCGGCGGCCTGCGCCGCCTCCAGCTGCTCGCGCAGGCGTCCCCCCGGCAGCAGGCGCTCGCCGAGATCCGCGGCCGACACCACCAGGAGATCCGCGTCCCGCGCGAGCTGCAGGTGCTGAAACCCGTCGTCGAGGAGGTGAACGGTGCACCCGAAACGCCGCTCGGCCAGGCACCCGGCGAGGTACCGCTCGCGCGACACCAGCACCGCCACGCCGGGCAGCGCGTAGGCCAGCATGGCGGGTTCGTCGCCCGACCGCTCGGGCGGCGCGAGCACGCGATCGCCGTCGCTCACCACGACGACCCCGTCCGGGGCATCGCGCCGGCCGTAGCCGCGGCTGAGCACCGCCGGCCGCTCGCCCGCCGCGGCGAGCAGCCGCGCGAGGGTAGCGACGAGCGGCGTCTTGCCGCTGCCGCCGACGACGAGATTGCCGATGCTGACGACGGGACGCTCGAGGCGGCGCGTGCGCTCGGGATGCCGTCCGTACCACGCGCGGCGCAGCGCGGTGGCGTGCCCGTAGACGCCGCCCAGCACGTTCAATGGATCACGCGGAAGGGACGGACCACAGCACCGCGCCCGCGCTCCTCGGCTGGCACGAGCGCCGTGATCGCCGCCACCGTTCGGTCCTTCGCGCCCCGATTCGCCTCGACGAGCGCCCGCGCCGCGGCGCCGAGCCGCGCGCGGCGCACCGGGTCGCCCATGAGGCCGACCACCTCCTCGTTTAGCTCGCGCGCCGAGCGCACCTGGACGGCGGCGCCGTTGGCGAGAAACGCGTCGGCGATCTCGGCGAAGTTCTCCATGCGCGGACCGAAGACGATGGGCCGGCCGAACACGGCGGGCTCGAGAATGTTGTGGCCGCCGCCCGGCACGAGGCTTCCGCCGACGAACACGATCGTCCCGATCTGATAGATCTCGGCGAGCTCGCCGATCGTGTCGAGAACGACGGCGTCGGCGCGCGGCTCCGCGTCGATCGGGAGCTCGGTGCGGCGGACGGTCGAGAGCCCCTCCTGGCGGCACAGCCGCTCCACTTCGTCGAAGCGCTCGGGCTGCCGCGGCGCGATGACGAGCAGCGGATTGCTCCCGGGCCGGTCCGCGGATGCGGACCGGCCAGCCAGTGCTGGCTCGTCGGGTCGCTGCGCGACCCGACCGCGGAGCAGGTTGAAGGCGCGGATCACCGCCGTCTCCTCGCCCTTGAGCGTGCTGCCCGCGACGAGCACCGGGCGGTTCGGCGAGAGGCGGAAGAAGCGGAGCACGCGCTGACGGCCGCGCCCCGGCGGCGGCGCCACGTCGAGCGCGTCGAACTTCAGGCTGCCGGTCACCGTGATGCGGGCCGGATCGGCGCCGAGCTCGACGAGCCGCCGCGCCGCCTCGTCGCCCTGAACGCAGAAGCGATCGATGTCGTCGAGCACGCGGCGGAAGAACGGCCGGACCAGCCGGTAGCGCGGAAACGACCGGTACGAGATCCGGCCGTTGACGAGCACCGTGCGCACGCCGCGCCGGCGGCACTCGCGCAGCAGGTTGGGCCAGATCTCGGTTTCGATCATGACGAAGAGCCGCGGCTTCACGCGGTCCAGCGTGCGGCGGACGCTGAACGCCCAGTCGAACGGAAAGTAGAAGACGCCGTCGACCTCGCCGACGCTGCGCCGGGCGAGCTGCTGGCCGGTCAGCGTGGTGGTGGACAGATAGAGCCGCAGCCGGGGATATTCGCGCCGGAGATCGGCCATGAGCGTGCGCGCCGCGAGCACCTCGCCCACCGACACCGCGTGCACCCAGATCGATTCGTCACCGTCGAGGTTCAGCGAGACCGGCAGATAGCCGAGCCGCTGCCGGACGCTGCCGATGTACTTGTTGTGCCGGAGCGCCTGATACACGAAGTACGGCGAGAGCGCGACGAGCGCCGCCAGCGTGATCAGGCTGTAGAGGAAGTACACGCGCCCAGTATACAATTCCAGGTTGGCCGCGCAGCTGCGGAGCGGCAGGAGGACGCGCATGGCGGTGCGAGTCGGGATCAACGGGTTCGGACGGATCGGGCGCAACATCATGCGTGCCGCGATGGGCAATTCTGCGATCGACTTCGTCGCGGTCAACGATCTCACCAACGCCGCGACGCTGGCGCATCTGCTCAAGTACGACTCGGTGCTCGGCAATCTCGACGCCACCGTGAAGGCCACCGCCGACGGCATTTCCGTGAACGGCGAGGAGTTCAAGGTGCTGTCGGTCAAGGATCCCGCGCAGCTCCCCTGGAACGATCTCGGCGTCGACATCGTCTTCGAGTCGACGGGGCTGTTCACCGACCGCGACGCCGCCGCCAAGCATCTGCAGGCCGGGGCCAAGAAGGTGATCATCACCGCGCCGGCCAAGGGTCCCGACGTGACGATCGTCCTCGGCGTCAACGAGAAGATGTATGACCCGGCGACGCATCACATCATCTCGAACGCGTCGTGCACGACCAACTGCCTGGCGCCGATCGCGAAGGTGATTCACGAGTGCTTCGGGCTGCGCAAGGGCTGGATGACCACCGTGCACTCCTACACGAACGACCAGCAGCTGCTCGACCTGCCGCACAAGGATCTGCGGCGCGCCCGCGCGGCGGCGCTCTCGATTATTCCGACGACCACCGGCGCCGCGACGGCGGTCGGCGAGGTGCTGCCGGAGCTGAAGGGCCGGCTCGACGGCTTCGCGCTGCGCGTGCCGACGCCGAACGTCTCGGTCGT
>CAZGLC010000123.1:9161-14276 GCA_964526235.1 uncultured Bifidobacteriaceae bacterium
GTCGTCGATCTCAATGCGGTGGTCGACAAGAAGACGAGCGCGGAGGCGGTCAACGCCGCGTTCCGCGATGCGGCGAACAGCCGCCTGAAGGGCATCCTCGCGTACTCCGAGGAAGAGCTCGTCTCCGTCGACTTCAAAGGCAACCCGCACTCCTCCATCCTCGATGCCCCGTATACCAAGGTGATGGACGGCGATTTCGTGAAGGTCGTCTCCTGGTACGACAACGAGTGGGGGTACTCGAACCGGTGCGTGGACCTGCTGGTGCAGGTCGTCGCCCGCGGCCTCCACCCCACCGCGCACAGTCCGCGCGGTGGGGGCCCCGGCCTGTGACGACGCGCACGATTCGCGATCTGCAGCTGGCGGGCCGCCGCGTCTTCATCCGGGTGGACGTCAACGTCCCGATCGAGAACGGCGCGATCGGCGACGAGACGCGGATTCGAGAGTCGCTCCCGACGATCCGCTACGCCCTCGACGCGGGCGCCAAGACCGTCATCCTCGCGTCGCATCTCGGCAGGCCCAAAGGGACGCCGAATCCGGAGATGAGCCTCGAGCCGGTGGCGGCGCGGCTCGGCGAGCTGCTCGGCAGGGCCGTGGCGTTCGCGCCCGACTGCGTCGGTCCGGATGCCGAACGGAGCGTGCGCGAGGCGCCGCAGGGCGGCGTGGTCCTGCTCGAGAACCTGCGGTTTCATCCAGAAGAGGAAAAGAACGACGCCGGCTTCGCCGCGGCGCTCGCGTCGCTCGCCGACGTGTACGTCGACGACGCCTTCGGCGCCGCGCACCGCGCGCATGCCTCGGTTGAAGCGATCGTGCGCGCGCTGCCCGAGGCGGGCGCGGGACTGCTGATGGAAAAGGAGCTGCGCTATCTCGGCCAGACGCTCGGCAGCCCCGAGCGGCCGTTCGTGGCGGTGCTGGGCGGCGCGAAGGTGTCGGACAAGATCGAAGTGATCGAGAACCTCGTGTCGCGGGTCGATCGGCTGCTGATTGGCGGGGCCATGGCGTACACGTTCTTCAAGTCGATGGGGAAACCGGTCGGCCGCTCGCTCGTCGAGGACGACAAGCTCGAGACGGCGCGGTTCATCCTGGAACGCGCGCAGGCGGCCGGGGCGATGCCTGCGCCGGCGATCTTTCTGCCCCTCGATCACGTCGTCGCCGCGCAGCTCGACGCGGGCGTGCCGACCGCGACGCTCGCGATCGACGATCCGGCGATTGGCGACCGCATGGGGCTCGACATCGGTCCGCGGACGGCGGCCGCCTACGCCGGCGCCCTGCGCGACGCGCGGACGGTGGTCTGGAACGGCCCGATGGGCGTCTTCGAGATCGACGCGTTCGCCGAAGGCACGATGGCGGTGGCGAGAGCCGTCGCGGCCGTGCGCGGGACGACGATCGTGGGGGGCGGCGATTCGATTGCGGCGGTCCGGAAGGCGGGCGTCGCCGATCGCATCACGCACATCTCCACCGGCGGCGGCGCATCGCTCGAGTTTCTCGGAGGCCGGACGCTCCCCGGCGTGGCCGCCTTGAGTACGTAGGGCGGGGCCGCTCAGCGAAGGGAACGGCGGAAAGTACGTAGGGCGGGGCCGCTCAGCGAAGGGAACGGCGGCCCCGCCGAAACATATATGCGCATTCCACTCATCGCCGGCAACTGGAAGATGTACAAGACGGTCGCGGAGGCCGTGAAGTACGTCAAAGAGCTGCGCGGCCTCGTCAAGGACGTCGAGGGCGTCGACATCGTCGTGGCGCCGCCGTTCACCGCGGTGCATGCCGCGGCGGAGGCGGCGCGCAGCAGCAACGTCGGCATCGCCGCGCAGGATCTCTACTGGGAGCGTGAAGGCGCGTTCACGGGCGAGGTGAGCGGCCTGATGGTGCGCGACGCCGGCGCGGAGTACGTCATCGTCGGCCACTCGGAGCGGCGGACGCTCTTCGGCGAGACCGACGCCGGCGTCAACCGCAAGATCGCGGCGGCGTTCGCGGCCGGCCTCTGCCCCATCGCGTGCATCGGCGAAACGCTCGATCAGCGCGAGCGGCAGGAGACATTCGACGTGCTCGATCGGCAGATCACGCTCGGGCTCGACGGGCTCTCCTCCGATCGGATCGGGCAGCTCGTCGTCGCGTACGAGCCGGTGTGGGCGATCGGCACCGGCCGGAATGCCACGCCGGCGCAGGCGGCCGAGGCGCACGGCCACATCCGGACGCGGCTGCGGCAGTGGTTCGGGACCGATGCCGCTGAGCTCTGCCACGTAATCTACGGTGGGAGCGTGAAACCGGACAACGTCGCCGATCTGATGGCGCAGCCGGATGTCGACGGCGCGCTCGTCGGCGGGGCGAGCCTCGACGTCCGGAGTTTTCTGGAGATCGTGACGCGGGGCCGCAATCGCTGACGCTTCGGCGGGCAGGTGGCCACGGTATAATGTCTTCTTTGCCGGTAGGTCGAAACTGATGCTGTACTACCTCGGGTCGGTCATCTACGTGCTCGTCTGCCTCGTGCTGATGCTCGTCATCCTGCTCCAGCAGGGCAAGGGGGGCGATATTGCCAGCGCGTTTGGCGGCGGCGGCAGCCAGGCGGCGTTCGGGGCGCGGGCGGGGGCGACAGTGCTCTCGCGCGCGACGACGGTGCTGGCGGTGCTGTTCATCGTGGGCGCGCTCGTGTTGAACATCCTGGCGCAGCGCGGGCCGGGATCGGTGGTGGGCGGCCGTGCGCCGCAGGCGGCGCAGCCCTCGTCTACGCTGCCGGTACCGACCGCGACGCCGCCGGCACCGGCAGCACCTGCGGCTCCGGCACCGGCGCCGTAATGAACTTTCTGGGTTCCGGGTTCTGGGTTCCGAAGCGGAAGTGGCGGAATTGGCAGACGCACCAGCTTGAGGGGCTGGCGGTAGCAATACCGTAGGGGTTCGAGTCCCCTCTTCCGCACCACACCTCTAGGGGTTAACACGTTCGATGGTGTCATCACCAACCCCCGTCGCGTGCGTTGACGCTCGGCGGGCTCTTCTTGGATTGGCCCATCGACTCCTGGCTCAGCCTCGAGGCCAATACACACAGCTCGCTGTGGCGACGTGACGCCATTTGGCGCTACAATACGCGACATCATGGCAAGTGAGCTGCGCGCCGTCGTCGACGAGCTTGGTGGCGAAGCCGTCCTTGGACGCCGCTTGGAGCGCGATAGCGATCTTCAGACGGCGATTCGCGAAGGGTTCCCGCAGAAGGTCATCGAGGAGCTCATGGAAGCCGCCGACCTCAGTATCAAGGAACTGGCGGCGTGCCTCGACTTGTCTCCGCGAAGCCTCCAGCGGCGCCGCCGTGAGGGGCGGCTGGCCCGGTATGAGTCGGATCGCATCTACCGGCTGGCCCGCATCGTTGCGCTCGCGAAGTCATCACTCGGTGGCCGCGACGCCGCTACCCGGTGGCTCAAGCGCCCGAACCGCGCGCTTGGCGGCAAGGCGCCGCTCGCCGTCATCGACACCGAGATCGGAGCGCGGGCCGTCGAGAACGTCCTGGGTCGCATCGCCTTCGGCGGCGTGAGTTGACCCCGGTCTATCGACTCCTCCGAAAACGCTACGCGAAGGCCCCGTTCAACGGTGAAGGCGCCTACCGCTACGGGGGCCGCTGGTCCAGTCCAGGCGTTCGGCTCGCGTACGCGTCGGAGCATCTCTCGTTGGCCATGATCGAGTACTTCGTTCATCTCGATCGCGACGATCCACCGCCGGACCTCGTCGTGGCGGCCGCAGACGTGCCGGACGATGTCTCACGTGTCCACGTCGCTCCCGGCAAGCTGCCGGCGACATGGCGCCAGACACCTGCCCCGGCGGAGCTTGCTGCGTTTGGCGATCGCTTCGCACGGAGAAGGCGCGAAGCGATTCTTGTGGTACCGTCGGCCCTGGCGCCCGACGAATTCAACTGGCTGCTGAATCCCGACCATCCCGATTTCAGACGCGTGCGGATCCATCGGACGGAGCCGTTCTCGTATGACGCCAGATTCTTTGCCTGATCGGAATCAGCAGACGGTAGCAATACCGTGGGGGTTCGAGTCCCCTCTTCCGCACCACACTTAAGTAGCGGTTCTAGCGGAACTTACGGAACCGTTACTTTCATCTGAGGGTGATCTGGGGGTTTCCGGGTGTATGGTGGGTCCATGCTTCGGATCTACCGTCGACATCGCCTTTCCTGCTCTCACAGGTCAGAACGCTATCGACGCTGCCAGTGCCCGATTTACGTCGAGGGCTCGCTGGCTGGCGAGCAGGTCCGCAAGGCGCTCGACCTCACATCCTGGGAGGCTGCATCCGACCTCGTTGCGAAATGGAACGCCTCGGGCCAGGTCGGCGTCGTCCGGGCAGAGATTCCCACCATAGCGGAAGCCGCCGCGAAACATATCACCGACGCTGAGGCGCGCAATCTCCAGGCTGGGAGCGTCAAGAAAATCCGGGATGTCATCGAGCGCCGCTTCCTCGGCTACTGCGAGCGCAAGGGGTATCGATTGCTCCGGCAGCTCGACGTGGACGCAATCAGAGAGGTCCGCAACGAGCTCGTCAAGGAGTATTCCCCCAACTCCGCAAGGAAGCGGCTCGAGTATGTGCAGGCGTTCCTCAGGTTCTGCCATCAGTCGGGATGGATTCCCGTGAATCCCGCGCTGGCGGTAAAACGCCCGCTCCCTGAGCAGAGGGAGATCGAGACCTTTGAGCATGAGGAAATCGAGCGGTTGCTCTCTGTTGCGGACAACTTCTCTGCACGCGGCAAGTTCCGCGACGGCAACCGCAAACGCATCCGCGCGATGATCCTGCTCCTTCGCTTTAGCGGCATCCGAATCTCTGACGCAGCCGTGCTCGCGAGGGAACGGCTCCAGCTCGACAAGCTGTCGCTGCGGACAATCAAGACAAGCTCGAGGGTTTGGTGTCCCCTTCCGCCGAAAGCTGTGCAGGCGCTGCAAGAGTCTCCGAGCGATGACGCACGATATTTCTTTTGGAACGGCAGATGCGAGCCAACGTCAGCGGTAAAGATTTGGGAGCGGACTTTTCAGCGCGTGTTCGAGCTTGCGGAAATTCCCGAGCACAAAGCGTTCGTTCACAACTTCCGCCAGCATGCCGGGTCCCGGATTATGCCGGGTCGCCGTGCTGCATGAATGAATA
>CAZGLC010000124.1:0-8150 GCA_964526235.1 uncultured Bifidobacteriaceae bacterium
AGAACGGCCGGCGCGGCCCGATCATCTTTTCCATCAGGCTCGGCTCGGAGCCCGCAAACACGTAGCCGACCTGCCGCTGCTGCTGCGCGGCCGCCCGCAGCGCGTGCTCGACCTCGCCGCCGTCGAAGGCGTCGATCGCCTGGAACTCGTCGAGGGCGACGACGACCTGCCGTTTTCGCTCGGCCGCGAGCCGCCCCGGCAGCGAAAAGATCTCGTTCGCCAGACGGTTGATGTCGCGGGCGGTGCGCACGAGCGGAAAGGCGACCGAGAACCGCCCAGGCCCGGCCTCGTCCGTCTCGTAGCGCAACTCGGGCCGGGTCGTCGTGATGACCTCAGCCAGCCACGCGCGGGCGCGCTGCCATTTGGTCTCGACGGTGGCGAGGGCACGGGCGTACCCTTCGAGAAAGGCGACGTAGGAGCTGTAGCTGCTGACGGTCAAGTCGACTGTCAGCGCGCCGTGGCGCGCGAGCGTGTGGAGCGCGCGGTGGATGAGCGACGATTTGCCGTAGCGGCGCGGCGAAATCAGAAAGACCTTCTGCGTCGAGGAGAGGTCGGCCACCAGCCGGTCGAGCTCGGCCTCGCGGTCCGCGAACGCCTCGTCCGGCACGATTTCGCCGTAAATGAAGGGATTCTCCACCACCGTTACGTTGTTCGGCGTAATGGTTACGTCGAACGCCGTAATGGTATCAGAAGTCGTCCAGCGACAGTTGCCCCGTGTAGATCGCCATGCCGACGACCGCGTCGACGCCCTCGGCGTGAAGGCGGTCGATCTCGGCGCGCGTGGTGACCCCGCCGGCGGCCGTCAGGCGCCGACGCGTGGCCCGGCGAACGGCCAGGATCGCCTCCATGTCGGTGCCGCGCATCAGCCCCTCGGTGTCGACATGGGTGTAGAGGAATTCGCCGCAGTACGGCTCGAGGGCGCGTACGGCCTCGACCGCCGTGATCGGGAGGACCGTCCGCCAGCCGTGAATGGCGACCTGCCCGCCGCGGCTGTCGACCGCGGCAATGACGCGATCGGCGCCGACGGCGTCGGCCAGCGCCGACGCGAAGTCGGCATCGACCGCGCCTCCCTGGAAGAGCGCGGAGCTGACGATCACCGCGTGCGCGCCGGCGTCGAGCACTGCCTCGGCGCGGTCGATCGTCCGGATGCCGCCCCCGACCCGGCAGGGAAGCCGGGCGCAGATCATCGCCACGAGCTCCGCGTTATCGCCCTCGCCCTTGGCCGCGTCGAGGTCGATGAGCTGCACTCGCGGGAAGCGCGCGAAGCGCGCCAGCCAGGGTTCGGGGTCGGTGGCCTCGAGCGCCAGCTTCTCGCCCTGCACCAGCTGGACGATGCGGCTGCCCTGGAGATCGATGGAGGGAATCAGCATCAGATGCGGACCGGAATGCCCCTGTCGCTCAGGTAGCGTTTGAGCTCGGCGACGCCCGTGTCGGCGTAATGGAAGATCGACGCCGCCAGGGCCGCGTCGGCGTGGCCGCTGGTGAACACGTCGGCGAAGTGTTCGAGACCGCCGGCGCCGCCCGAGGCAATGACCGGAATGTTGACCGCGTCGGCCACCGCGGCAGTCAGCTCGCAGTCGAAGCCCGCGCGCGTGCCGTCGCGGTCCATCGACGTGAGGAGGATTTCGCCGGCGCCGCGCGACTCGGCCTCGCGCGCCCACTCGACGGCGTCGCGCGCCGCGTCGGTGGTGCCGCTGCGCACGAAGACGCCGAAGCCGCGTCCGCGCCGCTTGGCGTCGATGGCGACGATCACGGCCTGGCTGCCGTAGCGGCGGGCCAGCGTGCCGATGAGCGTCGGGGTGCGCAGCGCGGCGGTGTTGAGGCTCACCTTGTCGGCGCCCGCCTCGACGGCCGCCGCCGCATCGTCTTCGGAGCGGATGCCGCCGCCCACGGTGAGCGGCAGAAAGATCTCGTGCGCGACGGCCGCGATCGTCTGCGCCAGCGCGCGCCGGCTCTCGAGCGTCGCAGTAATGTCGAGAATGACGACCTCGTCGATCCCCTCGACGTTGTACCGGCGGGCGAGCGCCGCCGGATCCCCGGCGTGCCGCAATTGCTGGAACTGCACGCCCTTGACCACCTGCCCGTCGCGCACGTCCATGCACGCGATGATGCGCTTGGTCAGCACTTACACAGGTCCAGAAAATTGCGGAGGATCTGCAGGCCCGTGTCGCCCGACTTCTCCGGATGGAACTGGACGCCGAACACGTGCTCGCGCTCGACCGCCGACGCAAACGCCTCGGCATGCCTCGTCTCGGCCACGCAATCGTCGGTGATGGGCCCGGCGTAGGAATGAGTGAAATAGACGTGGGCGCCGGCGGGGAGACCGGCGAGCAGCCGGCTCGTTCCGCGCCTGACGGCGAGCGCGTTCCAGCCGACGTGCGGAATCTTGAGGCGCTCCGCCGCGTTGCCCTGCAGCAGGCGGCAGCGGCCGCCGACCAGGCCGAGGCCGGGGACCTCCGGCGCCTCCTCGCTCCCTTCGTACAGCCACTGCATGCCGACACAGATGCCGAGGAGCGGCGTGCCCGCCCGCACGGCGCCGGCGATCGCCTCGCGCCACGGAGCGTCGAGCCGTGATGTCGCCGAGAAGTGCCCGACGCCTGGCACAATGAGGCCGCTCGCCTCGGCGCATTGCGCCGGCGACTCGGGCACGACGAACGGTGTGCCGAGTGCCGCGAGTGCCTTCTTCACCGACGTCAGGTTCCCTGCCCCGTAGTCGACGAGCGCAATCACAGAAGCCCCTTCGTGCTCGGAAGCATCTTTGCCAGGCGCGCGTCGCGCGCGCAGGCGACCCGCAGCGCGCGCGCGAACGCCTTGAACACCGCCTCCACGTGGTGGTGGCTCGACCGGCCGTACAGCACGGTGGCGTGGACGTTGGCGCGCGCCGCCGCGGCGAACCCGTCGAAGAAGTCGTGGATCAGCTCACTCTGCAGATCCCCGACACGGTCGACGCGCAGCTTCAGGTCGACGACCGCGTGCGGGCGCCCGCTCAGATCGACGGCGGCCACAGCGAGCGTTTCGTCCATCGGCATGACGAAGTAGCCGGCGCGATTGATCCCCTTGCGGTCGCCGAGCGCCGCGAGCGTCGCCTCGCCAAGCGCAATCCCGACGTCCTCGACCGTGTGGTGCTGGTCGACGTCGAGGTCGCCCGCGGCGCGCAGCGTCAGGTCGAAGCCGCCGTGCCGCGCGAACAGCTCGAGCATGTGATCGAGAAAGCGGATCCCTGTGCGGACGTCGTAGCGTCCCTGGCCGTCGATGACGAGCCGGCCGCGGATCTGCGTTTCGGTCGTCTGTCTATCGAATGTCGCCCGGCGGGGCTGCTTCGCGCCCCGACGGCTCCCGCTCGCGAGCCCCGCCCTACGTACGCGGGTTTTCATCAGGATTGCCTCGCGGCCGCGACCGACTCGAGTGCCTCGATCGCCGCATCGGTGTGCTCGACGATGCCCGCGGTGATGCGGATGCAGCCTGGCGTCACCGGATCCTTCGAGCGATCGCGCACGTGGATCTTCCGTGCGGCGAGCGCGGCGACGAACGGCGCCGCCTCGCCCACGCGCACGAGCACGTAATTGGCGGCGCTCGGCCAGTACTGAAGGCCCAGCCGCCGGCACGCGGCGTACAGCCGCTCCCGGGATTCGTGCACCTGCGCCGCATAGCGCGGGAGGAATTCCGCATCGCCGAGCGCCGCTCCGAGCGCCGCGAGCGCGACACCGTTGATGTTGAACGGCAGCGTGACCGTCCTCACCGGCGTGAGCACGTCCGGATGGCCGATGACGACCCCGACCCGCAGCCCGGCGAGCCCGTAGGCTTTCGAGAAGGTGCGGCCGACGAGGACGTTCCGGAACCGCGACAGCTCCGGCAGGAAGGTCGTGCCGCCGAATTCGATGTACGCCTCGTCGATGAGCACGACGACGCCCGGCGCCGCCTCGCCGATCCGTGCGAGATCGACAATCGGAATCAGCTGGCCGGTCGGGTTGTTCGGCGTGTTGAGGAAGATCATCCGGGTTCGCGGTGTGATCGCGTCGATGACCGCCTGGGTCGGAAACGCGAAGTCGGCGCCCGGCGGCACGCGGACGGCGTTCGCGCCGGACGCGGCCGTCGAGTTCGGGTACGGGTCGAAGGCGGGCAGCGGAATGATCGTTTCCGCGTCATGCCGGCGCATCCGCGCGATGTGGCCGACGGCCGCCATCAGGATGCCTTCATCCAGGCCGTTGGTCAGGAGCACCCAGTCGGGATCGACGTCGAAGTGACGCGCCGTCGCGGTAACCGCCTCGGTGTACGACGGGTACGTCGACACGTCGGACGGCCGCACGCGCCGGATCGCTTCGAGCACGCGCGCCGAGCACCCGCCGGTGTTCTCGTTGAGGTGCAGCCGCAGCCCGTCGCCGGGATTGGGATAACCCTGTATGACCATCATCTGATCCTGATGCCGATCGACGCGGCGTGCGCGTGCAGCCCTTCGGCGTCCGCCAGCGTGATGGCGGTGCCGCCGATACGCCGCAGGCCGGCGCGCGTCAGGCGCTGCACCGTGAACTGACGTACGAAGTCGGCCGCGGAGAGTCCGCCTCGCGCGCGTGCGGCGCCGGCGGTCGGCAGCACGTGATTCGATCCGATCGCATAGTCGCCGGCCGCCTGTGCCGACCACGGTCCGACGAACACCGATCCCGCACACCGCACGAGCGGCAGCAGCCGCTCCTCGTCGATCACGAGGTGTTCGGGCGCGGCGAGATTGGCGAGGCGCATCGCCTCGGCCACCGACCGGGTGACGATGATGCCGCCGCGGGCGTGGAGCGCGCGGGGGGCCGGGCCCGCGTCGGGCAGCCGATCCGCCACCTCGCGCGCCACGCGCGAGGCGAGCGTGCGGCTCGGGGTAATCAGCACGGCACGCGCATCGGGGTCGTGTTCCGCCTGCGCGATCAGGTCCGCCGCGATCCATGCGGCCGGCCCTTTCGACGCCACGATGACGATCTCCGTCGGGCCCGCGTAGAAGTCGATGCCGCAGTCGGCCGCCACCAGCGCCTTTGCCGCCGCGACGTACCGATTACCGGGACCCACGATCTTGTCGACGCGCGGCACGGTCTCGGTGCCGTAGGCGAGCGCGGCAATCGCGTGCGCGCCGCCGAGCCGGAAGAGGCGCGACACGCCCGCCTCGAGCGCCGCGGCCATCACGACAGGCGCCGGCTTCGGACACACGACGACGATGTCGCCGACGCCCGCTGCGGCCGCGGGAATGGCTGTCATGAGCAACGACGAAGGCAGCGGATAGCGGCCGCCCGGCACGTAGCAGCCGACGCGATCGAGCGGCACGATCCGCTGCTCGACGACGACGCCCGCGTCGATGCGGACGCGCCAGCCGCGGGGCACCTGCTGCCGGGCGACGCGGCGGATGTTGCGCGCGGCGGCGCGCAGCGCGGCGCGGACCGTCCGCGGCACCCGCGCGGCCTCCTCGCGCATTTGGGCCGCGCTCACCTCGATCGGTCCCTCGAGGCGATCGAACCGCCGCGCGTACTGCCGCAGCGCCCGGTCGCCGCCGCGCCGCACGTCGGCGACGATCCGCGCCACGCGGCGTGCGGTTGCCGCATCGCCCGCCTGCCCCGGCGTCAGCAGCGCCCGTACCGCGCGCGCGTTCCCCGCGTCAACGATTTTGAGCATCAACCACCAACCACCACCACCAACCGCCTAGACCACGATCTTGTTCAAGGGGTACTCGACGATCCCCTGGGCGCCGGCCGCCTTCAGTTTCGGAATCAGGTCGCGCACCGTGCGCTCCTCGATGATGGTATTGACCGCCACCCACTCCCGATCGCTGAGCGACGAGATCGTCGGGCGCTGCAGCGCCGGGAGCAGCCCCAGCACCCGATCGAGATCGGTGCAGCGGACGTTGAGCATGAGGCCGACGCGCCCCTGCGCCTCGATGGCGGCACGCAGCAGCAGCGCGATGTTCTCGATCTTCGTCCGCTTCCACTCGTCGGCGAGCGCCGCCTCGTTGGCGATGAGCTGCGTGTTCGACTCCATCACGGTGTCGAGAATCCGCAGGCGGTTCGCCCGCAGCGTCGATCCCGTCTCGGTCGCTTCGACGATGGCATCGGCGAGGACGGGCGGCTTGACTTCGGTCGCGCCCCAGGAGAACTCGACGTTCACCGGCACGCCCAGCCGGTCGAAGTACGCCTTCGTGACGCGCACGAGCTCGGTGGCAATCGTCGCGTTGGCGAAGTCGGCCGGCGCCTTGAAGCGCGAGTCTTCCGGGGCGGCGAGCACCCAGCGCACCTTGCCGAAGCTCTGCTTGGCGTACACCAGATCGGCCACGCTCGTGATGGCGTGCTTCACCTGGCCGCCGAGCTTGTGCTCCGCAATCCAGTCCTGTCCGGTCAGGCCGGCATCGAGCACGCCGTCGCCGACGTAGCGCGCCATCTCCTGTGCGCGGATCAGCATGCACTCGATCTCCGGGTCGTCGATCGTCGGAAAGTAGGAGCGCGTGCTGACGTAGATGTTGAAGCCGGCGCGCGCGAAGAGCTGAATCGTCGCGTCCTGCAGCGACCCCTTCGGGATGCCGAGCTTGAGCGTCATGGGATCGTCACTCCCTCCGCGCGCTGAAAGAAGCAGCTGCGCTCGCCGGTGTGGCACACGTTGCCGTCGCCGAGCCGCGCGGCCTTCACGAGCACCGTGTCCTCGTCGCAGTCGACGAGAATGTCGCGCACCGCCAGCCGGTTGCCAGACGACTCGCCCTTCGTCCACAGCGCGTTGCGCGTGCGGCTGAAGAACGTCACGTAGCCGGTGCGGCGCGTGATGTCCCACGCCTGCTCGTTCATGAAGCCGACCATCAGCACTTCGCCGCTGGCGTGGTCCTGCACCACGGCGGGAATCAGTCCATCAAGTTTTGAGAAGTCCATGGTTCTCGGTTCCGAGTTCCGGGTTCCGTACAACAAAAAACCCCGCCAATCGTTCCGGCGGGGCCTCCCTGCGTCCTGCTGTTTGTGGTTTACCGTCGATCCTTCAGCGCGCGCAGTGCTCCCAGCCGGCCAGATGGCCGTGGTGGTGGTGATGCGCGTGGTGGAGAACGGTCGACATCTGAGCTAGCAGGCTACCAAAAAGCGCCCGTCGCGCGCAAGACGCGTATGATAGGCGCGCAATTTCATGCAGCGGCTCCTCCTCGCGTCGATGGCGCTGGCGTTGGCGGCCGGGGTCCGCCTCGCGGCGGAATGGCCGCAGTTGCTGGGGCCCGAGCGCAACGGCGTGTACCGCGGCCCCGCGCTCGCCGAGAGCTGGGGCCCGCAGGGACCGCGCGTCGTCTGGCGCAAGCAGGTCGGCGCCGGCTTCGCCGGCCCCGCCGTCGTCCAGGGGCGCGTCATCCTGTTTCACCGCGTCGGCAGCGAGGAAGTCGTCGAGTCGCTCGACGCGCGCACCGGCACCACGCAGTGGCGGTACGCCTATCCCACCTCCTATCGAGACGACTTCGGCTTTGACGAAGGCCCGCGCGCCGTGCCGGTGGTCTCCGGCGGCATCGTCTATACCTACGGCGCGGAAGGGCAGCTGCATGCGATCGATCTCGCGAAGGGGACGCGGATCTGGAGCGAGGACGCGATGCGGCGCTTCAAGGTGCCGAAGGGGTTCTTTGGCGCCGCCGGATCGCCGCTCGTCGAGGACGGGCGGGTGCTGGCCAACGTCGGCGGCCCGGACGCGGGCATCGTCGCGTTCGACGCGAAGAGTGGCACGGTGCTCTGGACCGCGACGAGCGATCAGGCGAGCTATTCATCTGCCGCGGGCGCGACACTCGGCGGCCGGCGGCTGGCGATCTTCCTGACGCGCGCGGGCCTCGTGGGCCTCGACCCGGCCACCGGGCGCGTCCAGTTTCAACGCCCCTGGCGCGCGCGGATTGCCGCGTCGGTCAATGCCGCCACACCGCTCGTGATCGGCGATCTGCTGTTCATCTCGGCCGAGTACGGGCCGGGCGCCGGCGTGTTCCGGCTCGACGGCTCGATGCTCACCGAGCTGTGGACGTCGAATGAGGTCCTCACCAACCACTACGCGACGAGCGTGCACCACGGCGGGCATCTCTACGGCTTTCACGGGCGGCAGGAGTTCGGCCAGAGCTTCCGGGCCGTCGAGCTGCGGACCGGCAAGGTGCGCTGGAACCAGGACCGGTACCTCGCGGGCAC
>CAZGLC010000124.1:8250-14091 GCA_964526235.1 uncultured Bifidobacteriaceae bacterium
GGGATCGTTCTGTACTATGCGGGCCGCTACGCCGACTGCCGCCAGCAGTTCGAGCGGCACCGCATCGTCAACCCGAACGACGTCGAGAATGCGGCCTGGCACTTCCTCTGCGTGGCGCGCGCGGAATCGCCGGCGCAGGCGCGCAAGGTGCTCCTGCCGGTGGGACCGGACGCGCGGGTGCCGATGCGGCAGGTCTACGAGCTGTTCCGCGGCACGATGACGCCCGAGGACGTCCTGCGCGTCGCGGGCGCACAGCCTGGGGCGCAGTTCTACGGACACCTGTATCTCGGCCTGTATTTCGAGGCGCTCGGCGACGCCGCCCGCGCGCTGGAGCACATCACGGCCGCGGCCGCGGATCGGTTTGCGTCCGCGGGCGATTACATGCACATGGTCGCTCGCGTCCATCTGAAGCTGCTGCAGACAAGGAGAAGCCGATGAGCCATCGCCTGCTCGTTGGAGGAGTCCTGGTGGCGGTGGTCATCGCCATGTCGATGACCGTCGCGCCGATCGCGGCGCAGGCGCCCGAGGCGAAGCCGTTTGCGCCGCCAAAGTCGACGTACACCCCGCCGCGCACCCCGTGGGGCGATCCGGATCTGATGGGTGTGTGGGACTACCAGTCGCTCATCCGCCTGGAGCGGCCAGCCGATCTCGCCGGCAAGGCGCGCTTCGCGAACGAGGCCGAGTACCGCGCGTGGGCCAGGGCCAATGCGCCGAACAGGGAGACTGACACCGGTGTGGGTGCGTACAACGAGTGGTGGAACGATCGCAATTTCGTGGTGAACCTCAACACGTCGCTCATCATCGACCCGCCCAACGGACGCTATCCTCCGCTGACGCCTGCGGCGGAACAGAGAAGGAAGGAGATTCTCGCCGTGGCGGGCGAGCTCGCGTCATGGGAGGACTACCACGCGCTGATGCGGTGCCTGGCCTCTCAGACGCCGAACGCGCCGCAGGCGTACAACAGCGGGACGTACATCATGCAGTCTCCGGGGTGGGTGGCGATTATCCGGGAACGACTGGACACACGTCTCATTCCGCTCGACGGGCGTCCGCACATCGGCCAGAACATCCGCCACTGGAATGGCGACGCGGTCGGCCGCTGGGAGGGCAGCACGCTCGTCGTCGAAACGACGAACTTCACCGACAAGCAACGACTGGGTGGCGGCTCAGGCGCGAGCGTGCCGGCCGGCATCCCCTTCGGCAACTTTCACCTGGTCGAGCACTTCGTGCCGGTCAGCCCGAACCGGATCGAGTACTACGCCACGGTCACCGACCCGACCACATGGACCAGGCCGTGGACGTTCAATCTGCCGTGGGAAAAAGATCCCGACTACACGATCTTCGAGTACGCGTGCCACGAGGGGAACTACGCGCTGACGAACTCGCTTCGTGGTGAGCGTGTGCAGGAGGCGGAGGCCGCGAAGAAGCGCGAGGCCGGCAAATGACGAAAACGATCGTCGCGACTGCGGCCTGTGTCATGACCCTTGTCTGTCTCACCGTAACGCAGCCCGCGGCGCAGGGACCGCTGCCGCCGGCTCAGTTTCCCCGTACGCCCGACGGCAAGCCGGATCTGAACGGCATCTGGCAGGCGATGAACACGGCGAACTACGACCTCGAGGATCACGGATCGGCGCCGTCGCCGGTCCTCCTCATGGGCGCTGCCGGTGCGATCGCGCCGGGCGAGAGCGTCGTCGAGGGCGGCCGGATTCCGTACCGGCCCGAGGCACTGGCCAGGCGGAACGAGAATCGGAAGAACGCCGTACCCGCGAAGCCCGGCCGCCATCTCGCGGCCGACCCGGAGCTGAATTGTTTTCTCCCCGGCGTCCCTCGCGCGACGTATCTTCCATACCCGTTTCAGATCTTCCAGAGCCCGAAGGCGATGTGGATCGTGTACCAGTACTCGTACGCGCGTCGCGAGATTCCGTTCGACACTCACACGGAGGCTCCGTACGAGTCGTGGATGGGCTGGTCCAGCGGCCGGTGGGACGGGGATACGCTGGTCGTGGAGGTCACGGGGTTCAACGCCGACACGTGGTTCGACCGGGCCGGGAACTATCACAGCGATGCGCTTCGCGTGGTCGAGCGCTATACGCCGCTCAGCGCGTACCACCTCATGTACGAAGCGACCATCGAGGACCCGACGGTGTTTACGCGGCCCTGGAAGATGACGATGCCGCTCTATCGCCGCATCGACGCGAATGTGCGGCTGCTGGAATTCAAGTGCCCGGAGCTCGTCGAAGAGCTGCACCTGGGCGAGTACCGGAAGGTGACCCCGTCCAATTAGGCCGGCTCGCGGGCGATCATCACTTCGGTGGCCTTGATCACCGCGAGCGCCGGCTGACCGCGCTTCAGCTTCAGTTCCTCGACTGCGTCGCGCGTAATCACCGCCGTCAGGCGCTGGTCGCCGATCCGCAGGCGCACCTGCGCCAGCAGACCCTCGACACGCACTTCGTCGATCACGCCGCGGAGCTGGTTGCGGCCGCTCAGCGCGACGAGCACGCCGGGCGCGCGCCGTGCCAGGCGTGGGGCCGCCGGCAGCCGCCCCTGCGACGCGAGCAGCCGCTCGATCTCCGATTCCGCAATCCGGTGGTGGCCGCCGCTCGTCCGCACCGAGCGGACAGCGCCCTTGTAGATCCACTGCTTGAAGGTGGAGTAGCTCACGCCGAGCCGCTCGGCGGCGCCGCGGACGGTCAGAAGGGCCATCTATAGAAAACCGTACTAGAGATCGGTCAAAATCATACTAAATTGTGGTGACAGTGGCCATTTGTTTCGTGCGGCTCGCGGCGATCGCCCTGGCGGCGCTTGCCGTGGGTGCCCCTGTCGCGGCCCGGCAGGCCGCGGGCGATCCGCCCGTCGTGCGCGTGGCCGCGGCCGCCGACCTGCAGTTCGCGCTCGAGGAGGCGGCGGCCCGTCTGGCGCGGCGCCGGCCGGCGCTGCGGGTCGAGGCGATCTACGGGTCGTCGGGCAGCATGCATGCGCAGCTCCGCCAGCGCGCCCCGTACGACATGTATCTCTCGGCCGACATCGGCTACCCGCGCGACCTCGTCACGAACGGCATCGGCTCCGCGCGCGACCTCTTTACCTACGCGACGGGGCGTCTGGTCGTCTGGGTGCCGGCACGATCGACGCTCGCCATCGAGCGCGACGGCCTGCGCGCGCTCGACACGGCGGCCCGGATTGCGATTGCGAATCCGCGCCACGCGCCGTACGGGCGCGCGGCGGAAGGGGCGCTTCGCCGCGCCGGCATCTGGGATCGAGTAAAGGGGCGGCTCGTGCTGGGAGAAAACGTCGCGCAGGCCGCGCAGTTCGTTCAGAGCGGCGCCGCCGACGCCGCGATCATCGCGAAGTCGCTGGCGGTGGCGCCCGCGCTTCGCGGCGCCGGCCGCTTCCGCGACGTGCCGGCCGACATGCATCCGCCGCTCGTACAGGGCGGGCTCATCCTGCCGTGGGCGGCGTCGCGTGCGGCCGCCGAGCAGCTGCGCGACTTTCTCCTCGGGAGCGAAGGGCGTGAGCTGCTGGCCGCGGCCGGCTTCGACCCGCCCCTGAGGTAGATCGATGGACTGGGTCGCAGTCGGACTGACGGTGAAGCTCGCGGCGATGACGACGCTGATTCTCGCGGTCGTCGGACTGCCGCTCGCGTACTGGCTGGCGACCACCACCCGACGGTGGCGGCCGATCGTCGATGCGGCGGTGGCCGTGCCGCTCCTCCTGCCGCCGACCGTCCTCGGCTTCTACGTGCTGATGTCGACCGGGCCCAACACGCTCGTCGGGCGCCTCTACAACCAAGTGTTCGACGGGACGCTGCCGTTTTCGTTCACCGGCATCCTGCTCGCGTCGGTGCTGTACAACCTGCCCTTCGCGGTGCGGCCGTTCGCGTCCGGATTTGCGGCCGTCGATCGCCGGCTCATCGAAGCGGCACGGTGCCTGGGCGCGTCCGGTCCGCGGACGTTCCTCGCAGTCGTGCTGCCGCTGTCATGGCCGGCCGTGCTGGCGGGGCTGGTCCTCGCCTTCGCCCACACGGTCGGCGAGTTCGGCGTGGTCCTGATGGTCGGGGGAAACATTCCCGGCGTGACGCGCACCATCGCGCTCGCGATCTACGACGACGTGCAGGCGTTCGACTACGCGGCCGCGAACGAGGCATCGGCGCTGCTGCTGGTGTTCGCGGTGACGGTGCTCGCCGTGACCTACTCGCTGCAGCGGCGCACGCCGGCCTTATGACGCTGCTCGACGTCGACTTCGAGTTCCACTACTCGAGCGGCGCGGGCGTCGCCTGCCGCTGGCAGGACCCCGTCGGAGACCCGCGCGTCACCGTGTTTCTGGGCGCGTCGGGCTCCGGAAAGACGACGATCCTGCGCTGTCTCGCCGGTCTCGAGCGGCCCGAGCGCGGGCACATCCGCTTCGGGGATCACATCTGGTCCGATGCGGCCAAGCGCGTCCATCTGCCGCCGGATCGCCGCGACGTGGGCGTGCTCTTCCAGGACTACGCGCTTTTTCCCCACCTGAGCGTGGAGCAGAACGTCGCGTTCGGTGCGCGCCGCATGCCGCGCGCTGCGGTGGCGGCGCGCGTCGGCGAGCTCGTCGACACGTTCCAGCTTCGCGGACTGGAGCAGCGCCGGCCGCGGCAGCTCTCCGGCGGCCAGCAGCAGCGCGTCGCGCTGGCGCGCGCGGTCCTCCGGCGCCCGAAGCTGCTGCTGCTCGACGAGCCGCTGTCGGCACTCGATCGGCCGACCGGCGACGAGCTCCGGGAAGAGCTCCGGTCGCTCATCCGCGCCCTGGCGATTCCCGCGTACATCGTCAGCCACGACCGCGTCGACGCGCTGACGCTGGCCGATCGGACTGCGCTCGTCGATGACGGACGCATCGTCCAGAGCGGCACGACGCAGGACGTGTTCGATCATCCGACCTCGCCGGCGGCCGCGCGGCTCGTTGGCGTCGAGACGATTCTGCTCGGCCGGATTGCCGCGGTCGAGGACGGCCTCGCGCGGATCGTCGTGGCCGGGCAGGAGGTGCGCGCCCAGGCTCCTGCCGACGCGGGCCACGAGGCGGCGCTCCTCATCAGGGCGGAGGACGTCGTGCTTGCGCGCCACGACGTCGCCGATTCGAGCGTGATGAACCGCTGGCGCGCACGGATCATCGCCCACGCGACGGAGGGCCCCTTCGTCCGCGTCGCCCTCGACTGCGGCTTTCGTCTGTCGTCGCTCGTCACCCGCGACGCCTGGCAGCGGCTGGCGCTCGGGCCGGGCGACGAGGCGTGGGCGATCGTCAAGGCGGCGAGCATCCGGGCGCTGCCCAGGAACTGACGGGCCCTCCTTGACACTGGCCGCCGCGTCACGTCACTCTGGTCGCATGAAATCAGGATTTCGCGTGGCACTCATACTGCTGCCGCTCGCTGCGGCCGGCTGCCGGCAGCCGGATGGTCCGCTCCCGACGCCGAATCAGAACGCCCAGGACGATCTGCACGACATCAGCCGCGATCTGACGTACATCGCCACCGGGTCCGATCCAGCGGCGCCGAAGGATCTCGCCTACGATCTGCGGAAGTACGTGACGCGGGACGAAGCGGTCCCCGCGGTGGAAGAGCTCTCACGGCGAGCGGCCGGCGCGGTCGCGGACAAGAAGCTGCCGGAGCAGACGGCGCAGCGCCTCGCGCACACGCTCTGGCTGTCGATCGCGGCCACTGAGATCAGCGAGCGTCAGGTCGAGGCGCTGCAGAACGACACGCAGTCGATGCTCATGTCGATTGGCGTGGTCGACACCAGTGCCCAGCAGGTGGCGGCGCAGGTCGGCGAGGTGCAACGCGCGGTCACCAGCCGCCAGCGCCGGTGGTACGAGTGGTTCTAG
>CAZGLC010000125.1:0-4735 GCA_964526235.1 uncultured Bifidobacteriaceae bacterium
GGCTGAGAAGAACGGCTGCGTGATCCTCGGCGGCGGCTCGCCGAAGAATTTCTACCTGCAGGGCCAGCCCACCCTGTGGGAGGTGTACGGCATCCCGAAGGGCGGCAACGACTACTTCATTCAGATCACGACCGACCAGGTCGTCTGGGGTGGACTCTCGGGCGCGACGCCCGCCGAAGCGGTCAGCTGGGGCAAGGTGAACCCCGGTGTGCTGCCCGATACCGTGGTGGCGTACTGCGACTCGACGATTGCCTTCCCGCTCTTCTGTGAATACGCCGTCGGCTCCGTGCAGGGACGCCGGCCGCGCAAGGAGCTGGTGCACCAGCGCGATGCGCTGGTGGCGGCGCTCAAGCGCGAAGCGGCCATCGCGCGGCGCGAGCACCCGTCGCCGGGCGACCCGGTCGAGACGATGCCCGATCTGGAGCGGCACCGCTGATGGGGACGCTGGCCTCCGAGCTCGGTCCGCACGCCGATCGCATCGCCGGCCAGCCGCGGCTCTACATCGACGCCAACGTGCCGGCGGGTCTCGTGACGTTCATGCGCACCCGTCTGCGCTGGGACGTCCTCTTCGTGCTCGAGCACGACGATCTTCGCCGCGCGCGCGACGGCGAGCACTACCGGCTCGCGCGGCAGCTGGGCCGCACGCTCATCACGCTCGATCGGGATTATCTCGATGACGAGAAGTTTCCGCCCGCCGAGAGCGGCGGCGTCATCGTCCTCGCCGCGCCAACCGAGTACGGCTTCGTCGGTCTGTTGAAGCGGCTCGACGAGATGTTCCGCGTCCCCGTCGCCGTCGACGGCCAGAAGCTGCACCTGAACGTCGACTGGCCCGGCTACGCCATCGAATGATCGTTCTCGGCGGCGGCGATCTCGTCCTGCCGGATCGTCTGCTCAGCGCCTCGCTCATCATCGACGGAGCCCGGATTGCCGCCATCGAGCCGCGGCCGCGCCCCGACCTGCCCGGCGCGATGGTCGTCGACGTGCGCGACTGCTACGTCGTGCCCGGCTTCATCGACGTGCACGTGCACGGCGTCGGCGGGTTCGACACCCTGGACGAAGGCGATCCCGTCGCGGCGATCGCGGCGCGGCTGCCGCGGCACGGCGTCACCGCGTTCTGCCCGACCGCGACGGCGTGCCCGCCGGCGGCGCTGCGCGCGATGCTCGCGGGCGTCTCGCGCGCACGCGCGGCGCGGCCGGCGGCGAGCGCCCGCGTGCTGCCGGCGCATCTCGAGAGCAACTTCATCAATCCGGAGTATCGCGGCGCGCAGCCCGCAGCCTGCCTGCGCCTCCCGCCAGGTCCGGAGCGCAGGGCGGGCCTTCACGGCCCGCCGGAGCCTGACGGCGATTTCTCCGCGCGCGAGATTCTCGACGTGATCACGGCAGCGCGCCCTGACGTCGGCATCGTGACGCTGGCGCCCGAGCTGCCGGGCGGCCTCGATCTGGTGCGCACGCTCGTGGCGGCCGGGCATCGCGTGTCGCTCGGCCATTCGGGCGCCGACGTCGACGAGGCGATGGCCGCCATCGACGCCGGCGCGCGGCACGCCACGCATCTCTTCAACCGCATGGCGCCGATGACGCATCGCGCGCCGGGCGTGGCCGGCGCCGTCCTGGCGCGCGAGGAGGTCGCGGCCGAGCTGATTTGCGACGGCTATCACGTCCATCCCGCCATGAGCCGGCTGGCGATTGCGGCCAAGGGCGTCGGACGCATGATGGCGATCACCGACGGCACCGCCGGGGCGGGCCTGCCGGTCGGCTCGACCGCGCGGCTGGGCGGACAGCGCATCCGCGTCACCGATCGCGCCGCCGTGCTGGATGACGGCACGCTCGCCGGCAGCACGCTGACGATGGAGCGCGCCTTCCGGACGATCGTGACGGAGTTCGGCTTGTCCGTCGTCGAGGCAGCCGTGCTCTGCGCGACGACGCCGGCCCGCGAGCTCGGGCTGACGGGCTTCGGTCTTCTTGCCGGCGGCGCGTCTGCGGATCTCGTCGTGCTCGACCGCGGCTTTCGCGTCGTGCGCACCTTCATCGACGGCCTGGAAGTGCACGGCTCTGGACGTGCGATGGCGCGATGATGCGACGGTGCGTCCGAGGGTGCGACGTGCGATGGTGCGACGTGGCACTATAATCGGGCACGTTTTCGCGAGGAGGCCTGTTGATGTCCCGTCTGCCGTTGTGCTTCGTACTGTGCGCCGTACTGTGCGCGGCTGTCGTCACTGCGCCCGCCGACGCGCAGTACCTTGAGTACCCTCAGATCCAGAACCAGGGGCTTCATCTGCGAACACTTTCGAGCCGCCCGGACTTCGTGATCGGCGGCGACGTGCTCGTGCGCGTCGACGCGCCGGCGGGCACGCCTGCCGCGAGCATCCGTGTGTCGCTCAACGGAAGGGATGTCACCGCGCAGCTCCGCGCCGGGGAAAACGGACCGTCGCTGACCGGCGTGATCGCCGGGTTGGCGCCCGGCAGCAGTCAGCTCGTCGCCGCCGCCGGCACCGCATCGGCGCGGCTGACCGTCGTCAACCATCCGATGTCCGGGCCGGTGCTCTCCGTGCCACAGGAGCAGCCGTTCGTCTGCATGACCGAGCGGTTCAAGCTGCCGTCGGGCGGCACGCTCGGACGGTCGCTCGACGCACACTGCTCGATTGCGACGCGCGTCGATTACGTCTACCGGAGCGCAGCCGGCCCCGATCTGAAGCCGCTGGCGGATACGATGGCGGTTCCCGCCGACGTCGCGACGATCGCGGTCGACGGGCGTCAGGTGCCGTACATCGTCCGGATCGAGACCGGGACGGTCAACCGCGCGATCTACCAGGTCGCAATGCTGCACAACCCGGCCGCCGATCCGGCCCCGGACTTCGCGGTGCGGTCGCCCGGCTGGAACGGGAAGCTGATTTTCACCTTCGGCGGCGGCTGCGAGCCCGGGTGGTACCAGCAGGGCGCCTCGACCGGCGGCGTGATGGACGATCACCACCTGCGGCAGGGCTATGCGGTTGCGTCGGCTTCGCTCGTCGTGGCGGGGAACAACTGCAACGATCTCATCTCCGCCGAGACGATGATGATGGCGAAGGAGCGGTTCATCGAACGCTACGGCGTGCCGCTCTTCACGATCGGCTGGGGCTCCTCGGGCGGCGCCATCCAGCAGTACCAGATCGCCGACAACTATCCGGGGCTGCTCGACGGCCTCATCACCGGGCGCAGCTTCATGGACACGCCGTTTGCGAGCGCGACGAGCAGCGGCGACAGCCGGCTGCTTCTCATGTACTTCGAGAAGACCAAGGGTGTGCCGTTCACCGACGAGCAGAAGCGCGCGGTCGCCGGGTTTGGGACGGTTGACACGGTCAGCAACCTGTCGAAGGTGCGCGCCGGCCGGTTCAGCGCAACCGAGCGGTGCCCCGAGGGGCTGGCCGCGGAGCAGCGCTATCACCCCGTGAACAATCCGAAGGGCGCGCGCTGCACCATCTGGGATCACGGCTCCGTCGTGTACGGCCGCGACCCGAAGACCGGCTTCGCGCGGCGGCCGCTCGACAACGTCGGCGTCCAGTACGGGCTCGAGGCGTTCAATGCGGGCGCGATCACAAAGGAACAGTTTTTCGATCTGAACGAGAAGGTTGGCGGCTTCGACATCGACGGCACCGTCGTCCCGCAGCGGATGACGGCGGATCTCGAGGCGACGCGCGCCGCGTACCGGACCGGGCGGATGGCCAGCGGCGGCGGCGGCCTGAAGGCGACGCCGATCATCGACTACCGCACCTACTACGACGACCTGCCGGGGGGCGACGTCCACCTGCGCTTCCATTCGTTCTCGACGCGGGCGCGGCTCGAGAAGGCCAACGGCCATTCGGACAACATGATCATGCTGCTCGAGGACCGGCGGCACGGCGACTTCGACACCGCCAGCCCCGTGCTGGTGCAGGCGCTCGCACAGATGGATCAGTGGCTCACCAGTCTCTCGCGCGACGCGTCGGCCGACGCGCCGATCGTCAGGCTCCGGCGCGCGAAGCCCGCGGACCTGGTGGACGCCTGCTGGACCAAGGACGCGGCGCCTGAGAAGGTCGTCGAGCGTCTGCAGTACCGCGCCGGGCGCTGCCACGACCTCTATCCCGCGTACTCGTTCCCGCGCGGCGTCGCCGGCGCCCCGATTTCGAACGACGTCGTGAAGTGTCAGCTGAGGGCGGTCCGCCCGACCGACTACGCGGCGGCGTTCACGCCGGACGAGATGGCGCGGCTCCGCCGGATCTTCCCGGCGGGCGTCTGCGACTGGTCGAAGCCGGGCGTCGAGCAGCAGCCGCTGGCGGGCACGTGGCTCGTCTTCCGCGGCGGCCCGAGCGGAACCAACTGAGGGCTCAGGGCATCGGCGCCCCGCGCAGCAGTTCGGACGTCGTAGGTCCGGCGAGCACCTGCGCGTCGCGTTGGAAGCTATTTCTCGGGTTCGCCGAGCAAGGCCGCGAGGAAGGCGCGATCCGGCCGGTCCTTCTCACGGTAGGTCTGTTTGGTTCGCCAGAGCAGCGCCGGCGTCGCAAATGGAATCGCGACGCCCTCGAGGGTCACGACCTCCACATGGGCGGACGCCTCGCTGTACGCGATCCCACACGCCGCCTTCATCAAGTCGACAACGATCTCATCGGCGACGCGCACGACGACATAGCGTTCGAGATCGTCGTCTGCCATCTCGCGCACGGCGCCGTCAGGCAGGTCCGCGAGGGCTCGCTTCAGGCGGCGGAGGTTGTCGACGGAAACA
>CAZGLC010000125.1:4835-13987 GCA_964526235.1 uncultured Bifidobacteriaceae bacterium
TATCTGGCGCCTTCGCGATTCAGGCTCCGGCAGAGCGAGACGAGATCGGCTACGCCTGGAGGCCGGGCTTCGAGCGGCGGGCCATCATCCGCATCGACCACTGGGCGCTCTCCTCGAAGCTATGGAAGCGGTACACGCCTCTGGGCATGAAGGGTCGGCCGTCGTGCAGGCGAATCGCGAGATCGAGAAACGGTGCCGCGGCCAGCAGGCCCCCGCGCGAGGGGGTCCGGCGGCCGAGCACCTTGACGGAGGATTCCGCGCCCGCGTGGTCCACGGACAGAGTATGGCGCAACCTCGCGAAGCCGTCGAGCAGCTGCCGCTGGCGGGCACGTGGCTCGTCTTCCGCGGCGGTCCGAGCGGAACGAACTGAGGGCTCAGGGCGCCGGTACCCGGCGCAGCAGGTCTTCGGTCCAGTTCTGGACGATCGTCATCAGCGCAGGAGCTGCGCCCGTCGAGTCGTCCGTGGCTTTGAGCAGGAGAAAGCGGCGACCGTCGGGAGATGCGTCGTACATGCGTCCGGGACTTCCCAAGACACCGGTTGTCGTCACGGTGAAGTAGTACGGTCGCGTGTCCAATAGTTGTGCAGGGTTGCTCGCTTTGAATGTCGGTCCACCCGAGACCGCGACGGACATCAATGCATCTCCTGATGGTGTGACGTAGAAGAGCTCACGGCCATTGCGCGCCCACACCGGCCTCGTCCCACCGCCCGTCGATACCTGCCAGCGGCCATCGTTCACATTTGGAAATGGCCGGACGTAGACTTCGAAACGTCCGGACTCGTTCGATTCGTACGCCAGCCAGCGTCCGTCGGGTGAGATCTCGCCGTTGATCTCATTGAACGGCGTCTGGACCAGCGGCTGCGGACGGCGGTCGCGCTGCAGCGGGAGCGACATGAGGTCGACGTTGTTCGCCGTGCCCCCACTAGGTCTATCGATACTGCTGTTTTCGCTGAAGACGAGCTGTGTACCGTCGGGCGACACAGACATTGGGGATTGGAAGAAATTGGGACTATCGGTCAGACGCTCGGCGTCGCCGGTGCCGTCGGCGGGCTGCAAGAAAAGATTCGAGACCCCTCCACCTCCCCTCGACGATCCGAAAATGACGCGACGATCTGTTGCCCAGACCGCATATTGCTCGGCTGCGGGGTCGAGTGTCAGACGTGTAAGCGTTTCGGCTGTGAAGTGCCAGATCCAGATGTCTCTTCGCTGATCGAGGAGAACCCGATTTCCGTCAGGCGAGATACGCGGATACCGATATGAGCCCGGTGTGGCCTTGAGCTGCTCTTCCTGACCGCGCCGGTCCACCCAGACCAGATGACGCCGCTCGAAGCTGCCAAAGCCGGACACATATACCAGGACGCCATCGGTGGAAATACTGAACTGTGCCGCGCCGGTCTGCAGGCTGTCCGTACGTGCGACGTCCTCGATCAGGGGCACCGGCCCGCCGGTCACTTCGAGCCCATTCGGGTCGAACGGTACGGCAAGGAGTGTCCCCTGGAGCGCGTACACCAGGTGTCCAGTGGACACGTACCGCGCATCCGAGCCGCCATTGACTAGTACCTTGCGTGCGCCGGTGTCGACTGATTGCACGACGATCTGCGCATCGTCCCATGACCCCGCGTCCTGCGGCGGAAGCGTAAAGAGTACAGCGCGCCCACCCGGCAGCCCGCACCGAGCAGAGCCGTCACCTCATAGACACCAACGGGTACCTGGCGCCAGCGACATCGGTGGGCAGATTATACGGTGCGAGGGTACGACGGGGCGAGTGTGCGACGGGACACTCAGGTCTGATGGTGTGCGTGCCAGACGGAGCGTATAGTGGAGGACCGGCGTGGACTATGAGGCGACGAAGCGCGTACTGGCGGCCCTCGAGCGCGAGGGCGTGCGGTACGTCATCGTCGGCGCGGCAGCGCTCAACCTGCATGGCTTGGCGCGGTTTACCGAGGACCTCGACCTGTTCGTGGCGCCGGACCGCGACAACATCCAACGGTTGAAACGCGCGCTTCGATCGGTGTTCGACGATCCGCACATCGACGAGATCTCGGCGGACGAGCTGCTCGGCGAGTATCCCGCTGTCCAGTACATCCCGCCGGACGGGACGTTCCATATCGACATCCTCACCCGGCTTGGTGAGGCGTTTCGCTTCGACGATCTGCAGATCGTGCGTCTGCCGTTCGAAGACCTGACGGTGTCGGTCGCGAGCCCCGCAACGTTGTACAGAATGAAACGCGATACCGTTCGCCTCAAGGACAAAGCGGACGCCGAGCTGCTCAGGCAGCGGTTCAAGCTGGACGAGGAAGGCTGATGCCGGTTCGGAAGTTTCGGACGGTGGAGGAAATGGGACAGCCCGAGTGGCGCACGCCGGGCGACCCCGAGCTGTATCGCGCCATCAGACGGGTGTGGGATTTTGGCAGGCGTTCCGGTCCCCGGCGTTTCGTTTCCGGCGTCTACCGCTGCGGATCACTGGCGGAGCTCAACGCGCAAACCGAGCGATGGAGCATCGAGGCCTCCCGGGCCCGCGAGCGTCGATAATCGACGGTTGTGGTACCCATCGACGTCACGGAGACGGCGTACGTTCGCTGCAGGTTGTTCCTCGTGGGGATCGCCGGAAGGCGCGTGAGCGTGCGGTTCGCGGGCTCGATCGTTATGCCGGCCGACTCCATGCTTCACGGAACCGGCACGCGGCGGTTCAGCTCGTCGAACCAGTTGAGGATCACGTTGATACGGGTGGGAATGGCGGCCGGCTCGTAGCGGATCATCAGGAAGCGCTCGCCGTCGGGCATCACCGCAAACGACGCGCCTATTCTCGGCTCCCAGCCGACGCCAAGCTCCCAGCCGGCGTCGAAGAGCCTCCTCGGTTTGCCGACCGCAACGCGCTCACCAGGTGCAAGGTCGACGGCCATCATGGCGTTTCCCTGCCGATAGAAGATGCGGTTTCCCTTCGGCGACCAGGCCGGTTCGGCGCCTCCCTCCGTCGACACCTGCACGCGCTCGCGCGATCCGCGGAAAGGCTGCACGTAGACTTCGCTCCTGCCAGATTCGTTCGAGGAGTACGCCACCAAACGTCCGTCTGGCGACACGCGTCCGTGCAGCTCTTCGGCGGCCGTGGCGAGCCACGCCGCCGGCTCTCCGCGGGGCGGCAGAACCCAAAGGTCGTTCCCCGAACCCGGACGAATTTCGTAGAAAAGCAGAGTGCCGTCCGGGGCCATCGAGACAGGTTGGTGGTCGAACTCCTTTTTCAGGACGACCTCCGCCGATCCAGCGGCTGATACAGCTTTCGAATAGATCTCCCAACTCCCTTCGTGGTTGGAGGCGAAGATGACCCGTGAACTGTCGGGCGTCCAGACCGGAAAACCTATACCACCACTGCGTAATTCAGGCGCCAGCGGTGCGCTCGTGCCGCGTTCGAGGTCTTGAATCCAAATACCGGCGTCGTACGCCACCGCGGCCTTGCTGCCGTCTGGAGCCAGGCTGATCCAGGAGTACGCGTGGCGTGCCGATTCCGCGGGCGTTGCGCGCCCCGCGTGATCTACGAATACCAGCGATCGCTACGCGATGTCACCCGGCGCATATACGAGCGTACCTGTGAGCGACACAGAAAACGCGAACTCGCCGCTTGCTGGCATGCCCGACCAGTGAACCTTGTCGATGACCGAAACTGGAGGAGTACCGCTGACAGTGGCGCCTTCGCGAAAGGGCACCGCCTGAAGCTGTCCCGCCTCGTTCCCGAGGAGCACATGTCCCGACGCTGCGTACGCCGCGCTCGTCCACAATCCTGGCGCGATGACCGTCCGTTCGAGACCCGGAAACGTAAGGCGCGAGATTGAAAGTTCTGTTCCCCAGGTGGAAAACAACAGCTCCCGTCCGCCCGGCAGATCGTCGGGGCCGCGAGTGCCGAATCCAGCAGCTCGAAGCGCACGTCGCCGATGTCGCGCAGACGCTGTCTTGGATCCTTCTCCAGACAGCGCTTCAGCAGCGCGCGCAGCCGCGGCGGCGTGGCAGCGGGAAGCGCCGTCCAATCCGCCTCGGCGCGGACGACGGCCGCAATCATTTTGGTGGCGTCGGCGCCGTCGAAGGCACGCTTCCCGGTCAGCATCTCGAACAGTACGCAGCCGAACGCCCAGATGTCGGCGCGCTTGTCGACCGCGCGTCCGCGCGCCTGCTCGGGCGCCATGTAGGCGGCCGTGCCCAGAATGACGCCGGCGCCGGTGAACGCGGCGCTCATCGTCGGCGAGCCGGTGAGTTCCGGGGTTTGCGGCCCAGTGCCTGAAGCCTGCGTCAGCTTGGCGAGCCCGAAGTCGAGCACCTTCACCGTGCCATCGTCCTGCACCTTGATGTTGGCGGGCTTCAGATCGCGGTGGATGACGCCGTGCTCGTGGGCCGCGTCGAGGGCGTCGGCAATCTGTCGCGCAATCGCGAGCCCTTCGGCGAGCGCCATCGGCCCGTGCGCCAGCCGATCCGCCAGCGTCGGCCCCTCGATCAGCTCGAGGACGAGCGCGCGGATCGACTCCGTCTCCTCCAGGCCGTAGATGTGGCCGATGTTCGGATGGGTGAGCGAGGCGAGCACCTGTGCCTCGCGCTGGAAGCGCGCCAGCCGCTCGGGGTCGGCCGCAAAGACGTCCGGCAGGATCTTCAGCGCCACGTCCCGCTGCAGCCGCGGATCGCGGGCCCGGTAGACTTCGCCCATGCCGCCCGCGCCGAGCAGGGCGGTCACCTCGTAGACGCCGACACGCGTCCCGGGCGCCAGCGACATCGGTGGGCGGATTATACGGCGCGGCCCGTCGAAGCCGCCTGCGGCGGAGGCCGGTGCCAAGGTGCGACGGGCATGTTGCGGCTGTGTAGATTATGTGCTACACGTAATGAAACATGGCGCTGAACATCCGGAATCGTGAAGCCGAAACGCTGGCGGCCGAGTTGGCGCGGCGGACCGGTGAGACCAAGACCGACGCGGTCATCAAGGCGCTGCGCGAGCGCCTGGCGCGCGTGCGCCGCGCGCGGGGGAAGCGGGACCTCGCCGACCAGCTGAATGAAATCGCCCTCCGCTGCGCCAGTCTGCCGGAGCTCGACCCTCGTACCGACGACGAGATTCTCGACTACGGGGAGGACGGGCTCCCGCGCTGATGGTCATCGATACCTCGGCGCTGACGGCCATCCTTCGGGACGAACCGGAGCGCTCGCGTTTTGTCGACGCAATCAAGGCGAGCGACGCTCGCCTCATGTCCACGGCATCGTTCGTGGAGGCGTCGATCGTGATCGACAATCGGCGTGGCGCGGAGGGCGTGCGGGAGCTGGACGTGTTTCTCGCCACGGCCGGCGTCGACCTGGTCGCGGTTGACGCCGAGCAGGCGAACCTCGCGCGCCGGGCGTTCACCCGGTTCGGAAAGGGACGGCACCGCGCGGGGCTGAACTACGGCGACTGCTTCTCGTATGCGCTTGCCGTCGCGTTCGGAGAGCCGCTGCTCTTCAAGGGCGACGATTTCACGCACACCGACGTGGAGCCCGTCGACTTCGGCTCTCCGTCCTGACGTTACCGAATGGGCGCGACGGCGTAGGCGGTCGGGTCGGCCACGCCGGCGTCGGCGAACGCATCCCGCCGCTCACGGCACTTGCTGCACCGGCCGCAGTGCAGCCCGTCCTGCGGGTTCATGCAGGAGAGCGTCAGCGCGAGCGGCACACCCAGTTCCATCCCCAGCCGGATGACCTCGGCCTTGTCCATCGAGGCAAACGGCGCGTCGACGACGATCGGGTGGGCCAGGCCGAGCGACAGCGCGCGCGCCATGGCGTCGAAGAACTCACTGGTCGCGTCGGGGAAGGGATTTCCAGCCAGCGGCCCGAGCGCGACGCGGCCGATGCCGTGGCGCGCGCAATAGATCGCCGCCTTGCTGAGGAGCGCGACGTTGCGCCCGGCCAGGTAGACGTCCTCGTCCGGCGTGTCGAACGCGGGCGGCTCGCCGCGCAGCGCCCAGTGCGTGGCGGGGTAGAGGTCGGCCACGGTGAACGTGAGCCGCGCGAGCGGCGCCAGCGCGCCCGCGAACGGCGCTTCGGCCAGCAGCAAGTCGAGCGCTGCCAGCTCGCCCGACTCCCATGCGAGGCCGGCGCTCACGTAAATCGGCTGCACGCGCTCCCGGCGCGCCTCCGACGCCGCCAGCACCGCGCTATCGAGGCCGGCCGACAACAAGACAGCGGTGGTGTCCATCCTTCAGCCTAGAGCCTAGCCCGTGGTGAAAACGGTCCTGACAGACACGTGTAATCGACGATCGTCACGACGCGCGAGTCGGTGGCCGAGACACGTCGAAGGTTGACAGATGGTCGCGATGACGGTCCAAAGCACCTCAGGGAGCCGAATGAGGGCCCGAAAAGCGTCAAGGAGCGTGGTCGCACAGCCCTGGAGGCTCCGGGGCGTGCCGACGCCGCACAGCGTCCGCATCAGCAGGCCGAGATTCAACGCGCCGGCATGGAGCAGCACGCGTTTGAGGATGTTGACGTGACCGCGCAGATGGACGCGCCGCATCCGGCCGGTTTCGTAGAGATGCGCAAACGGTCGTTCCAATCGCTCGCCTCGCTGGCGGAGCAGTCGTTTGCCTCGCTCAGCACGAATGCGCCGACGGTTGCGATAGACAGGGTCGCGAGCCTCGGGGTGCTTCTTCCAATTGCGCCGTCCGCGATCGGGTTCCGAGATGTAACTCCGGACGCCCACCGCTTCGAGATCCACGAGCGCCTGATTGCTGTGATAGCCCTTGTCCCCGACGACCTCTTCGAGACCATCGCCATCGGACACGACCGTCTCAATTTTCTCGGCCGCATCGATCAGGGTCTCGATGCTCGTGGTCGTGTCGCCCTCATCCGCGTCTTGCACCGTGACGGCCACGACCGCGCCGGTCTCCAGATCGACCGCGTGCTCGGCCTTGTGGGCCAGGTGCGTCCGGCCATCCTTCATCTTCGTGATTTTCGCGTCGGGATCGTGCGGATGCTGCCAGTCATCGTTCGAGCCCTTGTGCTTCCGCTTGCGATCGATGCGCGCCATATCCTCGCGTGTCGGCGTCTCAATGCCCGAGGCCTGCGCCAGTCGCGTCAGGAACTCTTCGTAGCTCTCGCCGGTGTCGCGCCGCACGATGCTGCGCAGCGCCGCGTTGGCTTCCAGCGTCGTCGCGTCGATCCCGATCGTCTTCCCCTTGACGAGATTCGCATCAGCAAGTCGCTGCAACACCCACGTGAACACCGCCTGGTGCGTTTCGATGTCGATCAGACGGCGCGTGCGCGACACGGTCGAATGATCGGGGGGAGCCTCGTGGAGCTCGAGGCCCAGAAAGCTGCGAATGCTCAAGGAGTCCTCCGCACGCCAGGCAATGCCGCGCTCGGAGTCGAGGCCTTCGAAGTACCCGAGCAACAGCATGCGGAAATACCGACCCGGTTGCAGGCCCGGTCGGCCAATGTCGTCAGCGTAGAACTGCTGACAGAGCGCCTCGACGTATCCGTCGAAGTCCGCGGTGTCGAGAATCTGATTCAGTCGCGTGTAGAACGGATGCGCGGCGCTCCGCGGCAGGTCTTGCGTGGCCACCCACATCGACGCCTGATTCGCGCGACATCGTCGTTTGCCCATTGCCATGCGCGACAGTGTAGTACGCGGGATCGATCGTGTCGATCCTTTTCAATGACTTTCACCACGGGCTGCTAATACTACTTTGTCAGATTGATGAATTTCCGAACGGATTCGGGACTGATCACTTTTGAGGGCATTGTACAAATTGCGCGAGTTCGGTACGCTGCGTCTCGGTGCTGGATCACACCGCCACGACGTGGCTGCGGCGGTTGGTGACGTGGCTGGAGCCGTTCGAAGGGGACTTCGGGCGCGCGAGTCAGCGTGGCGCGCTGCGTCGGTATGTGACCGGCGTGCTCAGCGACAGTCGCCGCAAATCGATGGAAGCGATGTGGGCGCGCCTCAGCGATCCCGGCGCGTATCAAGCCTTCCAGCACTTTATTACGCATGCGCCGTGGACAGCCGAGTCGGTGTGGACGCGATTGCGCGAGCGAGTACCGGAGCGCACAGGCGTCCTGATTCTCGACGGGACGAGCTTTCCCAAACAAGGCACGGCGTCGGTCGGCGTCGCGCGGCAGTACTGCGGCGCGCGCGGCAAGGTCGCGAATTGTCAGACGGCGGTCACGGTCGCGCTGTGGACCGGGGTGCGGGCGTGGCTGCTGGGCGCCACGTTGTACCTCCCCGAGGAGTGGCTCACTCCACGCCAGCGGGCGCGGGCACGGATTCCCGCGACCGTGGTGTTCGAGCCGAAATGGCAGTTGGCCTTGACGCTGCTGCGCCAGGTTCGCTCGGCGGGGTTTACGGTCACGGCCGTGGTCGGCGATGCGGAGTTTGGCGACAACGCGACGCTGCGACGCGTGTTGCATCGCGCCAAACTGCCCTATGCGTTGGGGGTCTCGTCCGATCTCAAAGTATTCCTGGGGACACCGGTCCTCGAGGTGCCCGCACCGCTGACGGGCAAGGGCCGTCCGCGCACCCGGCGCCTGTTGCCGCCGGAGACGCAGACCATCGAAGCGCGCGCGTGGGCGGCCACACAAGCGCCGCGGCGGTGGCGACTCGTCTCGTGGCGCAACGGCACCAATGCCCCCTGGCGCGCCCGCTTCTGTGCCGTCCGGGTCACACCTGCGCACGATTGGCGGGCGGAACGACGACTCGCGCCCGAAGTCTGGTTGCTCTGCGAACGGGAACTGGCGGGCGGCGATCGCGTCCGTTACTACTTGGTGGATCTGCCGCCCACCGCCTCGTTGCGAGCACTGGTGCAGCTCGCCCATCAGCGCTGGGCGATCGAACAGCAGTACCAGGAACTCAAGGACGAGCTCGGACTCGATCATTTCGAAGGCCGCAGCCTGCCGGGCTGGCAACGCCATGTGGTCTTGACGGCCCTCGCCTACAGTTTTCTCCAGAACGAACGGCGCCGCCGAGGACAGACGCGTCTGACACTGCCGCAGGTGCGCGCCGTCATCCAAGAAGTGCTCACCGCGCATTTCTTCATGACGCAACCGCACTATTTGAAGTGGATGCTCAAGCTCAAAGACGTCGAATTGAGAAACTGACAAAGTAGTACTAGTCCCCTGGAACCGAATTCTCTAGGAGAAATGGTGCCATCTGTGATCTAA
>CAZGLC010000126.1:0-13891 GCA_964526235.1 uncultured Bifidobacteriaceae bacterium
TCGCGCCCCTGCTGCTGCATGAGCCGCAGCGCGGAGGCGAGCGCCGGGTTGCGGATGATGCTGTAGAGCGGGGGCGCCTCGCCGTTCACCAGGAAGGTGCGGGCTGAGTCGGGGTCGGCGCGGAGCACCCCGGCGGAGAAGAGATCGTCGTGGCGGCGCTCGGCGAGCGCCCATCCCTGCTCCGCGATCCGGGCGGCACGGTCGAACGTCTCCTTGAACGTCATCGTCCCGAAGCGTGTGAGGAGCGCGTCGTACCCGGCGACGGCGCCCGGCACGGTCGCGGCGTTCACGCCGCGGCCGGGAATGGCGCCGCGCAGCCGCTCGCGAAAGTACTCGGGCGTCCAGCCGGACGGCGCCCATCCGGCAGCCGCCAGCGCGTACAGCTTCTTATCGCGCGCCGACCAGACGAGGGCAAAGAGATCGCCGCCGATGCCGGTGTCGTTCTGCGACGTGACGTCGAGCACGGCGCCGGTGGCGACGGCGGCGTCGATCGCGTTGCCGCCCTTCTGCAGGATCTCGAGGCCCGCCTGCGCGGCGAGCGGATCGCTCGCGGCAACGACCCCGTGGCGCGCGAGCACCTCCGATCGCCCCTGGCCGCGCCACCCGTGCGCGCGCAGGCCCGGCACGGCCTGAATCGACTCGGCGGGGTTCGGCGCCTCGGGTGTCGGCACGCCGAAGGCGTTCGGCGATTGCGCGGCGGGCGTGGCGGCCCACGGGGCCGCGGCAATCACGCCGGCGAGGAGCAGGATGCGGACGTCGGCGATGGAGCGCTGCATGGTGCGCCGATCATACGCTCAGTCGTCGGCGGCCGCCCACCCCATCAGTGCCTCGGCGACGGCGCGGGCGACGGTTCATGTGTTGCAGCCCATGTTGGGCTGCAACACACATGCCTCAGGCGGTGGCGGACTTGCGGGGGAGCTCCGCCTTGGCGGTCTTCGTCCGGAGCTGCTTGATGCTCTGCTCGAGGCGCTCGGCCAGCTCGCGCTCCTGCTTGAGCGTCTGCGCGGCGGTCTGCACCTCCTGCATCGTGAAGTCGATCCGCGCCAGCTTCTCGCTGATGTGGTCGATCATCGTCTTCTGCTCGTTGATCGCCTCGAGATTGACGCTCACGTCTTCCAGCAGATTCGAGATGAGGTTCGTCTTCGCGAGCACCTCGTCCACCGTGGACCGCCGCGCCTCGATGGCGCCGATCTTTTCCTGGGTGTCGGCGGCAGTGGCGAGCATTTCCTGGATTTCCTTCTTGACCACGGCCACTTCCTCGCGGTGGCCGGCGACGAACTGGAGATCCGCCTTGCTGCGCGTGCCGATCTCGTGCACGGCGTCGACCTGCGCCTTCACCGCGGCCACAATGGTTTCGCGCTCGGCGAGGTTCTTGATGAGCGCGTCGAGCCCGGCAGCCTTGTGCAGGAGGTCGGTCACCCGGGTTTCCACCCCGGCGACCTTCTTTTCGGAGAAGGCCACCTGCGCGCGGCGCTGGTCGAGTTGTTTGAGGAGCGTCTCGGTGCGCTTGAGCTGATCCTCGGTGGCCGCCACCTGCGCCGAGGCGTCGCGCTGATGCGTCTGGATACGGGCGAGCTCCGCCATCAGCTCTTCCTTGATGGCGGCGGCGCGCGCGAGCTCGTCGTTGAGCGCCTGCGTCTGCTTCATCCGATCGTTCGCCTCGGCGACGAGCGTCCGGCTCGTCTCGAGCGACTCGGTCAGCCGCGCCTCCTGCTCCCGCACCGCCGCCTCGTCGCGCGCGATCGCTTTGACGCGCGTCTGGGCTGCCTCGAGCTGCCCCTCGAGCGCGGTGAGCCGCGTGGCGAGCGGCAGCACCTTCTTCTGGCGCTCGGCGACCGCGTCCACCTTCTGCTGCGCGTCGAACGTCTGGGCGAGGATGGCGTCGCACTGCGCCTTGAGCGTGTCGAGCTCGCTTCTGCGCGCGAGCTGGTCGGCCAGCTTGCCGTCGACTTCGCCCGCGAGCGTATGGAGCGCGTCGACGCGGCCCTGGAGCTTCTCGACGACCTGCACGCGCGAGGACACCTGCGCGATCTGGCTGTCGAGCTGCGCGGTCAGCTCGCCGAGCCTCGTCGTCTGCCTGACGCCCTCATCCACGAGCGCCAGCTTGCCGTTGATGGCGTTGAGCGTGGCGTCGAGCTGCGGCGTCCGCGCCATGAACGACGTCATCCGCTCGCTGAATGCCTCGAGCACGGTGCGGTCGCCGGCGAGCCTGTCGCGGAGCTGCGCGATGTCGGCGTACGCCTTGTGGAAGTCGTGGATCTGCTGGCGCAGCGTGTCGAGGTCCTGGCGGCCGCGGAGCAGCGTGTCGTGCTGGACCGCCGTGCGCTTGCCGAGCTCGTCCACTTGCTCCAGCCGCTCGTGCAGCGACTCGAGCGCGGCCTGCTTCTTCGCCAGCTCGTCGGCCTGCCCGGTGAGCGTCTGGAAATCCTTGTTGAGCGCGTCCACCTTCTGATGGATCTGCGCCAGGCTGCGCTCCTTGGCGGCGAGCGCGTCCATCCGCGCCTCCGACTCGGTCGCCGTGCCCTGCAGCGCGCGCAGGCGCGAGTCGATGGCGTCGATGTCCTTCTTCTCGATGGCGAGGCGGTCGAGGGCGCCGCGCAGGCCGTCCATCAGCACGCGGCCTTCCTTCTCGAACCGGACCGACTGCCGCGCCAGATCGTCGCGCGCCTTGGTGACCGCCTCCACCGACACGTTCGTCTGGTGGACGAGCGCCTCGATGCGGCCGACCGTCTCCTCGCTCTTGTGCGCTTCCTTCAGCCCCTCGTTGAGCTTGTTGATCTGGACGTCCATGCTCCAGACCATCTCGTTCAGCCGGTTGGCTTCGAGAACGGCGCGCTCGACGGTGTGCTTCTGGCTCTCGAGCGCCTTGGCCTTCTGCGCGACGTGCTCGGCGAGCGCGTTGAGGCCGGAGAGCTTCTCCTCGGTCGTCTTGCTCAGCTCCTGGAGCTGCATGAGCGGCCCGAGCTTCTTTTCGAGGTCCTTGACCGCTTCGGCGGCCGCGCGGGAATCTTCGCGTGCCTCCTTCGACGTCTCGCGGAGCCGCGCGTAGTCGTGGGCGAGCTGCCCGGCGGTGCCGCGAATCTGATCGAGCTCGCCGCGGACGGTCCCCGCCTGTTTCAGCGTGCTTTCGATTTCGGTCTGGGTCTGCCGGAGCTGCTTGCGGAAGTCCTCGAGCGTCGCCTGCTCGCGCTTGAGCGACGCGACGGCCGCCTGTGCCTCGAGCGCCTGCGACGACAGCTGCTGCACCGACTGCCGGTGCTTCTGGATCTCGCCGTCCGGGGCGATCAGTTCCTGGGCCGCTTCCTGCGCCTGCCGCGCGGCGTCGAGCAGCTTCTGGATGCGCGCGTCGATCTCGGCGAAGCCGCGGACGCGCTCCTCGAGCCCCGCCACGCGCTTGTCCACTTCGACAACCCGGCCCGACGTCGCGGTCGTCTTCTCGTCGACCTCGCCGAGCGTCTTGCCGATCTGAGAGAGCCGCGAGCTGCGCATCGTGATCTGCGTCAGCATCGTGTTGAGCGCGCTCCGCTCTTCCTTGGCGGCCGTCACGAGGCTCTGGAACTCCTCGAGCTGCTTCTGCGACCGTCCGCCCGTCAACCCCTTCAGCGCATCCAGCATTGCGATCCCTCCGAGACGAAAGAGCATAGCGGCAGAGCCGGGTCGGCTCAAGCAATTTCCCGCGTCCGGATGCCCACAAGTGCACGGAAGGGGTTGCCGGGGTCTGACCCCTTATCATTGGGCCATCGTGTTCCCGTACCACGACGAGAACCAGACACAGCGCACCCCCGTCGTGACGATGGCGGTCATCGCGCTCACGTCTGCGGCGTGGGTCCTCGTGCAGGGCGCCGGCGCCGCGATGCCGCTGATGGCGTCGGTCTGCGAGCTGGGCCTGATCCCCGGCGAGCTGACGCTGTCGGTACCGCCGGGCACCTCGTTTCCGATGGGCGAGGGGGTCGCCTGCCTCACCGATGCGGGCCGGCAGATCTCGCACCTCTTCACGTCGATGTTCCTGCACGGCTCGTGGATGCACCTGCTCGGGAACATGTGGTTTCTGTGGCTCTTCGGCAACAACATCGAGGACTCGATGACGCGGCCGCGGTTTGTCGGCTTCTACCTGCTGACCGGGCTGGCGGCGGCGCTTGCGCAGGCGGCGGCAGATCCGGGGTCCGAGGTGCCGATGGTCGGCGCGTCTGGCGCGATCAGCGGCGTGATGGGCGCGTATCTCGTGCTGTTCCCCCGTGTGCGCGTCTACACCATCGTGCCCCTCGGGTTCTTCATCCACCAGATGGCGCTGCCGGCGTGGATGATGCTCCTGTACTGGGCGTTCCTTCAGTTCATCGGCGGCGTCACGAGCGTCGTCGCCGATCAGATGGGCGGCGTGGCGTTCTGGGCGCACATCGGCGGCTTCGCCGGCGGCGTCGTGCTGGTGAAGGTCTTCGAGCGCCGCGATCGCGTGCTCGCGCACGTGACCCAGCACTGGAGGCCGCGCTATTAAACTCGTCAATGTCGCGCTCTACGCCTTGCTCTGCCTCGTGTGGGGCTCGACGTGGCTCTTCATCAAGGTGGGGTACGGCGGCCTCGGCCCCTTCAACGTGGCGGCGATCCGGTTCTTCATGGCAGGCGCGGTCTTCGCGCCGCTCGTGCCCCTCGCGGGTGCGCGCTGGCCGCACGGCGCGCGCGACTGGCTCGTCGTCGTCTGGGTGGGCCTGGTGCTCTTCGCGCTCGACTACGGGCTGATCTACTGGGGCGAACAGTTCCTCGACAGCGGTCTGACGGCGATCCTCTTCGCGACCCTCCCGCTCATCACCATCGTCTTGGCGCATCTGTATATCCCGGGCGATCGGATCACGCTGCGGAAGCTGGCGGGGACGCTGCTCGCGTTTTTCGGCGTCGCGGCGCTGTTCGGGGATCATGTGCGGTTCGATCCGTCGAAGTCCGGGCCGATGCTCGCAATCGTGGCGAGCGCGGTCGCCGCGGCCGCCGCGGGCGTCGTGACCAAGCGCCACGGCCATCATCTCCATCCGGCGGCGCTCAACGCGCCGGCGATGCTCGTGGGCGCCGTGGCGCTGACGCTGATGTCGTTTGCGGCGGGCGACGGCTTCGCGCTGCCGCGCGCCGCGGCGACCTGGTGGGCGATCGGCTATCTCGCGCTCGCCGGGAGTGTGCTGACGTTTCTCGTGTACTTCACGCTGCTCAAGACGTGGAGCGTCACGAGCCTGAGCTTCATCAGCGTTTTCACGCCCGCCGTCGCGCTGCTGCTGGGGGTCGTGTTCCTGGACGAGCGGCCGACGGCGTTGACCGCCGTCGGCGCGCTGTTGATTCTGAGCGGAGTGGTGCTCGCGAGCTCCAGGTCCGGCTAAGGCACCACGTACGGCTTACTTCGCGAGCGGGTTCGGGCGCACCTGGAAGTGCGCGGCGAACGGCTTGGTCCCCTTGCCGCCTTCGATCAGCCACGGCGTCCGGTCGCCGTTGGCGGCCCAGAGCCCGCGGCCCTTCCAGCCCGCCTTCGGATCGTCGATGCGGCCGTCGAGCCCCTTGGCGTAGAAGCCCATCGGATACGGCACGCGCAGCACGACCATCTGGCCGTTTCTGAACGCGATGAACCCGTCGTTCAGGTTGCCGGCCGCGATCGGCACGTTCTCGCCGAGGCCGAGCGTGTTGTGCTGGTCGACCCACGAGTAGTAGCTCGACTCGGCGCTGTTGTCGCCGATGCCGCGGAAGCCGGGCCCGGGGAACTTATGGAACGCCCAGCCCTCGGGGCAGTGGTCGCCGGTGGCCTTCGGGCCGTTGAGCGGTCCCTTGCACTTGCGGCGGTCGAAGCTGCCGAAATGCCCGCTCGCGAGCGACACCCAGACGACGCCGTTGCGATCGATGTCGCCGCCGCGCGGACCGAATGCCGGGAGCGGCACGTTGTAGATCTCCGTGACCGCGGTCTCCGACGGATTCGAGCCCGGCGCGACGCGCACGACCGCGCCCGGATTCGACCAGTACGTCCCCCAGATCGATCCATCCGCCGGGTTCGGCATCACGGCATAGAAGCCGGAGTTGATCCGCTTGTCCTTGGCCGGATCGACCGCATCGTCAGGACCGACGTAGGCGTCGCGCTTCCCGTTGCCGTTGGTATCGAGCACGAACGCCGTCCAGCCGGACGACTTCGCGACGTCGTGCGTCTGGTCCCACATCTTGCTGTTGACCCAGCCGAGCACCTGCCCGCCGCCGCTGAACCAGACCGTGTCGTTCGGGTCGTAGCCGAACTGCGGGTGATGGGTGCCGAAGCAGAGATCGAGGAACGTGTACTTCATCGTCTTCGGCTCGAAGACCGCCGCCTGGCGCGTGCTGCGCTCCATCGGGAACGCTTTCGCCGACGGGTGATCCGATCCCTGCTTGCAGTACGCCGGGTTGTTCATGTCCCGGTTCGCCGCGGTCATCCAGACGCGGCCCTGGCGGTCGAGCATCGAGTTGTGGTTGTTGACGTGCGTGTCCCAGATGCGCCGGTTGCCCCAGTAGGGCGACGGCTGCGCCGGGTCGAGGCCGGCCGCATGGCCGGGACCGAGCGCGAGCGGCGCGTCCTCGCCCACGGGCGGGCGGAACGTCGTCCACGTGTTCTTGACCGGGTCGAGCATCGGGATCTCGTCGCCGGAGTACTCAGGCGACCCGTAGAGCATCCCGTTGGCGTTGACGGTGGGGTAGCGGCGGTCGCTCGAGATCAGGTCGTGCAGGTACTTGTCTTCGTAGTACCAGTCGCGCAGCGTGACGACCACGTTGCGCTCGACGCCCTGCGGCCGCGCCGGCTGCGCGAAGGGGAGCTCGCCGTTCTTGATGCGGTCGGTCCAGTCCGCGAAGTTCTGAATCGACAGCGGCCCGAGCTGCGTGAGCTGGCCCATCATCTGGGCGCCGGACTGTCCCGACTGGACGCGCCGCACCCACGCATCGCGCGATGAGAGGCTGGCGAAGTCGCTCGGGATGGTCCGCGTCGAGAGCTGACCGAGCTGATGGCAGCCGACGCAGCCGCTGTTCCTCATCTGATACAGCCAGCGCTGCTGGTTGACGCCGGCCGGAATCTGCTTGCCGTCGAACTGGCTGGCCTCGGGAATCTTCAGCATCGAGTACCAGTAGATGGCAGGGTAGTAGTGCGCCGCTTCGGCGGGTGTCCGCGCCACCTTGGCCGTGATGTTGACCGCCCGCCCCGGCGCGCTCGTCGCCTTGTCGCTGTCGACGAGGCCGTAGCCGCGAGCCCAGACCGTGTAGGTGGCCTTCGGCAGATCGGGGACGACGTAGCGCCCCTGATCGTCGGTGACGACGCTGCGGATGAAGCGCGACTGGAAGTCGCGGGTCTCGGCAATCACCCAGACGCCCGCCTCCCCGCCGTTCGGCCCGGTGACGACCCCGCCGATGTCGTCGTTGTCGATCTCCACGCGCGGCTGTTGTGCGTGGGACACGGCGACGATCCACGACACGACGAGCGCCGCGGCGGCACTGCTGAGCAGAACTCTGAGCAATCGGGTCAGACGCATACGAGTGTCCTCACTCATTTGAAGTTTCGAGCGGTCACGAGCTCCGGCCGCGCGGTATCGGCGTCGCGCGCGATCTGGAGCAATTGATTGTAGTACGTTTTCGCCTTGCCGCGGTCGCCGGCGGCCTCGGCGGCGCGCGCCGCGCCGTAGGCGCCCCGGAACCGGTTCGGCTCCTTCTTCGTCGTGGCCTCGAACGCGGCGAGCGCCTCGCGCGCACGCCCCGCCTCGAGGAGCATGTCGCCCAATAGCTCACGCGCCGGCGCGACCGGCCCGGGCGTGACCGCCGCCTTGTCGGTGGCGTCCTCGGCATCGGCCGCGGAACGGAGCTGCGCGATCCCCTCGTCGCGGCGGCCGGCGGCGAACGTCTGCCATGCCAGCGCGACGCGGCGCTGGATGTCGACCTGCTCGGCCCAGTAGGCGTCGGCCATCGACTGCAGCCTGTCGCGCAGCTCGGCGAGCTTCGCGATGTCGGCTGCCGCCGCGTCGGGCGTCCCGCTGCGTGCGGCGCCGATGGCGCGCGCGAAGTGCGTGAGCGCCTCGGTGTAGGGCGTGTTGGGCGCGGGTGTCACCGTGAGCGCCGCGGCGGCGGCCCAGTCGCCGCGCTCGAGCGCGTAGCGCGCGGGGATGGCGGCCACGGCAAACGTGTTGGCGCCGGGCTGGCCCTGAATGGCGGCGGCGCGATCGAGCGCGCCCTTCGCGGCCTGATCGCGGCCGGTCTGCAGGTACGCGTACGTCTGATAGTCGAGCGCGTGCAGCTCGGCGTTCATGTCGTTGGTCTTGCGCGCCGTGTCGGCCGAGCGGCGGTTCGTGTCGATCGACTCCTGCCAGAGGCCGAGGCGCGTGAAGGTGTGCGACGGCATGTGGAGCGCGTGCGGCGCCGCCGGCGCGAGCGAGGCGTAGCGGCGGGCGGCGGTCAGCGCGCGCTCGGCGAGCGGCGGCGCGTCGTAGGCGTGGATGATGTAGTGCGCCAGCCCGGGATGCATCGGCATCTCTTTGAAGAGCGGCTCGAGAATCCTGACCGCCGCCAGCAGTTTCGCATACGTCTTGTCGGTCGGCAGCTGCGACTGGGTGATGGCGAGCGCGTACAGGATCCGTACCTCGACGTCCTTCGGGTTGTCGGCCGAGACCTTCTGCATCGCGGCTTCGTACTTCAACACGCGGTCGCGGTGCGTCGCCGGGTCAGCGGAACGGTAGAGGGCGCCAACCGCCTCAATCAGCGCGCGCTCGCGCGGCGTCGGCACTCCTGTGCCGCGCGCCTTCTCCATCGTCGCGCTGCCGGCCTTGATGACGGGCGCGCCCTTCAGCCCCGCGTACGGGTTGCCCCACTGCGCCATGGCGATGCCCCAGTAGGCGAGCGCGCACGACGGATCGCGCGTCAGGACCGACTCGAACATCTTGATCGCTTCGGGGAACCAGAACGAGTGGTACATCGCGACGGCGGTGTTGAAGTCGGCGCGGACGGGGGCTGCGCACGAGGTGTCGAAGCGGACACTCGCGCTACCGACCTGATCGGCGGCGGCCGCGGCGTGACCCTCGTGCTGGGCGAAGGCGCCGGTCGGGGCGAACAGGATGGCGGCGAGGGCGAGCAGGGCAGTACGCGTCATGGGTGTCGTCTCCCGATAACTGCTGAATTCGCAGTGATCTACAGTGGTCGAGGATACACAACGATATGAGGAACTGTCCATGCCGAATTCGGCTACAATTGGCGAGATAACATTGATGCACGGAGGCACCTGATGCAGAAGCACTCCATTCTGGCGATTCTTGCCACGTTCGGTCTGGTAGCTGTTCTCGCTGCTCCGGTCGCGGCCCATCACGGGTGGGGCGGACAGGCGCAGGAGGAAACCACGCTGACCGGCACGCTGGCCGCGCCGGTGAGTTTGGCGGGTCCGCATGCCACGATGAAGATCAAGGCGGCCGACGGGCAGGTATGGGACATCACCATGGCGCCGCCGGCGCGCACGTCGGGCGCGGGGCTGAAGGAAGGAATCATCCCGCTCGGCGCGACCGTGACCGTGAAGGGACACAAGAACACGGGACAGGGCAAGTTCGAGATGAAGACCGAGCACGTACAGTGGAACAACCGCGCGTTCCCGGTCTACGGCGATAGGCACTGAAGATCTCTAAACACCGGGATCCGGGGCCCGGCGTCCGGGATCCGGATCCCGGCCTTCGGATCCCGCACCTCTCGCACCTTCGGATCCCGCATCCCGGATCCCGGATCCCGATCTAATGGCGGATCTCTTGGCGTGGATGGAAGCATCCGTGCCGGGCGTGTGGGTGCGCGCGTCGGGTGTCTGGTCCTACGCGATCCTCAATCTCTTTCACATCCTGGGCGTCTCGACGCTCTTCGGCTCGATCCTGGTGCTCGACCTGCGCCTGCTGCGGCTGACGCGGCGCGTGCCGATTGACGCGCTCGCGCGCATCTGCCTGCCGCTGGCCAAGACAGGGTTCGCGATTGCCGCCGCCGCGGGCGTCCTGATGCTCTGCACCAATGCGACGGAGTACGTCGGCAATCCGTTTCTGCTGATCAAGTTCCCGGCAATCGCCGCCGGACTCATCAACGTCGCGATCGTCAGCCGTCTGCCGGCGTGGCGCGCGACGCGCGAGCGCGAGCTGACGAGGGGGGAGAGCCGGCAGCTGGCGGTGATGGGGGGCATCTCACTGGCGAGCTGGGTGACGGCGGTGGCCGCGGGTCGGATGATCGGCTACTGGTGACCCGGCAGGCAGTAATCAAAGAGATTCGCGTGCGACTGACGCGCGAGGAGATCAAGGCCGGACCGTCAGTGAACATCGATGCGATCGAGCCGGTGGAAACCCTGCCGCATATCTGGATCATGTAAGGCCAGGCCTCACGCTTTAGGTCTCAGGCTTTAGGCCTCAGCACAGAAGCGCCTGGCCGTGGTGCGCCGGCGCCGTATGTCACAATGGTCTGTCACCCCTCGTGTCCCCATCGTCCAGAGGCCTAGGACGCGGCCCTTTCAAGGCTGAAACCCGGGTTCGAATCCCGGTGGGGACGCCAACCTCTTCGGCGCGTAAAACGGGGGTTAAGTACTTGAACGCGTGAGTGCGTCGAGCGACCGCCGGACGCGCGCGTGGCGCGTCCGGAGGGAGGTGGTGGTTGCAAGGGGCACGCGGACCAGGGTAAAGGCGCTATGGTTTCTCGACGACGAGGGCGTCGGGTTGATCCTTCCAGCGGCGGATTGAGAATCGAACCGGCACGACGAGCAGACTCCAGAGCACGAGGCCGGCGCCGCTCAGTGCCGCGCCGGCCCAGACGCTGACCGGGGCGTGCCACAGCCGGACGAGATGCGAGCCTGCAGGCACGACGAGGCCCACCATCGCATGGTTCACGCGAATCAGCTCGGCCTTCCGGCCGTCGACGGAGGCCCGCCACCACGGATAGTGCACCTCGCTCAACACGAGCAGGCACGACGCCTTCGAGGTCACCTGGTAGCTGTCGTTCCGGCCGGAGAGCCTCACGACCTTGGCGTCCGGATCCTCCTCGGTTCGCCGCCATCCGTCGAGCATGTCCGGATCGACCAGCGCAGTCCGTGCCGGGTCAAAGGCCGCCCCATCGGCGAATCGACCGGCGCGAATCGCAGCGAGAGCCGCGTCCGGCGCAACCTGAACAACCTCGGGGACGCACCAGGCTCGTGGCCGCGCGCGCAGATTGCGATAGAGGGTGTAGTAGGTTCCCGGATCGCTTTCGTAGTAGACGAGATTCTCGATCGGCTGCCACCGATCGGTCTGCCCCTCCACGGCTCGCGCCCGGTCTGAATCCCGGGGAACAAGGGCGTATCGAATCGCAAACAGGTCCGCGCCACGATGCTGTGTTTGGGCAAGCGTCTCGGCCGGCACATGGCCGGACGTCGCCATTCCCATGAGCTCCACATAGCGCTGGATCGCCAGCGCCCCTGTGCCGGCGGCGGAAGGCACGTCCCATGCGCGCGTGAGGTTCGGCAGCAGGAACGGATTCTGGCTGCCGTCTGTGGCCAGCACGCGCTGGCCTGTGCGTTTCAGCTCGTCCCGCAGCGCCGCCATCCGCGGGTGCAGCGTGGACTCCAAGCGGCTAACATCCGCGTACCGGAATTGCCGGCCCGGCAGCCGGTAGTGAAACAGCGTCAGATCGGCGAGATGAAGCCCGATCAGAAGAACGCCAAACGCAACCGGTCGCCCGCCGGTTCGGGCCAGGCGACTCATTCCGAGCGTGGCGGGCAGGACGGCGCCCGCGAGCGCAGCGGGCCACACCGCCGCCCACCACGCATAGTCGGCGTGGCTGTCCATCAGATCTTGAACGGCAGGCGTGGTCCACGCGAATGCCCCAAATGCCGATGCGGCTGCGAGGGCGACGCCCACTCCGGCAGCCGCCACGATCCGGATCCGGTCGCGCCTCGTCGACAGCTCTGCGATCGCGATGCCCGAAACGACTGCCACGCCAAGGGAGGCCAGAAAGAGATGGCGCAGGGGCGCCTGAAAGCTGGCATAGCCGGGCGCCCAGAAGAACAGCATGCCCAACGGGGTGGCCGGGCCCAGGGCGAGCAGCAGCTGGGATGCGGCGAGCACCATCCAGAGCCAGAAATTTGCTCGCTTGCGCGCGACGAACGCGGCGCCCAGAACCAGCGCGAGCGGGACAAGCCCGACATACGCTGTGTCGAGGGTCTCACCCACGTAGGGGACGCCGCCCGAGGGCGTCCAGAATCCGCCGAAGGCAAACGGCACGATTAGCGTCAGGAGCTCGACGGGAGGCAGCGCGCTCGATCCATAGAGGTCCCAGCTCGCCTCGGCCCTCGGAGAGAGGCGGCCGAACTCCAGCATGGGCACGAGCAGAATCGCCGCAAGCATCACCCCGAGGCCCAGCGCGCCCGCCGACCATGTCGCTCGCGAACGGACCTCCACGCGGTCCGGCCGATCCACCAGCAGACTGCCGACGACGAAGGCGGCGGCAAGGTACGTTGCGTAGACCGGCGCCTGCGGATGCCCCGCGACCCACATGAGGGCGACGCCGGCCGCCGCCACGGCGGCGCCGGCGCGGTGCCGATGCTCGCGGATCAACTGCAGGCCGTACAGCACCAGAGGTACCCATGCCACGGCGTGGATCTGGTTGAAGTTCGTGATGTATCCGAGCATCAGCCCGTTGAATCCAAATACGAACCCGCTGAAAACGGCCGCGAGAGGCGAGCGGGTCAGGCGGTGCACCAGCATGAAGCAGGTGGTACTCGCGATGACGTAGGCAGCAGTCAGGAAGAGGTTCCAGTCGGCACCAGCGCTGCGGAAGACATGGAGAACGGGGTACAGCGTCACGCCCTGCGGGTCGGCCGCGATGGGATGGCCCGAAAACATTCCCTGGGTCCAGATCGCGGGCGGCGACAGGTAGGCGGCGACGCCGAAGTCGAGCGAGTCGCTGGGCGCTATGTAGTTCCCGGTCAGAAAACTCGGCAGGAAGAACAGGCCGTAGCTCAGACTGTACAGACACAGCGCGGCCAAAGACGCAACGGCATCACGAGAGCCCGGAGAGGAACGATCAGGCGCCATGACGAACGCGGCGAGGTTCAGGACGATCGCCGGACGCGCGCGTGCCGCGTCCGGCGGTCTGTAGGGGCTGCAAGCGGCACGCGGACGAGTGTAACCCGAGGTCACCCACCTCACGCTCATCGGAACGTCCCGCCTCGCGTTTCAGGCACGACCGAAGATCGACCAGTTCAGGTACTATCCGGGACGAGAATGAGCAAGAAATCGAAAACACGACGAGTGGCGAGGATTCGGTCCGAGACACACGCACTGCGACCAGGGCCCAATTGGGCGCTGCTGGCGGCGAGCAGCGTGGGCATGGTCCTGACCGGGTACTTGGCATGGACGGCTTTCACCGGCAGCGCGGTGGAAGGATGCGCCGTCGGCGGGGGATGCGACATCGTCCTCACAAGTCGCTGGGCGACTCTTCTCGGCCTGCCGACATCGCTCTGGGGACTCGCGGGCTACACGGCGCTTGCAGCTATCGCGTTCGTTCGCCGTGCAGACTCGCACTGGTCCTACGCGTGGACCGTCGCGTTCTTCGGCGTCTGCTATAGCGTCTACCTGACGGTGGTGTCCCTGACGATTCTCGGATCGGCGTGTCCGTACTGCCTGACGTCGCTTGGACTCATGGCGGGCATCCTGGCGCTCGTGGTGTTTCAACGTCCCCCCGAAATGGCACACCGCTCCTGGGTGAGGTTCGCCGCTGGACGGGGTGCGCTGGCGGCTGTGGTGATCCTGATCCTCCACACCAACTACGCGGCCCCGCAGCCCGAGCCCGCCGGACCGGAAGACCCGATGACCCGTGCGCTGGCGGAACACCTGACTGAGGAAGGCGTCTTGTTCTACGGCGCGTCGTGGTGTCCGCA
>CAZGLC010000127.1:0-6975 GCA_964526235.1 uncultured Bifidobacteriaceae bacterium
AGCTTCGACGCGCACCGCTCCGCCAGCTCGAGGAGTTCGTCGGAGGTAGGCATGGGGGTGATCTTATGTCTATACTGCCGCTGTGACCGACCCGATCGACGATGCGCTGCCCGGCTGGGACCGTCGGAGCCGCGCCATCTGCACGGAAGGCAATCTGACGTTCTGTCATTACGCGCGCCGTCGAGGCGGTGGTTGCACGCCATTCCGCGTGACTGCGCCGCGGGCGACGTGGCGCGCCGAGGCCCTCGACACGATGCACCGGCCCGCGCGAGGGCACTCTCCGCGCTCGATCACCCCGTGGCCCTGCTCCAATAGGTGTGTGCCCCCGGCAATCTGCGTTGTGGGGGGGCGAATTCATGGCTGTGGGGGGCGAATTCAGGGCCCAGGATCGTATAAGGGCTTCCGTCAACGTCGGGAATCCTCTAACTAATATCCTGTTCTCCCGCATCGGCCGACTCGATTTGATCGAGCACCTCGCTCCTACAATCCTGATTCCAGACGCTGTCGTCGAGGAAGTCCGCGTCGGTCAAGACAAGGATCGGACGGCCGCTGCGGCGCTGAAGTGGGCAGAGCAGTACCGAGTTGAGAACGTCACGGTCGTGGCGAGCATCGAGCATTGGGACCTGGGGTCCGGTGAGTCGCAGGTCATCGCCCACTGCGTTGGCGTATCGAGATGGGCGGTGCTCGACGACCGCGCTGCACGCCGTTGCGCCGTCGCTCACAACGTACCGGTCCTCGGAACGCTCGGCGTCGTCCTGCGTTCGAAGACGAATCACCAGATCGAGAATGCCCGACCGCTGGTGAAGGAGCTGATTGCTGCGGGCATGTTTCCGGACGATGAGTTCGTCGATCGCGTCTTAGGGAGCATCGGGGGAATGAAGTTCCTGCACGCGAATCGGAACAACCGTCAGAGGACATTGCCGAGCGACCGCCGATGCTTCGTGTAAGGGGCCTTCCGTCAACGTCGACCAGCCAGACCAACCCCGGCGCGCCGTCGAGGCGGTGGTTGCGCGTCACAGGTCCGGCTGAAGCCGGACGCTACGTACGCTTCTGGCGCAGGAGCGCGATTTTGGTCAGTTCGCCGTCCCGGCCGTAGCAGCGGCGGCGCGCTTCAGCTCTTCGACCCAGTTGAGCACCACGACGATTCGGGTGGATGACACATCGTCGTCATCGCGCACCATGAGGAAACGCTGGCCGTCAGGGGTGACGTCGTAGTTCGAGGATGCCACGCCCGGCATCCCGCAGGAGGATCCGAGGCCGCGGGAGTACTGGCCCTCCCACAAGACTCGCGGCGCCGATGCACGAAGCGCTGGCGACGTCACAATCGACACCGCCATCATCCTGTTGCCACTGCGGTAGAAGAGCTCGCCTCCCGAGCGGCGCCAGACCGGATCGATGCCGCCGTCGCTGGAGATCTGGATCTTGGGTCCGGGCCCGGGGAAAGCCTGCACGTAGATCTGCGGCCTGCCGGACTCGTCGGACGAATACGCGATCCATCGACCGTCTGGAGAGAACTTCGCGGACCCTTCCCCGAAGCGGGTATCGGCCACCGACCGCACCGTGCGATCCTCCAGCGCCAGCACGCGCGCGTCGTCGCTCGTCTCCGGGTTCTTGTCGTCGAACGCGAGAAAGCGGCCGTCGGGCGAAAAGGCCACGGGGCTGTGCCGCGCGCCCATCGTCAGGCGCTCGGCGCCCGCGCTCCGGTCCGACGGCATCCACCACATCGTCATGCCGCCGAAGAGCCACGACCTGAACGCCAGCCGCGTGCCGTCCGGCGTCCACACCGGATCGTGGCTTTCACCGTCGGTCGTCATCTTCGTCATGACCGCGCGGTCGAAGTCGTAGGTATAGAAATCGTGGTTCGGCCCTTCGATTTCGACTGCGAGCTGCCGTCCATCCGGCGACAGACGCGGGTAGAGATACGAGGCGGGCGGCAGCGGGAGGGGCTCCGCCTTGCCGGACCGATCGACCCACACGAGCTGTCGTTCCCCGCCCTCGGCCGGACCGGGGACGTACGCGAGATCGCCTCGACGAGAGAGCGAGAAATACGCCGCCCCGGTGTTGGTGCTCATCAGCACGCCGTCCAGCACCTCGAACGGCGATCCGGTCACCTCCAGCCGCCCCACATCGAACGGCACGGCCAGCAACTTCCCGGCCCTGGCGTAGACGAGGTGGCCTGAAAGCGCGTACGCCGCGGATGTGCCACCGGCAATCAGCGTCTTCCGCTGACCGCTTCTGACATCGAGGGCGTCGATGCGCGCTTCGTCGTAGCTGGCCATGCCGTCGGCGACCACCGTGAACATGACCGCCCCACCACCGGGCAGCACCTGGGCAAAGCGGTGGCTCCGCTCGCCGCGCGCGACGTCGAGCGTCGTGACGGGCTCAATGGCGCCGCCCGCTTCGGGCATGCGGACGATGCCGCCCGGGTACTGCGCCGTGCCGATGAGCATGCACAACGGCGCGACGCCGGACGGCCAGACGATTGTCGGGCTGTACACCGACATGCTGGACGGCCGCGGCAAGGCCTACATCATCCGGCGCGGCGCATTCTCTCCGCTCGAGGTTCCCGGCGCCACGCAGACGGCGGCGTGGGACGTCAATCCATCCGGCCTCGTCGTCGGCGTCTACCGCGACAGCGCCGGCGCGTTCCACGGCTTTACCTACGACGGGCAGTCGTTCGGGCGCGTCGACGCGCCGGGCGCGACCGCCACGCGGGTCTTCGGCGTCAACGAGCATGGCGACCTGGTGGGGGCATTCGTCGACGCGGCCGGCCGGACGCACGGATTCCTGGCCCAGTGGAGGCGATAACCATGATCTCCATCCATCACACAGCACCACTCACCACGCGGGGCATCGTCTTCCTGGCGATCGTCACCGCCATCGCGGCGCCCGCCGCCGCGCAGGAATCTGCAGACCCGCCGTCGGGCCGCGTCACGGTCACCGGCGGCGTCGAGTTCCTGAATGCGTACAGCTTTCGCGGCATCCGGCAGGACGATACGGGCGTCGTCCTGTGGCCGTACATCAGCCTCGGGCTCCGCGTCTATGAAGGAAGCGGCGGTGTGAGGGGGATCCGCATCACCGCCGGCACGTGGAACAGCCTGCACACCGGCGTCGCCGGCTCCGACGGCCCGAGCGGCGAGCGGTGGTACCAGTCGGACGTCCATACGACGCTGGACGTGATGCTGGCGGGAGGCGTCACGGTCGGCACGACGTACCGGGCGTACACGAGCCCGAACGACATGTTCACCACCGTCAAGGAGGCCGCGGTCAGGCTGGCGGTGGACGACCGTGCGGCGCTCGGCCGCGCTGCCGTCAGGCCGTACGTGCTGGCGGCCTTCGAGCTCGATACATCACCAGGGCTGGGACAGGTGGACGGCGGCTTCGACGCCGGCCGCCACCTCGAGCTCGGCGCCGGGCCGGGCTATCAGTTCCGGCGCGTCGGCATCGCCTTTCCCGTCCGAGTCGGCCTGAGCCTCGGGGGGTACTACGAGCTCGCGGGCGAGGATCACCGGTTCGGTTACGTCAGCGCCGCGAGCCTCGTCACCGTCCCGCTCGGCGGGCGCACGGCGCTCGGCGCCTGGAATCTTCACGGCGGCGTCGAGTACCAGGCGCTCGGCACGACGGCCAAGACGTTCAACGGTGACGACGGTTCGAGCGTGATCGGATCGATCGGGATCGGCTGGTCGCGGTAATCGTCCGTCCCGCGGCGGGTCCGAAAGGACCCGCCCTACTACGTGCTACTACGTGCTTCGTTTCTGTCGCAGCAGCGCGGGGCTGCGCTCGGCGGCCTCGCGGACGAGGAACCCCATCTTCGGGTGCGACGCCTCCAGATCCGCCGCAATCCCCTGGTTCCGCAGCTCCTCGGTCGTCGTCGGACCGATCGAGGCGACGACCATCCGCCGCAGGCCGTCGCGCACGGCGTCCGCCTGCCCGAGCGTGGCGGCGACCTCCATCAGGTGCACGACCTGCACGCTGGTCGTGAAGATCGCCACGTCGAGCTCGCCGCGCGCGACGGCGCCGACTGCCGCGCGGAGCGGCTCGACATCCTCGGGCAGCGCCCAGCGGTAGACCGGCACGCGCGTCACGCGCGCGCCGCGCGCCTCGAGCCCCTGCAGCAGCTCCTCGTTCGTCTTGCCGTACTCCTGCACGGCGACGCGGCGGCCGGCGATCGATTCGCCCGTCGCGTCGATCGCGGCGAGCAGCTCGCGCCACGTGTTCGGCTCCGGCACGGCCGCCCAGACGGGCACCTCCAGCTCGCGCAGCACGGCGAGCGGCTTGGGCCCGCGCGCGACGACGTTCGTCTTCGCGAGCGCCGCCACGAACGCCTCGCGCGGATGCTTCGTCGAGACGACCGCGAGGAGCGCGCGGGTGCCGACGCCGGTCAGCAGAATGACGACGTCGTACTCGCCGCGCAGCAGCGCATCGGCAAACGCGAGCGCGTCCGGGTTCGACTCGAGCGGGATTTCGCGAAGGGCGGGCGCCGCCACCGGACGCCCCCCGTAGGTGGTGACGAGCGCCGCCATCTCACGGCTGCGGCGGCTCTCGAGGACGAGCACGGACAGGTTCTGGAAGCTGGGGTTCACGGGCGCACAGGCTCACGGATCGTTCCGGCGACTCCCTCGTCCACCTTGAACGACCACTCGAGATTCTCGGATTCGACGAGAAAGTACGCGGGACGCGGTTCCTCGGGTATGTAGGATTCGCCGCTGCCAGATCCACGGTGGTCCGCGGCCACCCCCAACTCACGGCCGCTGACGGCGCTGAGAAACGTGAGCTTGAACGTGCCCCCACCCGTCGAGGGGTTCCGCGTCTCCCACCGAACTCGAACGACGCTCCCCTCGACGAGGAACGATTCGGTCTGCAGGCTCCCGCGGCCCGACCACGACCCGAGCGCCTGCCACGCCACCGCGGTCTGTTCCTGCGCGGCAGACGCCGGCGCCGCAGATGGCGGAGGCGCACACGCGGCTGTCACCAGCGCGACGGAGGCGAGAAGAATGGTGCGGCGGGCGATTACGGCTGCGCCGCGGTCGGCGCCTTCGGTCCGCGAAGTTTCCACCGGTCCGGGTCGTGATGCTGGAGGTACTGGCGCCGCGTGATCCACCCGAGGATCATACCCTTGGTGATCCACCACTTTTCAGGACGGACCGCGAAATACACGTGCGCGATGACCAGGCCCACGAGCGCGACGCCGGCGGCGCCGTGCAGCAGATACGTGATGCCCCAGGTCGTGTCGCTGAACAGATAGGGATTACGCGGAAAGAGCGGCGTCCGGATCCGGTACATCATCAGAATGCCCGTGACGACCGCCGCCAGCCCGACGATCACGCTCGACGTGTGGTAGAGGCGATTGCCGAGCGGATACTTGCCGGGCATCGGGCCCCGCACGTCCCGGCCCAGCCCCTGCAGGATCTCCGCCTTGAGCTCCGGGATGTCCTTGGGACCCACCCAGATCGACCAGAAATCGAGGAAGAACGTCGCATGGATGATGTGGTAGAGGATCGACCCGGTCAGGACCAGGCCGGCCATCCAGTGCCACTCCACCCAGGCAAACCGGATACCCACGATCGGGAAGAAGGCCGTCACGAGCAGCACGAACATCGCCGCGGCCATCACCCAGTGGAAGAGCCGGGCCATCAACGTGTGGCGCTCGATCTGTGCGGGCAGGTCCTTGTAGACCGCCTCCATCGCGTCGGTCTCCTCGGCGCTGCGCTTCCGGTGCGCGGCGAGGATCATGTAGCTCGCGTGCGCGACGAGGAACATCAGGCCGGCGAACAGCGACGCCCAGAACAGGTCCCACGAGATGTGCGTGAGCACCGGCTGCCGCCACGGGTTGATCCCCCAGGTCAGGAAATCCATGCGTTCACCTATCCCCTAGACGCCTTCGCCCTGCAGCGGCCCGCCGCGGATGGCGCGCTTCACGAGATTCTGCATCAACGGAATCTTGTAGGCGTTATGGAGCAGCGGAACGGCGCCTTCGGTGGCCAGCTCGCCGGCCATGCCGGCCGTCTGCTCGTTCCGCGGCTTCCCGGTGACCGCCAGCTCCACCGCCGTCAGGCGCAGCGGCCGCGGCGCCACCGCGCCGACCGCGAGCCGGATCTGCTGGATCGTCCCGCCCGACAGCGTCATGGCCGAGGCGACGTTGACCAGCGGGAAATCCCACACCTGACGGTCGCGGACCTTCTCGAAGTAGAACTGCGCTCCGGCAAATGTGTCCGGCACGCGGATCGTCGTCAGCAGCTCGTCGGGCCGGCGCACCGTCATCAGCGTGATGTCGATCTCGGGCCCCACGAAATAGTCCTCGGCCGCCACCACGCGCTCGCCGCTGCGGCTTTGCAGCACGAACTCGGCCCCGAGCGCGATGAGCGCCGGCGCCGTGTCCGACGGGCTCACCGCCACGCACCGGCTCGCACCCAGGATCGCGTGCTCCCGGTTGATCGCCGTCGGCGAGTCGGCGTAGCAGATGTTGCCGCCCGCCCGGTAGCAGGACCAGCCGCTCCGGTAGTACCAGCACCGGGTGTCCTGCGAGACGTTGCCGCCGAGGGTCCCCTGGTGGCGGATCTGCGGCGAGGCGACCAGTTCGGCGGCCTGCGCCAGCAGCCCGAACCGCGCGCGGACCGCCGGATGCCGCACCACCTCGGTGAGCGTGGTCAGCGCGCCAATCTCGAGGCCGCCCCCCGTTTCCGCGATACCGCGCAGTTCCTTCATCTGGCTCAGGTCGACGACGACGGCGGGCCGCTTGATGCGGTCTTTCAGCCAGTCGAACGTATCGAGGCCGCCGGCCATGACCCAGGCGTCGGCCCCGTAGCGCTCGAGCAACCCCAGCGTGTCGTCGACAGTCGTCGGCTGGAACAGCTCGAACGCCGGCATCACGTCGCGGATAACTGCCATGGCACTCTCTCCTAGCTCGTAGCTCGTAGCTGGTAGGCGGTAGGTGGTAGCGGGTTCCTCGTTCCTCGTTCCTGCTACCGACTACCG
>CAZGLC010000127.1:7075-13888 GCA_964526235.1 uncultured Bifidobacteriaceae bacterium
GCTACCGACTACCGCCTAGATGTTGGCCGTGAGGGGGTCGGTGACCCGGCGGCCGTTCGTGAGCGAGGTCAGAATCATGTCGGAGGTCACTGGGAACCGTCGGAAGACATCGTGGCCGACCGCGTCGGCGACGGCGTTCGCGACCGCCGCCCAGCCGGCGCCAACCGGCGGCTCACCGACGCCGCGCACGCCGACCGGCGTCTCGGGGTCGGCGATGTCGACCGCCGCCCACGCCATGCGGGCCGGCGCATCGAGGATCGTCGGCGGCCTCGTCTGGTAGAAGCGCTTGGCCAGCGGCACGCCGTACTGCTGGTCGTAGACCCACTTCTGCGTCATCGCGTGGCCGATCCCCTGGAGCGACCCGCCCAGGACCTGCCCACCGAGCGAACGCGGGTGGAGTACCGTGCCGACGTCGGCGACCGCCAGATAGTCGAGCACGCGGTACTGCCCGGTCTCGAGGTCCACCTCCACCTCGGCGAAGCCGATCGTGTAGGAATGCGTGACACCGTCGCGCGGATACGCGTCGCGCGCCACGGCGAGCAGCCCCTGCCCCGCCAGCGCCGCCACCGACCGCTTCGTGAAGGCGTTGACGTTCTCGGGGGCTTCGTGGCCGTCGTACTTGCCGCCCATGTCGATCGCCTTCTGCGCCGCCTGCGCCAGCGTCAGGCTGCCGCCGGGACCCGACACGCGTTCGCCGGCGACTCGATACGACGCGGGGCTCCCGCCCAGCGTCCGGGCGGCAATCTCCTGGAGCTTCGTCCTGGCGTCCATCGCCACGGCGTGGGCGGCGCGCGTCATCGCGTGTGCCGTCTGCGATCCCCCCGAGACGCACGTCCACGGCAGGTTTCTGGACGTATTGCCCCAGGTGATCTCGCACTTCTCCCACGGCACGTCGAGGACTTCGGCCACCACGCGGTGCACGTCGATCACCGACTCGGTGCCGAGATTGCCGATCCCCGACTGGATGTACACCCTGCCGTCCGGCTTGATGACGAAGAGGCCGTCGAAGCCGACCGATCCGCCGCTGTACGCGGCGAGCGCCACACCGAGTCCGTACGCCTTGGAGCCGACGCGCGTGCCGCCGCGTGCCTTGCGCTCGTCCCATCTGAAGAGGGCCTTGCCCTGGTCGAGCGCCTCCTTGACGAACGCGCTCGTCACGTGCGGCCGCACGCCCTGCGGGTTCGGTCCGTTGAACGGCGCCTTCCCCTCCGGAGCGTTGATCCGACGGATGGCCACCTGGTCGATGCCGAGCCGATCGGCCGCGATCGACATCACGGGCTCCATGACGGCGACGGCCTGCGCCCCGCCAGGCGCCCGCTGCGGGCCGCGCGGCGGCGTGTTGCTCATCACGCCCATGCCGCGGAACCGCATCGCCACCGGCTGGTACAGGAGCGAGACGATGCGCCCCGCGGCGTTGTGGTCGTTGCCACCCTCGTACGGCCCCGTCTCGGATATGCCGAAGAAGTCGAGGGCGAGGAGCCGGCCTTCCTTCGAGAAGCCTGCTTTGATGCGTGCGTGCAGCGACGGACGCGCGCGGCCGATGTACTGCTCCTCCTCGCGCGTGATCCGCATCATGACCGGCGCGTTCGCCTTCTTCGAGAGCAGGGCCGGAATCACGAGCGAGATGGCGCTCGTGATCTTGCTGCCGAATCCCCCGCCGGTGTACTCGCTGATCACCACGACGTCGGTCTGGGGAACGCCGAGCCAGCGCGAGATTCCGGCGACGGTCTGAACGGTGCTCTGCGTCGAGCAGTGGACGTACACCTTGCCGTTCTGCCAGTACGCCATGGCGGTGCGCGTTTCCATCGGCTGGTGGCTCGTGTTCGGCGTCACGTACGTCTCGTCGAGCACGAGGGCGGCCTGCGCGAACCCAGCGTCGAGATCGCCGTACGACCACTGGTCGGCCAGCACCTCGCCCATGGGCATGCGGCCCGCCGCTGCCTCGGCAAACTGCTCGTCCGTCCACTTCAGGTCTTTCACGTCGATGGGCGGCTGCGGCGGCGGCGGCTGGCCGGGCTGCGCCGGTGGCGTCGGCGGACGGAACCAGACATTGCCCTCGGTCCGGGCGGTCGACCCACCGGGACGCAGACTCGCGAGCGGATCGACGGAGAACGGCAGCGGCTCGAGCTCGATCTGAATCTTCTCGATCGCCTCGGCGGCGGTGAACTCGTCGACGGCGGCGACAGCCAGAATCGGCTCACCTTCGTACAGCGGTTCGTTCGTGAGCGCACGCTCGGCGCGCGTGTTGGCTCGGATCACACGTCCGGCGTCGTCGACCGAATCGGCGGGCTCCGGCATGTCGTCGGCGGTCAGGATCGCCTTCACGCCCGGCATCGCCTCGGCCGCACTGGTGTCGATCCGAACGACGCGCGCGTGCGGCATCGGGCTCAGGAGCAGCTTGGTGACGAGCATCCCCTCCGCCCGGAAGTCTTCCGCGTATTTCGCCTTGCCCGTCACCTTCGCGACGAGGTCGGGCGTCGTGTAGTTCTGGCCGATGAATTTGTACTCAGCCACGGTCAGGCCCTCCGCATCAGCTCAGCGCCGCGCATCATCGCGGTGAGAATCTTGTCGTAATCCTGGCACCGGCACAGGTTGCCCGAGATGCCGTGCGCCAGCTCCTCGCGTGTCGGCGACGGATTCGTCTTCAGGTACCCGACCGTTGACATCACGAATCCCGGCATGCAGAACGCGCACTGGAACCCCTGCTCCTCGACGACCGCCTGCTGCACGGGATGGAGCGTCCCGTCGGAGGCCGCCAGCCCTTCGATCGTGACGATCCTGCTGCCTCGCACCGAATGCGTCAGCACGGAGCACGAGTACCGGGGCACGTCGTCGATCAACACCGTACACGCGCCGCACTCCGACCTGTCGCAGCCAAGCTTGGTGCCCGTCAGCCCCAGCTTGTAGCGCAGCGTCATCGCCAGGCTTTCCTGCTTCATGACGTCCACGCGGCGCTGCTGCCCGTTGACGGTCAACGTCATCAGCCGCTCGACGCTGCCGGCGACGGCGGGCTGGCCCGAGAGTGGAATGCTGCGAAAGAGATAGGCGCTCGACGAGACGGCGGCCCCCGCGGCGATGACACCTTTGATGAATCGACGTCTCGACGCGTTGCTCGGCGTGTCTTCGGTCATCGGGATGTCTCCAGTCACACAGACTTCAGGATGGCGGCGGCGACAGGAAAGGTGAACAGAAGATACACCTCGTCACACCCGACATCAACGGCGCAGTGTGCCCGCGAATTCGCCCTTCTTTCGCCGCCCGGCGTCCGTCCACGGCCGCTCGGGTGCAGCACATAATGGCGTCGGTGCGGGTGTTTGCGGTTCTTGTGACCCTTGTCTGGGTGTGCGCTTCTTCATACAGTCGCGCCCAGGACACGCCCGCCGATCCTCCACGGCCGTTCGGCGAGTGGCTGCAGGAGGTCATTGCCGAGGCGCGCGATCGCGGCTACAGCGACGAGCTCATCGCCCAGACGCTGGCCGGACTGGAGCCGCTCCCCCGCGTGATCAAGAGCGACCGCTCGCAGGCCGAGCTCGTCGTCGGCTTCGAGCGGTACTACCGGACGCGCGTGACGCCGCCGTTCGTCCGCCGGGGCCGCCAGCTGGCGCGCACCCATCGCGGGCTGCTCGACCGCATCGAAGACGAGTACGACGTGCAGCGACGGTTCGTCGTCGCCATCTGGGGCATCGAAACGCGCTACGGACGCGTGGCGGGGAGCACGCCGGTGTTCCAGGCGCTGGCAACGCTCGCGTGGGAGCCGCGGCGCTCCGGTTTCTTCCGCGGCGAGCTGTTCGACGCGCTCGCGATGATCTCGCACGGTCACATCGACGCCAAGAGCATGACCGGGTCGTGGGCCGGCGCCATGGGCCAGCCGCAGTTCATGCCGTCGAGCTACCTGAAATTCGCGGAGGACTTCGACCGCGACGGCCGCCGCGACATCTGGCGCTCCACCGCCGACGCGCTCGCGTCCATCGCCAACTATCTCGACGAGTGGGGCTGGGACGACGAGTTCACGTGGGGGCGCGAAGTGCGGATCACGCCCGAGGCGCGTGAGCGAATCGAGCGCGAGACGACGCGTCGGACCGAGGGGTGCTACGCGATGCGCAACATGACGGATCGGATGCCGCTGGACCAGTGGCAGCGGCTCGGCGTCAGGCGCGTGAACGGCGCGGCACTGCCGGCGGGCGACGTCAGAGCGGGCCTCGTCGATACCGATACGCGCAGTTTCCTCGTCTACGAGAACTACGACGCGATTCTCCGCTACAACTGCGCGCACTACTACGCGCTCACGGTGGCCTTGCTCGCCGATCAGATTCGTTGAAATTTGTGGGTTATGATTCTGCCCCCTCATGGCTGAGGTAAGCCGTCACCCAGGCATCCATGTCGTCGCCCCGATTCTCGACGTCCTTATTACCGTGTACGCGATCGCGCTCGCCCTCATTCTGGTCACCGGCGGCGTGAACCTTGGCATTCTCAGCATTCACGAAGCCGCCAAGCCGCTGCTTATCCTCCTGTTCGTCATCCCGTTGCGCCTCGCGCTCGGCGGACGGTCGTGGCTCGCGGACCTGACCCAGGCAGCCGCGAACCCGCTGCGAGCGCTGTGGGCGCAGTCGCTCGCGCGTCTCCCCCCGGCCGTCCTCGACACACTCTTCGCGTTCATCGTCATCCGTGCCGCCTCCCTGCCCGCCGGATTCCTCGCCAACCTCGTGCTCGAGCCCACCAGAGAACGCGGCTTCCCAATGCCGTTCCGCTACGAGAAGTTCGCGGAGATCTTCGTGGCCTGGGACTCGGGCTGGTACTGGGACATCGCCCGCCGCGGGTACTACTTCAGCCCCGACGCGCAGAGCAGCATCGCGTTCTTCCCGCTGTATCCGATGCTGATGCGCGCGGTCGCTGCGCCGTTCGGCGGCGGCGAGAGCGCGACCTGGATTGCCGGTATCGCGATCTCGTTTCTCGCCTGCGCGCTCGCGTTCGTGGCCATCCACCGGCTCACCGAGAAGATCTTCGGAAGCCGTGAGATCGCGCGCCGCACCGTCCTGTACGTGGCGGTCTTTCCCTGGTCGCTGTTCCTCACGCGGGTGTACGCGGAGTCGCTGTTCCTCCTGCTGAGCGTACTGGCGGTAAGCCGGGCCTACGACGGGAAATGGGCGCGCGCTGGTCTGTGGGGCGCCCTCGCAACGCTGGCGCGCCCGAACGGGATCCTGATCGGGCTCCCGCTCGCGCTCCTGGCGCTCAAGGACAGACCCGCGCCCGGCACGCTCGCCTCCCGGTGGGCGACCCTCGTCCCGATTCCGGCGGCGCTCGCAGGCTACTGCGCGTACGTCTACACGCTGACTGGCGATCCGCTCGGCTGGCTCTCCGCGCAGGAGCACTGGGGCTATTCGCTCGGCCACCCGCCGTGGCAGCAGCTCCTTGCGATGGTGGCGGGGCTCGTCGAGTACGGCCCCTACGGTTACTTCCTGGCGTCGACCATGGCGCCCTTCGAGGTGCTGCACGGCATGCCCGCGCTGCTCTTTCTCGTGCTGACGCCGGCGATCTTCCGGCGGCTCGGCCCGGCGATGGGGACGTACGTGCTCGTCAGCCTGCTCGTGCCCCTGAGCAGCAACACACTCGAAGGGCTCGGCCGCTACGTGTCGGTGCTCTTCCCCGCGTTCATGCTCGCCGGCAGCATGGCCACCGCGCGCGTGCACGAGGCGATCGTCATCGTGTCGCTCGTCTTCCGCACGCTCCTGGTGGTGCTCTTCGTCACCTGGCACCCGATCTACTGATACTCTCGTAGACCTCGGGCCACAGGCCCCAGGCCCCAGTGCGAATTCTCATCGATTACCGTCCGGCGCTCCGTGAGCGCACGGGCGTCGGCGAGTACATGCACGGCCTCGTGCGCGCGTTCGCGAGCCGGTATGCGGCCGGCGGCACCGACGTCGCCGTGTTCACCAGCTCGTGGAAGGACCGGCCGGCGCCTGGGCTCGCCTCCGATCTGGCGGCGCGGGTCGTCGACCGGCGCGTCCCGGTGCGCCTGCTCAACTATCTCTGGCACCGGGCCGAGTGGCCCCCCATCGAGACGCTCGGGATCGCGGCCGACGTGGTGCACGCCGCACATCCCCTGCTCATCCCGAGCCGCCACGCGGCGCAGGTCGTCACGATTCACGACCTGTTCTTTCTGACGGCGCCGCACGCCACACGCGCCGAGGTCCGCCGCGACTACCCGGCGCTCGCCCTCGAGCACGCCCAGCGCGCCGATGCCATCGTCGCCAACTCACGCTATACGGCGTCGCTCGTCGAGCGCACGTTCGGCGTCCCGCCGGCGCGGATCCACGTCTGCTCGCCGGGCCCTCCAGCCTGGCGCGCGCTGGGGCGCGGCCCGCACCTGCCGCGCGATGGGTACATCCTCTTCGTCGGCACGCTCGAGATGCGGAAGAATCCCGGCGCGCTGCTCGATGCGTACACCCGGCTGCTCGGGCGGCGGACTGACGCACCGCCGCTCGTCCTTGCAGGCACAGCGACGCCCGACGCCGACATCTGGCTCGCGCGGCTGCGCCAGCCGCCGCTCGCCGGCCGGGCCCGGCATATCGGCTACGCCGCCGACCGCGAGGCGCTCTATGCGGGCGCGCGCCTGCTCGTGCTGCCGTCGCGCGACGAAGGGTTCGGCATTCCGGTGCTCGAGGCGATGTCGGCGGGCATCCCGGTCGTGGCCGCCAATCGTGGCGCGCTCCCTGAGGTGCTCGGCGAGGCGGGGCTCCTCGTCGATCCCGATGACGTCGAGGCGCTGGCGGGGGCGCTGGAGCGGATGCTCGCGGACGAGGCGTTCGCCGCCGC
>CAZGLC010000128.1:0-13800 GCA_964526235.1 uncultured Bifidobacteriaceae bacterium
AGCCGAAGTTCCGGTCGCCGCCGGCGCGGATCTGTTCGAAGATGAGCTGCATGTCCGGGTCCTTCCTCCGCTGCGGTCTACTTTAGTTCTCATTGACAATCGGCTTCGATCATGACCGGTAACTTCAAGCCTCAACGAATCGCGAACTGTGTGCCAGTCCTAAAAGATCTCCTAGAAAACCAAACTGAGACATGGTCTTTTGAGGGCATCGATGACTCGGAAGGTTTCGCGGTTGCGATAGCTCCTGAGTAGTCGCGAAGGGTTTACCGATGAATCGGCTGACAAGTGCCGCCGTCTCGTCCCTTTTCTGGCGCGAGTGACATTTTCGAGTGACATTTCCCGACGTGCCGTGCAGGAGAGAAGCCCCGAATCCTTCGGTTTTTCCACAATGTCACTCGCGCCCTCACTCGCACTTTCTCTCAGCCATCCCACTGAGCGTGAGAAGAGCCGAAAACATTAGGAAATCTGGTTGGATTGGTGAGCGTTGGCTGGGAGGCAGGGATTCGAACCCCGATAACGTGGTCCAGAGCCACGTGTCCTACCGTTGAACGACCTCCCAGTGCCTAGGCCGCGAACACGCGCAGGGCAGGAACCACCGATTGTACAAAGAAAAAGCGGCCTGGCGCAAACCGCGCGCGCCGGCCGTTCGAGAAAAAGGCGCTGTAAAACGACGACGACTAGCGGATCTCTTCGCTCTGGTCGTCGCCGCCCGCGCGTTCGGTCATCCCGGACGAGAACGTGGCAATCTCACGCTGCTTGGCGCGGTCCATCGAGGCGAATCCACGATCCTCTTTAGCCACACTGACCTCCTGCCACATCCACGTCGCCGCTCCACCGCGCCCTATCCCGGCTCCGAGCGCCGCACGGTGGGCTCGGCCGCCAGGGCTGCAACGGCAGTGCCACGCCTTCAAGAGGCACGCTCCTAACCCTCAGCAATATGGAAACTTAGCGACACACATCGGCGTGTGACCGGCCGCGCCGAAGGGCGGCACGCATCCTGAGGCGAGCTCGGCGCGACGCGGCTCACGTCCGATCGCCGCCGAATTGCTCAGGAAATGCGAAGTCCGCCTGGGGTGGCAAGGAAGTTGACGAGCCGCTCGAGCCGCGCCACGCTCCGCTCGCGGCCGAGCAGCACGATCACCTCAAAAAGGCCGGGACTCGTCGTCCGGCCCGTCAGCGCGACGCGCGTGGCGTGGATGAGCCTCCCGGCCTTTAAGTCCCGCTCAGCTGCCGTTCCACGCACCGCCGCTTCCACATGTGGCTCATCGAAGGGATCCGTGGTCCGCAGCTTCGCGGCCAGCGCGGCGGCGTGCGCGCCGGCGTCCGGGAAGGACAGATGCTGCTCCACGGCAGCCGGCTCGTACTCCACCAGTTCGGCCAGGTACGGACGCGCCAGTTCGACGAAGTCGGTCAGCCGCTTTGCGCGCGGTCGGAGCAGATCGAGCAGGCGGTGACACCACGCCGCATCGGTGGGGATCGACAGACCGGCATCGGCCAGGAGCGGGGCCACCGCGGCCGCGAGCTCCCCGGCGGACAGCCGCGCGATGTACTGCCCGTTCATCCAATCGAGCTTCTCGACGTTGAACACGGCGCTGCCGCCGCTGATGCCTTCGAGCGAGAAGCTCGCGACGAGCTCGTCGAGCGCCATCAGCTCGCGGTCGCCGCCCGGCGACCAGCCGAGCAGCGCGAGAAAGTTGACCATCGCCGCGGGCAGATATCCCTGCCGGTGGTACTCGGTGACCGAGGTGGCGCCGTGGCGCTTGCTCAGCCGCTTCTTGTCGCCGCCCAGAATGAGCGGCACGTGCGCGAAGGCTGGCGGCGCGGCGCCAAGCGCTTCGAAGAGCAGCAGGTGCTTCGGCGTGTTCGAGATGTGGTCGTCGCCGCGGATCACATGCGTAATCCGCATCTCCACGTCGTCGACGACGACCGAGAGGTGATAGGTGGGATAGTCGTCCGATCGCAGGATGACGAAGTCCTCGATGCTGCGCGGGTCGAACGCGATCCGGCCGTGCACGACGTCGTCGAACGCCGCGTGCGCGGCGGGCACCTTGAAGCGAACCGCGCGCGGCGCGTGCGCGGCCTCGAGCTCGGCGATGCGGTCGGGGCCGAGCGCGAGACACGCGCGGTCGTACTGCCACGCCTCCCCGCGTGCCTCGGCCTTCTCCCGCTCGGCGCGCAGCCGCTCCGGTGAGCAGTAGCAGTAGTAGGCGTGTCCGTCGCTGACGAGGCGGGCTGCGGCGGCGCGATAACGCTCCAGCCGCTCCGACTGGAAGTACGGCCCGTGGGGCCCGCCGACCTCCGGCCCCTCGTCCCAGTCGAGCCCGAGCCACCGCATCCCCTCGAGAATGCCGGTGACCATGTCGGCCGACGACCGCTGGACGTCGGTGTCCTCGATGCGGAGGACGAACGTGCCACCGTGCCGGCGCGCGTAGAGCCAGTTGAAGAGCGCCGTGCGCGCCCCGCCGACATGGAGATAGCCCGTGGGGGACGGAGCAAACCGGACGCGCGGCGCCATCGCCGCATTATTCCCCCGCGCCGATCGACGTGTCGAGTTTGCGCGCCGGGCGCTTTTCTGGCAGCGTAGGCAGGAGGAGGCGTTCTTTCATGCCCATCGCTTGTCGCGCCGCGGCGCTGGCGGCCCTGCTGCCGGCCCTTCTTCTCGCGCAGACCCCGCCGGGCGATGTCGTCTCGACCACATCCGGCAGCCTGCGGCTCGAGCGGCTGGCCGCGCTCGAGTTCCCCTGGGGCCTCGCCGTGCTTCCCGACGGCCGCCTGCTCATCACGGAGAAACCGGGCCGCCTGCGCATCTTCGCGGACGGCAAGCTGTCTCCGCCGGTCGACGGGGTGCCTGCCGTCTCGTACCGCGAGCGGCCGGGCGAACAGGGCGGGCTGCTCGACGTGGCGATCGATCCCGACTTCGCGCGGAACCGGCGGATCTATCTCTCCTACGTCGAGGCCGCGCCGCAGCAGTCTCCCGACCAGGGCGAGACGGGCGACGCGCGCTTCGGTCCGTTCCTCGATTTCACCGACAAGGTGCTCGCCGGCGGCGCCGTGGCGCGCGCCACGCTCGACGGCAACCGGCTGCGCGACGTGCAGGTGATCTGGCGCCAGGTGCCGAAGGCGATCGCGCGCGGACACTTCGGGCACCGGCTCGTCGTCGGCCGCGACGGCACGCTCTTCATCACCTCGGGCGATCGCATGCGCTTCGAGCCCGCCCAGAGCCTCGCGTCGAATCTCGGGAAGGTCCTTCGCATCAACACCGATGGATCGATTCCGAAGGACAATCCGTTTGCCGGGAAGCCCGACGCGCGCGCCGACATCTGGAGCCTCGGGCACCGCAACATGCTGGCGGCGGCCGTGCATCCCGCGTCGGGCGATCTGTGGGTGTGGGAGATGGGTCCCCTTGGCGGAGACGAGATGAACGTCATCCAGCGGGGGCGCAACTACGGCTGGCCGGTCGTGAGCAACGGCGACAACTACGACAACTCGACGATCCCGGATCATCCCGCCCGCAAGGACTTCGAGGCGCCCGTCCGCTCGTGGACGCCGGTGATCGCGCCGTCGGGCGCGCTGTTCTATGCCGGATCGCTCCTGCCGTGGCGCGGCAATGCGGTCGTCGGCGGCCTCGCGTCGCAGGCGTTGATCCGCCTGACACTCGACGGCACGCGCATCGTCAATGAAGAGCGCATCGACGTGCAGCGGCGCGTGCGGGACCTAGCCGAAGCGGCCGACGGCGCGCTGCTGCTGATTACCGACGACAAGGCCGGCGAGCTGCTGCGCGTCACGCCCGCCCCGCGCGGGGACCGGTAAAGACCGTATTCGTGATCTCTTTGGCGCTCTTCCTGGAGCCGTGTGATGGCTGGTTGCGACTTCCATCCGAAGGCGTGCCTCCGGAAGCGTGTCTTGAAGCGCCAGGAGTGGCCACGAGCGTTCGTCATGCGACGTTCGCAATTCTAGCGGGGCAACCGCGTGATCGAGGGGGAACCCACGCCGTGCTGCGCATGCGCTATGCTGACGCTCGAGATGCCTCGCGCGAATCGACCTGGATCGACGACAGCCAGCCGCCTGAAGCAGCGCGGCCGTGAAGCGCACGACGTCGTGTTGGACGAGGGTGAGCGCAGGCTCGTGAAGTCAGTCGAGCGCGGCGAATGGACGACCGTCACCGGATTCCGGGCAGCGAAGGCTCGCCACGCGCGCTCTGCGATCGCGACTCTTCGACGCTTGCGCAAGGCGTAGGCGCGGAGGGCACTGTGAGAGGTCTTCGCCACCGGCGACATCGCGTGCCGACGAAAGACCCCGAGATCGACCGAGCCCTGGAAGCCATGAGCGCGCCAGAGCTGCGGGCAGCCGTGCGCGCCGTCCTGGATGAGCTCGATGAGGACGGAAGGGCCTCTGTCGTCGACACGCTGATCGGCCGAGCCACCAAGGCCTCGTCGGGTTGGAGGCCCGCACGTCCGTCTCGGCGGATCGTGGAGGAGGCCAAGTCGTTCGCGGAAGCGGCGCGCCACATCGGCCACGCAGATCCTGCCGACGTGACCGAGCATCTCCGTCGGGCCACGAAAGCCTTCCTCGCGGGCGATCACGCGAGCGCCAGAGCCGTCTTCGAAGCGATCTTGCCGCCGATTGCCAGCGTCGACATCGATCTCGGCCAGCACGAGCTCGTGGAGGAGGTGCTGGGAGTCGACGCGCGGGCGTGCGTCGCGCAGTACGTCGCGAGTGTGTACACCACGACTCCGCTTCGCAATCGCGCCGACGCGATACTTCGCGCGCTCGAACAGGTCGCGGGCGTCGGGACGCTTTCGAGTCCGATCAAGGACATGGAGGACGTCTCGGCAGGAATGTTGCCGGATCTCACGGCGTTCCTTCCGCTGTGGGTGAAGCGCCTCCAACGGTTCCGCCCGTCGAAGGACGAGTGGGAGACTGAGAACGAGCGATGGCTGCGCGAAGCCGTCTTTCGTGGGGACGGCGTCGGCGGTCTCGAGCGGATCGCGCGAAAGACGAAGCGGCCTCGGGCGTGCCTCGCCTGGTATGAGGCACTCGCCGATCAGGGTGACTGGACGGCCGCGCTCAAGGCATGCGACGCGGCGGCGAGGATGGTACGCCAGTCGCACTGGCGCGGCGAACTTCTCGACGGGGCCGCACTCGCCGCTCGGGAGCTTGGCCGGTCCGATCTGTCCAGGCGGCTGGAAGCCGCGTGGCGCGCCGCTCCCACGATGACGCGGTTACTGCGCTGGCTCGCCGTCGACGGTGACGAGCACGAGCGTATCCGTTTGAAAGCCGCGAGGTCTTTGGTTCGTTGTCCCAAGACGGTCACGCGGCAGATCGGACTGCTACGTGTGCTCGTCGGAGACGTAACCGGAGCCGCCGCGGTGCTGGCGAAGTCGCCCGGTCTGGGCTGGTCCAATCCCGACCATCCCGGACACACGCTGTTCCCATTGCTGGCCATGCTGTTGTCGAACCGGACAATCGGCGACGCGCTTGTGACCGAACTCGAGGCGACGGGCCGAGATCCGCTGGAGTCCTTCGCGGTGACGGACGAGGAGCACAAGCCACAACTGAGGACACCATCCATCGTGGTGCTGATCCAGAGCGTGCGCCCCAGCATCGCGCTGACCGACCCGGATCGCGACGCCGCCATCGACGCGATGCGCATCGCGGCTGAGAAGCGAGTGGATGGGATCCTCGGCAACTCCAGGCGGCACTACTACGGCCACGCCGCACTGCTCGTCGCGTCGTGCGTCGCCTTTGCGCCCAGGAGTCGTGCGTCCGAGCTCCTGAGATGGGCCACGGACCTCCGCCAGCAGCACTGGCGTCGCCACGCGTTCAGAGAGGAGCTGGCGCGAGGGTGCGAGAGCCTGGGTGTGTTCGTGCCATCCTGAACCCAGCGTCGCGTGAGGCCTATCGGTGTCCTTCTTCTTGCGTGAGCTGGTGTACGCGCTGATGTGAGAGGCCCAGGAGACGAGCAGCATCGCGCGCGCTCATCTTCAGTCTTCCGGTTCGCAATACACGGACGGCGCGTCGAGCGGCGCGGGCTGCCCGCCTGTCTTCTTCATCGGCCTTCTTGCGAAGAGTCGCGTAGGCCCGAATTGCTCTCGTCGCAGCACTCGGCAGCTTCACGTCGTCGACGATCGGGGCCCTGCGCGCATTGTCGACGAACAGTTCCAGCGCCTCCCGGATGCGGCGCCGAGCCTCGTCGACGGTGCGACCCTGTGTGTGGCAGCCGCGTACACCGCGCACGGTGGCGACCCACCAGCCCGACTCGTCTCGTTCATAGGCCACGCGATAAGACTTCACGGCTTCTTCAACCATCCCTTTCCGAGGCACGGTTCCAGGTCGCGCTCGATACGGCGCAGCAGACCGGCCCCGATGTCTTCACCCGCATGAACCGGTACGGTCGTCACACACTGGCCGCATTCGATGCGCAGATGCGAGCCTCGTTGCCGGCTCTCGACGCAACCGAAGGACCTCAGGATGCGCCGAAGGTCCTTCGCCGTCACGACATCAGGATAGCCGATGGTGGCCGGATGTGTCTATGGATATAGACAGATGCAGACCTGACGCGCCGGCAGCGGGCTCAGCTGCCGATGTCGTCTGGTTCGGGATCCTCGCTGTGAGCATAGGCACTCGTACTCCGACACACTGGAGAACCGCAGCGACGCACAACGCGCGCCATCAGTGCGCCCCAGAATCTCAATGCCCTTTCGCGAGTGTGCCCAAAGTCCGTGGGTTCTCATCGTGAAATCAGGCGGTTTGTCGGTCGAATTTGACGAAGGCGACGGTTTGAAAGGCCGTTGTAGGTTCCGCAGAAAAAGTTGGATCCGGCAAGTGCTGATTTCACGTACACTTACAGTCTGCGGTGAGGTGGCCGAGAGGCTGAAGGCGGCGGTTTGCTAAACCGTTGTAGGGGCTTAAACTCCTACCCAGGGTTCGAATCCCTGCCTCACCGCCAGTTTAGTCCCCGGGTTTATTGATCATTTTTGCAACGGACTCCCCGTTGCCAATATATCTCCACAACTTTGATCGCCGGACGGCCGTTCCAACAGGCTGATCGCCGCGTCGAGAGCTGCTGGGCTGAGGTGCATGTAGCGCTGGGTCATCGTCAGATCCGCATGCCCGGCAAGCTCCTGGATCGCCTTTGGCGGCGCCCCTCGCATCGAGAGGTGCGAGCAGAACGTGTGACGCAGGATGTGCACCCCACGCCTGACGTTCGCCCGCCTCGCCGCCAGTAGCATCCGGCCTTGCACGATCTGCCGCGTGAACGGTCTGCGATCGTCCTGGCAGAACACCCGCTTGCTCCTCAGGTGCCGATGCTCGGCGAGCGCCGCGGTGAGCCGTCGCGTGAGCGGCACGTATCGCTGCCGTCCACCCTTCGGCGTTCCCACCTGTCCGTTCCAGTCCGAACGCCGGACACACAGTTGCCGCTTCCCGAGATCGACATCGCCCCACTCGAGGGCGATCATCTCACCGCACCGCAACCCGGCCTCACCGCCCAGCAACACGATCAGGTACGTCTGCTGATCGATTGCCCGTGCGACCTCGACGAGCCGCTCGTACTCCTCGAAGTCGTGGAACGCCGCCGCGCCTTTCTCGATGGGCAGCAGCTTGATCCTGCACGGCATCCGCTCGATCACGTCCCACTCCACCGCCTTCTTCAGCAGGATGCTGAGCACGGCGAGAATGTTGTTCACCGTCTTTGGCGACTTGATCTCGAGCTGCGCTTTCAGCCGCTGCACATCCTCGCTCTTGATCGCGTCGAGGTGTTTTCGACCGAACGCCGGGATCAGGTACAGCCGAAGGATCATGGTCTTCGATGCAATCCCGCTCGGCTTCTGTCGATTGGCCCGTGCGTGGCCGTCGACGAAGCGCGGCGCGAATTCTTGTAGGGTGGGCACCTCCTTGCGTGGGTGATCCTTTGGCGGAGAGAGAAGTCTTTCGAACAACACGCGTTCCCGGGCCGCAGCCCATCGTCCGACAGCGGAACGCGACGATATCGGCGCGTGCTTACGCTCGCGCTTGTGTCGCGTGCCGTCGGGCGAGACAACACGGATGTCCACTTCCCAGCCGCCTCCTCGATACGGACGGATTGTGACGCTCATCACCAGTTACTCCTCTGGCGATGGCGCGCGCTTCTGGTCCAGCCAGTCTAGCAAATCGTCGGCGCGCAGGAGCACTCGCCGGCGGACGCGGATCACACCGGGCAGTTGCCGACGCTCGATCATCGCGTAGATGGCTCGCCTCGTTGTGCGCAGAAGATCCGCCGCTTCGTCGACCGTGAGCAGAACGGGCAACGTTGTACGACGCGATTCGTGCGGGTTGTCGAGTCCGCGATCGGCACGTGTGAGCCCGTCGCCCCTCGTCAGCCTGGCCATCATGATGTGGCCTCCGGCTCCAGGCTCTCGCTCGAGGACGTGCGATCGACCGTGTCTCTTCATACGAACCTCCCCGGAACGATTCCGAGAACACCGAACCGACAGTGAACATCGTTGGTTGGTGCCAGCCGACGGCAGCGGCCCTGAGGGCCCGCCGCGTCGTTGCTCGGCGCGGTCGGATGCGGATGCTGCTTAGCAGCGAACCGCAGTCGATCCGCAGTCGGTCCGAGGAGTCAGTGGAAGGTGGCGTGCCACCCAACGTGAAGGTGGACGCGAGTTCAGCAAGTCAGTAGCGGACCGAGACGATGAAAACAGAATAGCGCGGGTCGGGTTCGACGTCAACGGTGAACAGACCTGGATGTGGACGTGGCACCAGTCCGGGCAGCGCCATAGTCCGGAGAATCTGGCGTTGGTCGGCGAGCCACGGCCGTCAACGTCATCGACGCATGGCAAGGCATGGCAACGCATGGCGAGAGGTACCAGGACCTATGGCCGCAGTGACCAGACGATGCGACACTGGCATTGGATCACAGCATGCGAATCGTTGCGCTCAGCGATCAGCACGGGTTCCTGCCCGACGTGCCGCCGTGCGATCTCTTGATCGTCGCCGGCGATGTCTGCCCGGACCGTTTCGGGCCGTTCATGGCGGTCCACGACCCGTATCAACAGCAAGCGTGGTTTGACCGGAACGTACGGCCGTGGCTTGCCGCCACGCCAGCGACACACAAGCTCCTCACGTGGGGCAATCACGACTGGTGCGGCCAGATGTGCAGCTTCCGCTCGGACACGCCGGCCCACGCGCGATCGACTGACCTTCAGATCCTCGTGGACGAAGGGACGAGTGTGCCGTCGGCCGGTGGCGGGGGTCGCGAAATGTCGGTGTGGGCGACGCCCTGGTCCAATCCGTTCATGCGCTGGGCGTTCATGAAGCGGCCGAGCGACCTCGAGCGCGTCTACACGGCGATCCCCGAAGGCATCGACGTACTGGTGTCGCACCAACCACCTTACGGGTACGGCGACAGCACTTTCGACCTCGACTCACGTCGTGTGGAGCACGTCGGCAGCCGAGAGCTGCTCGTGGCGATCGAGAGAGTGCGCCCGAGGGTCGTGATCTGTGGGCATGTTCACGGAGGCTTCGGCCGCTACGAGCATCAGGGCATTCCCATCTACAACGTCAGCGTCGTCGACGAGAGCTACCGGCTCGTCAACGCGCCGACGGTCATCGACTTACCGGGCGTCTGAAGCATGTGGGCAGCAGAGTGTTCAGGATTTCCCGCTGTTCATTAATTCTGAACGCGTCCAAGGATTGTCGGAGGATTCATGGGCACCCCAATCGTTGTCGACTGTGAAGCACCCTTCGGCGTCGGAGCGCCCTCAGTCGGCGACATGACGGAGTTTGGCGCCGTTGACGTCAACGCCCTTCAGGACGGTCGGGTCGAGACGTTCCACGGCGTAGATTGCTCTGAGGACACGTTCCGGCAGTTCCGGGAATGGCTGACTCCCCGGATGCCGGTGGTGTTCGTGTCGGACAACCCGGCGTACGACTTCCAGTGGATCAACTTCTACTTTTGGCGCTATTTCGGTGCGAACCCGTTCGGGCATTCCGGACGACGTATCGCCGATTTCTACGCTGGGCTGGTCGGTGATTTCCGCAGCACTCAGAAGTGGAAGCGTCTTCGCCGAACGAAGCACGATCATCATCCCGTCCATGACGCGCTCGGGAACGCCGAAGCGCTCATTCGTCTGCTCGATGGGGAGCGCTGATCGCCGTCGCCGGCAGAGCGAGAGATAGTTACCGGAGCGGATGTTGCTCGATGTTCCAGGAGACCTCCCACTCCGGCTCTGTTCCAGGATCGCCGCACACGCGCAGGCCCTGCTTGCGAGCCTCGGCCATGCTCGATTTCAGGAGAACTGCAGCTTCATCCTGACTACGAAACAGACCCACGATGCTGGCGTCGACAAACCCATGTTCGCTCTGATCTTCACGAACGAGAACGTAAACAGTCATGGGCTCCTCCAATCGAACGACCGGTGGCTGGCATACGGATCCGTTACACCCTACCGAGACTATGGGGAAGTTTCGATGATGAGCTTATCTCGGGCCGGTGGATCCAGACGGGGCCGACGGGGAACGGCCAATTGCGATCGAGTGGCGATTGAGATACGCGATGCCGCGGGAGGTGCTGGTTGCGGGGAGAGTAGCGGGGTGAGGCAGGGAGGGGTGAATCAACTCTGCGACCCGTTTCCGCTTGCTGGATTACGCAATTCGCGTAATAATTTACGCATTGTGCGTAAGAACAAAACGGCTCTACGGGCACTATTTCCAACCGTCCGTGGAGAGATACTCGCCGCAACGCTGACCCAGCCCGACAAGTGGTGGTATCTGTCGGAGTTGGCGCAGTTCCTCCGAACGACCCCTTCGAGCCTGCAGCGGGACCTCAAGGCTCTCGTGGACGGTGGAATCCTGGCACAGCGCCGTGAAGGCACCAGGGCCTACGTCAAGGCCGACACGCGATCCCCGCTGTTCGCCGACTTGCGTGGCCTGGTGGAAAAGACGGCTGGGTTATTGCCAACTCTCCAGCGGCTACTTGAGCAGTTCGACACTCGAGTTGACGTTGCCTTCGTTTACGGATCCATCGCGCGCGGCGAGGAGCACGCGACGAGCGATGTGGACCTGCTCGTGATTGGCGCAGTCGGCCTCGCGGAGCTCGCGCCCGCGCTCCGGAAAGTCGAGGAGCATCTCGGCAGAGAGGTCAACGTGACGAGCTATTCGCAGGCCGAATTCAGAACGAAAGTTGGGGCCGACGATCATTTCCTTACTGAAGTTCTGCGAGGGTCCAAGCAGTTCGTGAAGGGCGGGCAACGTGACCTGGACGAAGTTGTTGGCAAGCCGCGACGTTCAAAGGCATCGAACATCCAAAAAGGAACTCGATGACATCCGGGCGCTGATAGCGCGCGACCTGGCCGATGCCGGCGTCACGGCTCTTTCGGCTGATCGGCGGTTCGCGACGGCGTACAACGCGGCGCTACTGACCGCACACATGGTGATCGCGTGCGCTGGCTACCGCGTGACCGCCAAGACGGGTCACCACAAAGTGGCCTTTGACGCGATCAGGCTCATCGCCAATGCGAGCAAATACGCCGACTACTTCGAGAGATGCCGCCGAAAGCGGAACGTGATCGACTACACGCGCTCACACGTGGCGACGGAAACCGAGGCTCAAGAAATTATCGAGAAGGCAACAGAGTTTCACGGATTCGTCGAGGCATGGATCGATTCGAATTACTCGAACCTTCGACGCTGATGCACCAATCGTCGCCGGCCATGCCTCAGCCCCTCACGTCGTCCAGGAACTCTGACGCCGGTTCGACGGCGCTGATCGAAAGCCGATCCCGTGCCCGCGTCCTGGTGAGATTTGCCTAATATGAGCTACTTGCCTATGCTAGTCAAATCGTATGAACGAAGCAACGCTCGTCCAGGAGGCATCAAGGGTACTAGCCGCCCGGCTGCCCGCCGGTTGGAAGCAACGCGTAAAGCGGCTTGAATCCCGGTCCCAAGGGCGCCCGGACGCTATCCTCGACGTGACCGGACCTGATGGGGCCAAAGTGCGCCTATCGGTCGAGGCCAAGATGGGCCTGGTGCCTCGTGCGGTTGCCGACCTCAAGGCTCGGCTGGATGGCTATTCTTCCGATCCTGGGCTCGTCATCTCACCATTCTTGAGCCGGAGTACTCGTGAGCGTCTTCGCGCAGAGAACCTCAACTTTCTCGACTTGACCGGGAACGTTCGGCTCGTCCTCGCGCGTCCTGGACTATACGTCGAGACCCAAGGCGCTGAGCAGGATCCATCGCCCAAGCGGCAGCCGGGCCGCTCGCTGCGCGGGCCGAAAGCCGCACGGATTGTGCGTGCCCTGTGCGACTTTCCGCCACCTCTTCCCATCTCGGACCTGGCGGCGCAGGCCAAGGTGGACATCAGCTACGCGTCAAGGCTAGTGGAGTGGCTTTCGCGCGAAGCGCTGGTCGAGCGCCGACCTCGTGGGCCAGTGCAGTCAGTTGACAGGGCGGCGCTGATCCGCCGATGGGCACAGGATTACGAGGTGCTGACCAGCAACGATGCACGCGGCTACCTCGATCCGCGCGGCCTGGATAATCTGACTCGCGGACTCTCCGAAGGCGCCATCCGCGGAAGGTACGCGCTGACGGGGTCGATCGCGGCCAATCGAATCGCGCCCATCGCTCCGGCTCGTCTCGCCATGCTGTACGTGGACAACGTTGAATCGATGGCGGCGGCGCTCAACCTGCGACCGACGGAAACCGGGGCGAACGTGATGCTGCTTGCTCCGTTCGACGACGTCGTCTTTGAGAGGACATGGAAGGATGGCGGCCTCACCTTCGTGGCGGCAAGCCAGGCGGCGGTTGATCTGTTGACCAGCCCAGGACGGGCACCGAGCGAAGCGGAGGCGATTCTCGAGCGGTTGGCGGGGAACGCGACGTGATCGAGCCGCTCTATGTGGCTGCGCGTGGAGTGCTCCTTGATGTACTCGACGCATTGGGTGATCACCGTGAGGCGTTGATTCTTGCCGGCGCGCAGGCCATCTACAGCCATGCCGTCGTCTTCATTGACGGCGAGAAGATCCAGACGCTCGCCGAGCTTTTTGCTCGGCTTCCATCTTGAATACCCGTGTCAAGAAGGCTTATCGTCCTCATCGTCAGGCAGTGGCTGCTGGAACGCGATGTGCCCGAAGAGCCTCAGGTCGGCTTCGAAAGCACGCATCACGTCTGAGCTGGCGACGACGATCTCGGCATCGTCTTCAATGGCTTCCCACGTCTTCTCGTTTGTCAGGCGCTTCTGTCGCAGGGACAGCTCCTCAGAGAACCTCTGTAGCTTCTCTGCGCCAAGATTCAGATAACCGTCAAGCCACCCAGGCACGTGATATTCCTCGACACCCCACGACCCTCCGTCAACGTGGAGTTGTGTGGCCTTCCACTCCCGACGCTCATTACCATTCGCGATGGTCCCGAACACGATCAGGCGAGCCATCTTCACGATGACGTATCCGGCACCGTGTCGGCACCTCGTCCCAACGGAAGGGACGCGCAGTAGAAAGCGAGCGAAGTGTGGTGAACGACCATCGGGATTGAGGTTTGTCGGCACGTCCATCGGCAAAGCGTGGAGGACGTGCGGCGCCGGCCTCGACCGGCCATCAAGGAGAAACTCCCGCCAGGCACGCTCTGCTGCTTCGACGTCGGCAGGAATCTCGTTGAGATGACCCAACCCTTCTTCGCGTCGGAGAACGACTAGTGCCCGCCATGCGACCGACACCGCAAATCGGGCGAATGAGGGCCCGTAGCAAAAACGGTCCTGCTTGCGTTCGTGAATCGGCACGAAGATGCTCTCGCACACCTCTGTCTCGAATTTGTTGAAGCGGCCTT
>CAZGLC010000129.1:0-13783 GCA_964526235.1 uncultured Bifidobacteriaceae bacterium
GGCGTGCGCGCAGCACCTTCATGGCCATCGACCGGTTCTTGATCTGCGACTTCTCGTCCTGCTGCGAGACGACGACCCCCGTCGGAATGTGCGTGATGCGCACGGCCGAGTACGTCGTGTTGACGCTCTGCCCGCCGGGGCCGCTCGAGCAGAACGTGTCGACGCGCAGGTCCTTCTCGTTGATCTGGATGTCGACGTCCTCCGCCTCGGGGAGGACAGCGACGGTGGCGGTCGAGGTGTGAATGCGCCCGCTCGCCTCGGTCGCCGGCACGCGCTGCACGCGATGCACCCCGCTCTCGTACTTCAGACGGCTGTAGACACCCTTGCCTTCAATGGACGCGATGACTTCCTTGAGGCCCCCGGACACGCTCTCGCTGGAGGACATCACCTCGAGCTTCCATCGCTGGCGCTCGGCGAACCGGCTGTACATGCGGAAGAGCTCCGCGGCGAAGAGCGCCGCCTCGTCGCCGCCCGTGCCGGCGCGGATTTCGAGGATGACGTTCTTCTCGTCGTTCGGATCCTTCGGCACGAGCAGCCGGCGCAGGTCCGCCAGAATCGCGTCGCGCCTCTCGTGAAGCCCCTTCAGCTCCTCCAGCGCCAGCTCGCGCATCTCGGGTTCGGAGCCGCGCGCCAGCTCCTCGGCGCCGTCCACGTCCTTCTGCACGGCCTTGTATTGGCGGTACTTCTCGACGAGCGGCTCGAGCTCGGAGAGCGCCTTGGCGGCCTTCCGGTACTCGCCGGGATCCGACTGGACCTCCGCCGTGCCGAGGCGCGTCATCAGCTCCTCGTACTGCGATTCCACGATGGTGAGCTTGTCGAGCACTTATCCCCCTGAAACCGGTGGCAGAAACGCGACCTCGTCGCCGTCATGGACGGCGGAGGCCATACGCGAGTACTCCGCGTTGACCGCCACCGACATCGTCCGTTCGTACTCGACGAGCGACGGCATCTCGCGCGTGAGCGCGTTCCAGACCGTCTGCACCGTCGCCTCATCGGGCAGCTCGCGCACCAGCTCGCCGGCGCCGGCGAGATCGCGCAGCCGGGCAAACAGCCGGATTGTCACGCGCATGCGATCCGCTGCGCCGCCTGCCGCGCGTGCTCGTCGTCGGGGTCGGCGGTCGCGCCTTCGAGCCAGACCTCGCCGCCGTCGAAGTGCTCGCGCTTCCAGATCGGCACGATCTGCTTCACACGCTCGATCGCGTACCGGCACGCGGCGAACGCGTCGGCGCGGTGCGGTGAGAAGGCCACGATGATGATGCTCGCCTCGCCAATCGCGAGATGTCCGATCCGGTGGTGCAGACCCAGCCGCACCTCGGGCCACATCGCGCGTCCTTCGTCGACGATGCGCTGGAGCGCGCGAAGGGCGAGCGGCTCGTACGCCTCGTACTCGAGAAAGCGGACCTTCCGCCCCTGGTTGTGGTCGCGCACGAGGCCCGTGAACGTCGCCACGGCGCCGTCGCCGGCCGCATCGGCCGCCACTTCCGCGGTCAGCGCGCCCGGATCCAGCGGGGCCGCGGTTACCGCCACCAGGGCCATCGATTCAGTATAGCTTCCAGAAATGGTTCATCGGGCCGTGTCCGCGGCCCAGACGGGGCGCCGAGCGGAGCGCGCCCGCGATGTACTCCTGGACCATCGGGATCGCGTCGGCGAGCGGCGTTCCGAGAGCCAGACGCGCGGCCAGGGCCGCGGCAAACGTGCAGCCCGTCCCATGCGTGCTGGCAGCGGCGACGCGCTCCGTGGGGAACTCGCGGAAACGTTCGCCGTCGTACAGCAGGTCGACGATGTCGCGGGATGCGAAGTGCCCGCCCTTGATGATGACCGCCGTCGCGCCGAGCGCGGCGATACGGCGCGCGGCGCTGCGCCGGTCGTCGTCGGTGACGATTCTCATCTCCGCCAGCACCTCCGCTTCGGGAATGTTCGGCGTGACCACGAGGGCGCGCCCGATCAGCTCCGCCTTCATCGACGCCACCGCCTCGTCGTCGATGAGGCGATCGCCGCTCGTGGCGATCATCACGGGGTCGACGACGAGCAGCGGAATCTCCAGGTCGGCGACGGCCGCGGCGACCGCCTCGACGACGGCAGCCGTTGGCAGCATGCCGGTCTTTGCGGCGTGCACGCCGATGTCGGAGACGACGGCTTCGATCTGCGCGGTGACGAGATCCGCGGCGACGGCCTGGAAGGAGGCGACGCCCATCGTGTTCTGCGCGGTGATCGCTGCGACGGCGCTGACGCCGTACACGCCGTGCGCGGCGAACGTCTTCAGATCGGCCTGGATGCCTGCGCCGCCGCTCGAATCGCTGCCGGCGACGGTCAGCGCGACGCGCGGCCGAGGAGTGTCCACAGGCCGGGGAGGATGCCGGCGGCCGCGGCGACCTTGACGACGTCGGCCGCGATGAAGGGATAGACGCCGGCCGCGAGCGCGCCGGCGAATCCGAGCGACACGCTGAGCCACATCGCGCCGCACGCGTATACAACCACGAGCCCCGCCAGCATGGCGGCGATCGACGTCATATAGCGGCGGTCGAATCCGCGCTCGGCGAGGAAGCCGACGAGAAGCGCCGCGATGGGATACGCCACGAGGTAGCCGCCGGTTGGACCGATCAGCCGCAGCGGACCGGGCGGCAGCGTCGCCGACGCGGCGAAGACCGGTAGCCCCGCGATTCCCGCGGCAAGATACACGGCCTGACTGGCCACTCCAAGCTTCGCGCCGAGCGCCAGTCCGCCCAGCAACACGACCATCGGCTGGAAGGTGAAGGGCACGACGGTGAAGGGAAGCGGGATGCTGATCTGCGCCGCGGCGGCCGTGAGCGCCGCCACGAAGAGCACGGCGGCGGCCCGCACGGCGCCAGCAGACGCCTCGCTGCGTGCCGCGAGCATGTCGATGAACGTAGACTGATGCACTCCGCGCGATTGTACCGCAGGGGTCAGACCCCGGTGATGGGTCGTACGGGGGTCAGACCCTAGTGACGGGTCGACTCAAGGTTGGCCTAACGACCAAGGACCAGCAAGTACTGATACGGCAGGTCCTGCCGCGCGGTCACACGCAGGCCGGCCGCCTCGGTATCCCTTTCGACGCTGGCGCCGTCGACCCGCGCGCCTTCCGACGGCGAGGGGCCCGGACCGCCGCGCCCGGGCCGGTAGTTGACGACGCCGATGCGCCCGTCCGGCTTCAGCGCAGCGGCGAGGTTGCGGAGAAACGCGACGCGGCTGCCGACCTCGACTTCGGAATAGACATCGACTACCAGCACGGCGTCGAGCGCCCGCGGCGGCAGGTTGGGAGACCGCTCCGATGCGAGGCGCGTCTCCACGTTCCGCAGGCCCTCGCGCGCCACGCGGCGGCGAATCGCGGCGAGCATCTGCGGCTGCACGTCCTGCGCGTAGACCATCCCGTTCGGCCCGACGCGGCGGGCGAGACGGATCGTGAACCAGCCGGCACCGGCGCCGATGTCCGCGACCGCCGCGCCGTCGGCGATCCCGAGCACGTCCATGATCTCGTCGGGCTTCTGCCAGGCTTCACGGTCCGGACCCTCGAGCAGGCCGAGGTCCTGGGGGGGGAACAGCCGGCCCGATCGGCCGGCGGCGGTCTGCGTATGGGGAGCCGCCTGCCCGCCTTCGTGCTGATCGCGCTTCGGCGGGTCCACCGTAGCTGTAGCGGAGGCGGACATGCACGCGCCCAGCACAACAGCCGCAACGACGACCCTCACCGCTTCACCTCGCCGACGATGCCGGGGCGCGTCATGTGTTCGACCGACAGAATCCGATCGAGCTGCTTTTCGTCCATGAGCCCGCGCTCGAGGACGATCTGACGGATCGATTTGCCGGTCTTCACGGATTCCTTCGCAATCTCGGCGGTCTGCGCGTAGCCGAGGTGCGGACTGAGCGCCGTTGCCACCGCCGTGCTCCGATCGAGCAGTTCGCGGCAGCGCGCCGCGTCGACCTCGAGCCCCTCCACGCATCGCAGCCGCAGCGCGGTCATCGCTTCGCGCAGAATCGTCGACATGTGGATGGCGTTCCAGGCGATCACCGGCATCATCACGTTGAGCTCCAGCTGGCCCGCCTCGGCGGCGGTCGCGATGGTCACATCGCAGCCGAGTACCTGATAGCACACCTGGTTGACCATCTCCGGGATCGACGGATTGACCTTGCCGGGCATGATGGAGGAGCCGGGCTGCACCGCCGGAAGCAGCAGCTCGCCCAGGCCGGCGCGCGGTCCCATGCTGAGCAGCCGCAGGTCGCTGGCAATCTTGCCGAGCTCCACGGCCAGACGCCGCATCGCGCCTGAATACGTCACGACGTCGCCCATGCTCTGCGTGACGCGGAATCGGTTCGCGGCGGGCTCGAGCGGCAGACCGGTCTCGCGACTGAGGTTACGGATGGCGAGCGCCGCGTACTCCTCGCCTGCATTGAGGCCGGTACCGACCGCGGTCGCGCCGAGATTCAGCTCGTGCAGCCCTTTCGCGGCGTGCTCGAGCTCGTCGGCCGCCCGGGCGAGGCAGTCCGCGAAGCCGCCGAGCTCCTGGCCGACCGTGATCGGCACCGCATCCTGGAGGTGCGTACGCCCGACCTTGATCACCGTGTCGAACGCCTGCGCCTTGCGCTCGAAGGCTGCCGCCAGCGCGCGCGCCGCCTCGACCAGCCCGCCGCCCATCATCAGCAGGGCCAGCCGCGTCGCCGTCGGGAACACGTCGTTCGTCGACTGGCCCATGTTGACGTGATCGTTGGGATGCACGCGGTCGTAGGCGCCGCGCGACCCGCCCAACAGCTCCGCCGCCCGGTTGGCGAGTACCTCGTTGGCGTTCATGTTGTGCGACGTGCCTGCGCCCGCCTGATACACGTCGACGACGAACTGGTCGCGCAGTGCGCCGCCGAGCAGCTCGTCGGCGGCGCGGACGATGGCGTCGCCGAGACGCGATTCGAGACGGCCGAGCGCGGCGTTTGCCTGCGCGGCCGCCTTTTTGACGAGCACGGTGGCGGTCACGAGCTCGGTTGGGGCGCGCAGGCCGCTGATCGGGAAATTCTCGACCGCCCGGGCGGTCTGGATTCCGTAATAGGCGTCGGCGGGAACGGGATGTTCACCGAGAGGGTCGCGCTCGGTCCGGGATGACATGCTGGGTAGCTGGGTGGCTATGTCGCTAGCTGGGGGAGACATTCGCCCCAAGCCACCTCGCGACCCAGCGACCCAGCTACCCAAATTATACTGCTCGCATGCCTTCCGCCTTTTTCGACAGCGTGCTCGCCCTCATCGTGAAAACCTCGACCGATCTGCCGCCCGACGTCCGCGCGGCGATGAAGGTGGCGATGGCGTCAGAGGCGTCGGGCACCCAGTCGGCGCAGGCGCTCTCGATCATCGCGCAGAACATCGATCAGGCCGCCGACTGCGAGGGCGCCATCTGCCAGGACACCGGCATGCCGACCTTCGAGATCAAGACGCCGATCGGCGCCAATCAGATCGTCATGAAGCAGGAGATCCGCGAGGCGGTCGCCGAGGCGACGCGCCGCGGGAAGCTCCGGCCGAACTCGGTCGATTCGATCACGGGCGAGAACTCAGGGACCAACCTCGGGCCCGGCACGCCGATCATCCACTTCGAGCAGTGGGAGCGAGGCGACGTCGAGGTGAAGCTGATCCTCAAGGGCGGCGGGTGCGAGAACATGAACGCGCAGTACTCGCTGCCCAGCGAGCTCCAGGGTCTCGGGCGCGCGGATCGCACGCTCGATGGCGTCCGCAAGTGCATCCTCCACGCCGTGTGGCACGCCCAGGGGAAGGGGTGCGCGCCCGGCGCCGTCGGCGTCTGTATCGGCGGCGACCGGACGTCGGGGTATGTTCACGCGAAGGAACAGCTGTTCCGCACGCTCGACGACCTGAATCCGGATCCGCGGCTGGCGGAGCTCGAGGCCTCGATCATGGGCGAGGTCAACAAGCTCGGCATCGGCACGATGGGGTTCGGCGGACGGACGTCGCTCATCGGCTGCAAGGTCGGAACGCTCAATCGGCTGCCGGCGAGTTTCTTCGTCTCCGTGGCGTACGACTGCTGGGCCTTCCGCCGGCTCGGCCTCGTCCTCGATGGCCGCACGGGCGACATCAAAGAGTGGCTCTATCGCAACCCGGCGATCCCCATGGCGGCGATGGCCGACCAGGCAGGGTTCCGGCGCACCGGACGCGAAGTGCGGCTGCAGACGCCGCTCACCGAGGACCAGGTGCGCGCACTCCAGGTAGGCGACGTCGTGCTGGTGTCCGGCCGCGTCAACACGGGGCGCGACGCCGTGCACGCGCACCTCATGAAACACGAGCCGCCGATCGACCTGAACGGCTCGGTGCTCTACCACTGCGGTCCCGTCGTCGTGAAAGAAGGCAGCGGCTGGAAGGTGACGGCCGCGGGACCGACGACGAGCATTCGCGAAGAGCCCTACCAGGCGGATATCATCACGCGGTACGGCGTGCGGGCGGTGATCGGCAAGGGTGGGATGGGCGCGAAGACGCTGGCGGCGCTCGAGGAGGCAGGCGCGGTGTACCTCAACGCCATCGGCGGCGCGGCGCAGTTCTACGCGCGGACGATCGATCGCGTCGACGGGGTGTCGCTTCTGGAGTTCGGAACGCCGGAGGCGATGTGGCACCTGCAGGTCACCGATTTCCCGGCGATCGTGACCATGGACGCCCGGGGGCATAGCCTGCACAAGGACGTCGAGGACGCGTCGGCCGGCGAGCTCGCCACGCTCGGCGCGGCGCGCTGATTTCCGTCAATGAAGTCAGGTATTACAGCAATTTAACCGCTAGCGGCCGGGCTTGTTCGGCCCCAAAGCGGAGCTTATAATCGAAGAACAGGAGAATCTGACGTGATCAACGTGTCCACAACGGCGGCGTCGAAGATCGGCGAACTGCTCGCCGAAGAAGGCAAGGCCGGCAGCGGCCTGCGCGTGTTCGTGCAGGGCGGCGGCTGCTCCGGGTTCCAGTACGGCCTGATGATCGAAGAGAACGGCGGAGGCGCCGATCAGGTGTTCGAGTCGAACGGCGTGAGGCTGTTCATCGACCCGATCAGCATGAGCTACCTCAAGGGCGCCGAAGTCGACTTCGTCGACACCGTCACGGGCGGCGGCTTCACGATCAAGAACCCGAACGCGGTGTCGACCTGCGGCTGCGGCCAGTCCTTCACCGTGTAGCGATGTGACCACCCTTCCCGATCTGACCCGGCTCAAGCCGACCGGAGGCAAACGGTCGAGCAAGCGGGAGCAGATCGTCAATGTGTTCCTCCGGCAGGAAGGGCATCTCAGCGCAGACGATCTCGTCGACCTGATCCGGCGCGAAGACCACCGGATCAGCCGCGCCACCGTCTACCGCACGCTGCAGTGGATGGTGGACGCGGGGATTGCGCGCAAAGTCGACTTTGGCGAAGGGCGTTTCCGCTTCGAGCATTCGTACCGGCAGCCGCGCCATTTCCACCTGATCTGCAAGACCTGCCACCGGTCATCCGAATTCCTCAGCTCCGATATCGAGGCGCTCATCGAGGAAGTGGCGGCTGCACGCAGCTTCGCCGCCGCGCAAAGCGTCGTGCAGATCTACGGGACGTGCGACGAATGCCGGACGGGCCGCCATTCCGCCCCCGACGAAGGGCACAAGGATCTGCTCTTCGCGCGCGATGCGCTGCGGATTGCGATTGCGACCGAGCGGAGCGGGCTGGAGTTCTACACCCGCGCGGCGCGGCTGACGCGCGACGCGCGCGGCCGCAAGGTCTTCGACGACCTCGCCGCCGAGGAGAAGGAGCATCTGGGCAAGCTCGAAGCGCGCTACAGCGAGCTGCTGCAGCGCGACCCGCAGCTCGAATCGCGTCCCACGTTCCTCTTCTTCAAAGGGGCGGCCCACGGCCTCTTCGCCGAGGGCGCCGAGCGGCTGCTCAAGGGCGTCAACGATCAGCAGGCGCTGATGATCGGCATCCGCTGCGAGCGCGGCTCGCACCGGTTCTTCAAGAAGTACGGCGAGCGCTTCGAGGACTCCGAGGGCAAGCAGATCTTTCTCGAGTTCGCCGACGAGGAGCGCCAGCACCTCGAGCTGCTCATCCGCGAGTACCGCGCGCTCGTCAAGCGGCAGGGGCGCGCGCGGCGGCCGGGGCGGCACGGCTCGCCCGCGGTCCGCGCCGCCCGTTGACGCGCCGACCCGCGATCGATCTCCACCTTCACACCACCGCCTCCGACGGCCGGTGCAGTCCGGGCGAGCTCGTCGAGCGCGCCGCCCGGGCCGGCCTCACGACGCTCGCCGTCACCGACCACGACACGACGGCTGCGATCGAGGAGGTGCGGCAGCTGGCGGCCGCGAGAGGCATCGAGGCGATTGCCGGCATCGAAATCACCGCCCTCGACGAAGGGCGCGACCTCCACATGCTCGGGTATTTCTTCGATCCGGGACACGAGGCGCTCGATCGCTTTCTGGCCGAGCAGCGCGCCGCGCGGCTCGCACGCGCGAAGGCGATCGGCGACCGGCTCGGGGCGCTCGGGATGCCGGTCGACCTGACGCCGCTCTTTGAGCGGGCCGCCGCCGACAGCCGCCGTTCGATCGGCCGTCCGCTGATCGCCCGTGCCCTGGTCGAGGCCCGCTACGCGGCGGACACGCGAGAGGCCTTCGACCGCTGGCTCGGCGTCGGCTGCCCGGCATTCGTCGCCCGCAACGGCGCCCCGCCCGAGAAGGTTGTCGCGATCATCCACGAGGCGGGCGGCATCGCGTCGCTGGCTCACCCCGGAAAACTCCGCCGCGAGCCGCAGATGGCGCCGCTCGCCGCCGCGGGCCTCGACGCCGTCGAGGTCTTCCATCCCGACCACGATGCGGCGCTCGTCGACCGCTACCTGGGCATCGCGCGCACGTTCGGCCTGCTCATGACCGGCGGCTCGGACTTCCACGGTGATCCGGCGCACGGCCTCGAGCCCGGGTCGGTGACGCTGCCCGCGCCGGAATTCGAGCGGCTCCGCCGGGCGGTCAATGGCCGGACCTGAGCCGCTCGTCGCCCTGCGCGGTGTCCGCAAGGACTACCCCGCGCTGCGGCCGCTGCGGGTCGAGCATCTCGAGCTGCGCGAGGGCGAGACGGTGGCGCTCATCGGCTTCGACGGCCCCGCTGCCGAGGTGCTGGTCAATCTGATCACCGGAGCGACGCTCCCTGATGCGGGCGAGATCGAGCTGTTCGGCGCCCCGACGCGCGCCATTGCCGACACGGACGCGTGGTTCCGCGTGCTCGACCGCATCGGCATTCTCAGCGAACGCGTGGTGCTGCTGGAGGAGATGACCGTTGAGCAGAACCTCGCTATTCCGATCACGCTGGAGGTGGCGGTGCTGGCGACCGACGTCCGCGCGCGCGTCGAATGCCTCGGAGCGGAGATCGGCGTCGCGCCCGAAGTGATGCGGCAGCCGATGGCGATTGCCGATCAGGCGACGCGTGCGCGTGTCCGGCTCGGCAAGGCGCTGGCCCTCGACCCGCGCGTGCTCCTGGCCGAGCATCCGAACGCGGCGCTGACGCCCGACGAGGTGCCGCGGTTCGCAGCCGATCTGTTCAACACAGCTGCGCGGCGTCGGCTCGCGATGCTGATCGTCACCGCCGACCCGGCATTCGGCGCGGCCGCCTGCGGAAAACTGTTGAGGTACGACCCCGCGACAGGCGCGCTCGCGGCGTACTCCGGCTGGCGGAGCTGGCTCGCGCGCCGCAGTCGATGACGTGGAACGAAACTTGGATTCCCCGCGTCCAGGGTCCTCGAACGGGCCCGCGGAGGGTTAGTCGACGTGGCGAACGGCATGATTAAGCGTTTGGTGCGGGACCGCGGTTTCGGTTTCATTCGCGACGATGGGGGACAGGAGTGGTTCTTCCATCGGAGCGCGGTTGCGACGGGGAGTTTCGAGGAGCTGAACGAGGGCCAGCGGGTCAACTTCGACGAGGAGCCCTCGGCGAAGGGACCACGGGCCGGCAACATCCGCAGCGAAGACTCGACCGCCGCCTAGCGCGTCCGCGCGCCATCAGGTGCCAAGCCCGAGCAGGTACGCGACGAGCTTCAGCGCTTCCGGTCCCGCGTCGCGGAGGTCGGTGCGATGCCGCCACCACCGCTCGGGGTCCGACGGGTCGTACCGCGTTCCGCGCATCAGCACATCCACGCCCGTGCTTTCAAGCTCACGCCGGAAGGCGAATCCCGCCCGGCGCAGGTGGTACTTCGACGAGACGACGATGAGACGCCGCCACCCGCGGGCGGCGCTCAGCTCGCGGATCGTGATGGCCTCTGCGGCGGTGCTGTTGTGCATGTCCGGCGGGATGATGACTGCCTCGCGCGGCACGCTCAACTGGCCGAGGATGTCGCGGACGCGATCGACCGGGTCGGGAAGCTGCACGCCTCGCGCGGCGAGAGCCGCGTTCGCGGGATCCTGGATCTCGCGCGAGAGCACGATCCATGGGGCGTAGCCGGCGAGATAGAGGTCGGCGGCTTCGAGCTGGCGGCTGATCCGCGTGCCCGCGAGCACGACGATCGCGTCGGCCTTCTCGAGCGGATCCTCCGCCGCGAGAAACGCGCCGAGTTCGGCGAATCCGTACACACTCAGCACGAGGACGACAGCACCCACGGACAGGACGATGCGACGGAGCAGGCCGCCCGAGGCGGGATGGCGCGGCGGCATCAGGGCACCGGGACGTCCCGGCCCTGGGCGGGGCCGGGCGAGACGGGACTAGCTTTCAATCAGACGAACGTCACCCGCGCGAGGTCCTTTCGTGGATTCCTCCGCCGTGAACTCCACGCGCTGGCCTTCGCGCAGCAGTTCGAACACGGCGCCGCGCACGGCGCTGCGGTGAAAGAAATGTTCGATGCCGCCTTCATCGCGAATGAATCCGAATCCCTTGTCGATGAGCAAGCGTGCGATAGTCCCCGTTGCCATGAGCGTGTCCTCCGATGCGCGTCAAGCCTGGGAGAAAATCCCAGACGCTCCACGGACCGCTGGTGAGCGAACTATGAAGCCACGGTGGATCGTAGCGGTCCAATGCACCGGAAAGCTCGGCCAGTGTAGGGAGTCCCGTGGGCGAAGTCAAGGAGTGCCCGAACTCCTTTCCACACCACGAATTGCACGCGGCAGCCGGTGCCGGTACGATGGCGCCGATCGTGGTGGCCATCATCCTGGCGGCGGGCGACTCGACGCGCATGGGCCGACCGAAAGCGCTCCTCGCCGATCCCGACGGCCGGCCGTTCGCGGCGCGGCTGGTGCGGACGTTCGCCGCCGCCGGCGTCGACGACGTCATTGTCGTGACCGGCCGCGATCATGCCGCCGTGGCCGATGCGCTCGCCGCGGAGCCGCTTCCGGTGCGTCCGGCCCTGGTCAATAATCCGGATCCGTCCCGCGGACAGCTGTCGTCGCTGCTTGTGGGCCTCGAGGCGGCAGCGGCGCGCGGCGCCGACGCCGTCCTCGTCACGCTCGTCGACGTGCCGATGGTCCGCGCGTCGACGATTCGAGCCGTGATCGATGCGTGGACGGACGGCCGCGCGCCGATCGTGCGGCCCGCGATGGGCGATCGGCACGGGCACCCCGTGCTGTTCGATCGCGCGGTCTTCGACGATCTGCGGCGCGCGCCGCTTGCGGACGGCGCCAAGACGGTCGTGCGCGCGCGCGGCGCCGCCGTGGTCGACGTACCGGTTGACGACGAAGGCTGTCTGGCGGACGTGGATACACCGGACGACTATGACGCGATGAGGAGAGGCAGGTTGAGATGACGAGGTACGCCGTTGCGGCCGCGGTGCTGGTCTGTGCGACGCTCGCAGTCGACGCGCAGTTGAACGATCCCATTCCCGAGCCGGTCCGGACGCGCGGACTCCGCGTCGAGCTCCGGGACGTCGCGCGTCTGCCCGACACGCGCGGCCTGCATCCGGCCACCGAAGACACCGCACCCGGAGCATGGGCCCGGATCAGCTTCGTACGCGAGCTGGCCGACGGCCGCCGATTCGCGAACGACTCGCGCGGCCGCCTGTATCTGCTGGAAGGGGGCACGCAGCCGCGGCTTTATCTCGACCTGACGGCCGTATACCCGCTCGGGTTCTATCGGAGCCTGCAGAGCGGCTTCATCGCCTTCGCGTTCCATCCGGAGTTCGATCGCAACGGCCTGCTCTATACCGTCCACGGCGAGAAGGCCGAGGGCAATCCCGCCGCGCCGCATTTCATTCCACCGGGATTCGGGCCCGCCGATGTGACGTACCAGACGGTGTTCACCGAGTGGCGCGCCACGAGTCCCCGTGCGGCGGTTTTCGAGGGCGGCCGGCGCGAGCTGCTGCGCGCGGCGCACGTCGTGAACAACTACTTCCATCCGCTCGGCTCGGTCGAGTTCAATCCGACGGCGAAGCCGGGGTCGCCCGACTACGGCCTGCTCTACATCGGCGGCACCGATTTCGGCTTCAGCAACGGCGGCGGCCCGCGCGCGATCAATCCCGCCCAGACGCAGCGGCTCGACACGCTCGTGAGCGTCATGCTGCGGATCGATCCGCGCAGCCCGAGCATGTCGAAGGGCACGAAGGGCGTCGGCGACTACACGATTCCGGCGATCAACACGTTCGCCGCCGACGGCGACCCGAAGACGCTGGGCGAGATCTACGCGTACGGGTTCCGCAATGCGCACCGCCTGTCGTGGGATCCCGCCGACGGCACGATGTTCGCTGTCGACATCGGCAACAGCCAGATCGAGGAGATCAACATCATTCGCGAGGGACAGAACTACGGCTGGTTCCGCCGCGAAGGGACGTTCGAGAACGGCGTCCACGTGCCGGGCGGCAGCATGAGCGTGGTGTTTCCGCTGGCGGCGGACATTCTCGACGGTACGACGAAGGACGGCTTCACCTATCCGGTGGCGATGTACGACCACGGCGAAGGGCTGTCGGTGACTGGCGGCGTCGTCTATACGGGCCGCATTCCGGCGCTGCGCGGGAAGTTCCTGTTCGGGGACATCATGCGCGGGCGCGTCTTCGCCGCCGACGTCGCGGCGCTCAAGAAAGCCGACGACGGCATTCCGCGCACGGTGGCGCCGATCGAGGAGGTGCAGCTCGTCGTGCGCGACGCGAACGGATCGACGCGCAACGTCACGTTCAAGGAGCTGGCGGAGCGGACGATGGGCGGCGCGACCCTGCCGCGCGCCGATCTCCACATGGGCGTGGCGCGCAACGGCGAGATCTTCCTGTCGTCGCGTCAGGACGGGATGATTCGGATGCTGGTGGAATAAAAAACGGGCGCGAGGGAACCCCTCGCGCCCGTGGCAGCCGTAGGGCGGGCCTTTACGGCCCGCCTGGCGCGGCGTACAGCCGCGCCCTACGTACGCGGTTAGTCCGCGGTGCTCCGCGTGCCTCTCACCTCGACCAGCGCGACGCGGTTGATGCCGCTGTTGGCGAGCACCAGGTTCCCCTCGCGCGTCGCCATCATATTGCGGACCACGTGTCCGCCCGTCGGGATCGCCCACGTCTGGAACCGCTCGGTCTTGGTGTCGAAGCGCACCAGCGTATTCGGCTTCACGCCCGACTCGCTGTACCAGACGATGTCGCCGACGGTCGCGATGCCGTACGGCCGCGAGTCCTTCCCGCCCGGCGAGAGCCATTCCTTGAACTGACGCGTCTTGGGGTCGAACCGGCCGAAGTACCCCATCGGGAAGTCGGTGTACCAGACGACATCATCAGCGGTGATCGCCAGCCGCCGCGGACGCGCGTCTGCGCGCGGCAGCGTGTACTCCGTGAACGCCATCGTCACCGGATCCAGGCTCGCCAGTTTGGGCTGCCGGAAGTCGACGTACCAGACGAGGTTCTT
>CAZGLC010000130.1:0-13781 GCA_964526235.1 uncultured Bifidobacteriaceae bacterium
CTCTCGCGATCCTGAACGACGATCTCACCTATCGCGTGATCTTCATGGACGGCCGAGAGCTGGAGACCAACCCCGCTCCAAGCTGGATGGGATACTCGGTGGGGCGGTGGGACGGCGACACCCTGATCGTGGACAGCGCCGGATTCAACGACAAGACATGGCTGAGCCAACGTGGGCTGCCGCATTCCGAGGCGCTGCGTGTGAGGGAGCGATACCGGCGCTTGGACGTCGGCCACCTGCAGGTCGAGGTGACCTTCACCGATCCGGCCACGTACGCGAAGCCCTGGGGCTTTACGGCCAATATGGCGCTGGCCGCCGATACAGACATGCTCGAGTCGGTCTGCGAACGCAGCAGCGTGCACTGGGCCGGCAGCCTCTCGGACGCCGCGAATCGGGCAGCATCCGTTGCGCCCGACGTGCTGGCACGGTACGTCGGCGTGTACAGCGGGCTCTACCAGGGAACCAAGCGGACCGTCGAGGTGTCGCTGTCAGGCGGCCAATTGATCGCCACATTCGTCGGTGTCCCCGGCGTCGGTGCCCCCGGCGTCGGCCTCGACGCGGTCGAGACGCGGCGGCTGGTGCCGCTATCCCAGACGCTGTTTGAAGGCCAGGGACTTTCTTATCAGTTCATTGTCGACGACACGGGTATGGTGACCGATGTCGTGGAGATTCGCACATCGGGCTCCTATCGGTACCCGCGGCTGAATTGACCGGGACACGACGCCGACGCTTTGACGTGCTCATCGTCTGGCGTCATGGCCGCCTCGGTCGGAACCTCCGGCATCTGGTCGTAACGAGTCGTTGGGGTAGGTGTGCGCGGGCTTCGTTCGAAGCCCGCAGTCTTGACCTTGCGCTCGGCGGCTTTTCCGGCATGACGGACGGCAGCGCCGCGGGTTCCGACGCGCCGGCGTGAACAGGCGCAGCTAGGGCAGGGAATGGCCCGTACAAAGCGTGCGCACGCTTTCTGAGCGGCGAATCGGATGCAGGAGAGGGATTCTCATGCCGCCCTGCCGTGGCGCTCAATCCTGCCGGCTAGAGAGGCCTCCCACAGAGCAGCGAATCCCGGTGGGGACGTTCAACACCCGCCGGCCGCGGCCGGACGCTGCAACCCGTGTAGGAGCCAGCACGAGGTTGCGCTCGGATCGGAAGCGAACAGTGATAGCTTGCGGAAAATGCGCCCGGAGATAACAAAGCAGGCGCGAGCTCCAATGCAGCCTAACAGCTCTCGTACAGGAGTAGTTCCTTCCCGTCAGACATCACAACCTTCGACAATTTCAGAACATTCGATCCGTCCAAGAAGCGATTGCCTGTCCCGGTGATCACGTCTCCCGCTTTCAGGGTATTCCTGTCCCAAGCGTTCGCCGTCATACGATTAAGACTGGGGCCTCCGACGCTCCACTTCTCGACGGTGCCGTCGTCTCGCTTGACGTCGAGAGCGATCATCACGTGCGGACTGGCCCAGGTGTACTCCGTCACGGTCCCCGTCACGGTGACCGAAGTCGAACAGTTGACGGGCCATGTGTGATGTGCGAACAACGGACCGACAGCCGCGAGTATCCCGAGGGCTCCGAGCGCAACGATTTGCAGCTTGGTGATCACGCCACACCTCCTACGCGAATCGAGTTGATCGCCTGCGACGCGCGTTCCGTACTGCACAAATGAAACGGCGTCAATAAGCTCCCTCATGGCAAAGCAAGCCGAACCGACACATGCTATCAAAAACGACGTGCACGCACGTCTTCAGGGCATTGGGCGGGGAAGCAGTTTCCGGCGCGCGATCACGTCGCTGGGCGTTGCGGCCATGTCGACATCCAGAGCTCGCGGCTGTCGCTGACGGTCGCGACGCTGGCGCTGCCCCCAAGCGGGTGTCGCCCTGGCCGCGCTTTCCAAACTGGCATGTGGCATATGCTACAGACGTCCCGGGGCAAGACGCCTCATTGTCGGGAATGGAGAGATCACTATGCATCCTTTGCATCCTGTACTCGCAGGCTGCGTGTCGATGGTGGGGTTCCTGGTGCTGTCCTCGCTCGCCTCCGCACAAGGGGAGGTCAGGGTCTTCGTTGGCGGCGCCGTGACCGGGATCGCGCGGCAAGCGGGCGAGGTGTTGGCGCGCAGTTCGGGCCACTCGCTGGTCGTCGTCAGCGACACGACAGGGTCGCTGCAGAGGCGGCTGGAATCCGAGCGGGCCGACGTGATGTTCGCGGCGGCGCCGGCTATCGACGCGCTGGAGAAGGCCGGCAGACTCGTGCCGGGAACCCGAGTCGACGTGGCACGCGCGTTGATCGGTGTCGGGGTGCGGGCCGGCGCGCCGTTTCCCGATCTGTCGACCGCGGAGACGTTCAGGGCCGCGCTGCTCGAGGCCCGGTCGGTCTCGTACGTCAATCCGGCGGCAGGCGGGACGTCCGGAACCTTTTTCGAGGGGCTACTGGGGCGCATGGGTATCGCCGAGGCGATGAAGTCGAAGATCGTGTATCGGACGCAGGGATCGGAAGTCGCCGACGCCGTCGCGAAAGGCGAAGCGGAGCTCGGCATCACCTTCACGAGCGAACTGCAGCCGAATCCGGGTGTACGGGTGGCGGGCGCGCTGCCTGCCGCGATCCAGCTGCCGACGATCTATTCGGCCGCCATGATGGCGACGGCTGAAAACTCCGTGGGGGCGCGGGCCTTCCTGCGCACGCTCGCCGGCGCGGAGGGCCGTGCGGCCGTGACGACGGCCGGGCTCGAGCCGATCGGTCCCGCCCGCTGAGGAGGACCCGCTGGCTGCGCGAAACGCATACCGGATTCCTGATCGGCTTCGACTCGAAGCGAACTCACGATCACTTCCCTGTGGGGACGCCACACTCTGTAGGTCCATTCCGGACCCGTCATCCTCAGACCGGATTCGGCCTCGATGCTACGCCGCGAGCGGAATCCGAAGTCAGGCACTTCGACGCAGACCCTCATCCGCCTGAGCCAGAGGATCTGGTTGTGCCCGCCGGGCACGGGTTGCCCATTGCTTCGGCCGCACGCTGGTTCCGACGCGTCGGCGTGATCGGACGCGGCCGGCGCCGTCGCCCGCCGCCGCCCGCCGATCTGCGTGTGCGGATCGAACGAGCGCGCCTCGAGACGCTCGCGCTCCTGCGTGCGCTGGATCAGGGCCGCCTCGCGCCCCGCGAGTGCCCGCAGGCTGCGCTCGCACACCTGGCCGTGCTCGACGCCGATTGCGCTGAAGCCCTCTGGGCCCTGGATCAACCGCCCGGCGCGCTCGACGTCGACGCGATGGTGCGCGACACGCTCACGTCGCTCGAAGCTCTCGCTGACGCCCGCGCGCAGGTCCGCCTCGGCATTCCCGCCGCCAGCCGTCCCCGCCTCCAGACCCTTGAACCCCTGATCCGCGCCACGCTCGATTCCCGCGAGGCCTATCACGACGTGCCCGGCCGAGATCCCAAAAACCGTTAAGCACCCCAGAGTGCCTGAGTACTTGCCGGGCCGTCCCGCAAGCCGTACAGTAGCCGCATGAGGCAGCCGTCGCCGTCCTCTCGATGAAGATCCGCGACGTGCTGAAGCGACTCCACGATGACGGCTGGCAAACGGTTCGACAGGAAGGCAGCCATCGAATCCTCAAGCATCCGACGAAACGAGGCGTCGTTGTTGTTGCTGGACACCCTTCGAAGGACATGAAGGCTGGAACCCTTCAAAGCGTTTGGAAGCAGGCAGGACTCGCATGACGCACAGGCAGTACACGATCGTTGTCGAACGTGCGGAAGGGAACTACTCCGCGTACGCCCCTGACTTGCCGGGTGTCGTTGCCGCCGGCGACACGGTCGAGGAGACTGAACGTCTGATGCGGGAGGCTATCCTCTTGTACCTTGAGGAATTGCGTGCATCAGGTGAGTCGATCCCCGAACCCACATCGGTCGCCCGCACCGTCGAGGTGGTTGCCTGATCGTGTACGTCAGACCAAGACATAGTTGAGGGGGCTGTCGGCGACGATGACGGTCACCGCGACGAGGCGAGCGCCGCGTCGGTGTCCTTCTGAACGTCTTCCAGCGTGAGGTCGAGGAATACCCTGTGCGCCTTCAGAAAGCCGTCCATCTCGTACCGCGACTGAATGCCCAGGAGCGTGCGCGCCTGGAATGCCGAGAGCTTTCCTGACCGAACCCCCTCGGCAGCCAGCGCCTCAAGGGCGACACGGGCGAGCCCCTCGGAATCCGGCGCAAGCTGTCGGGCGAATTCCTCCGGGACTTCGAGATGAACATCCATCGATAGATCTCAGGGACATTGTAGCGTGGCCGTCATCCGTTGCGCGGATTCGCACGCTCCCACGCTTCTCTCTGGGCCCGCCCTTCCCACACGGTTTCACGCGGGAAAGCATCGATCCTGACCCACTCGAGGGCTGGGTCTTGGTTGCCGCGCTCCAGAAAGTGATTCAGCGCCTGCGTCGCCTGCGCGGCAGAGACGAACAGTTCACGCGGCCACAGTTCGAGCGCTTGTCCGCCCAGCTCCACCTCGATTGAAGGGGACGAGAAATGGGGACTCGTCACCAGAAAGTCGCTCCACGATTCTTCGTCCTCGTAACACTGGAAGACGAATCCGTGGCCGGCGTGCCAATCGAGGTGCACACGGGGATACGCGGCGTCCGCGGGGGAGATTGACGCTCCGTCCCACACCGGACGTGATTGCACGTCACGAACAAGCTCCGAAGCCGACGGGATTGGGAGCTCGAGCGCCTTCCGGCGTTCGCGCTCCTCCGGTGTGATCGCCACGCGCGACCGCCGCGCGTCGTCCGCGCGGACATGGTCGATCAGGAACTCTCGGGTCTTCACGTCAGCGTAGTGCCACAGCAGCGTGGCGGTCGCGGGACGGCCGTCGCGCCCCGCCCGGCCAATCTCCTGGTAGTACGCCTCGATCGACGCCGGGAGATCGGCGTGAACGACGGCCTCGCTGTCCGGGCGATCGATCCCCATACCGAACGCGCTGGTGGGCACAGGCGACGCGGAGCGTGCCCGAGGCGAACGCCTCCTGCACGTGCGTCCGCGCGGCGTCCGGCATCCCGCCATGGTGCGCGGCGGCCTGGACCCCCGCGGCCTGCAGCACGTCGGCGGCCATCTCCGCCTCCGCGCGCGTCGCCGTGTAGACCAGCGCCCGACGATCGCCCACCAGCGAGGGCAGCAGCTGCTGCTGCTCCTGCTCCTGCTGCTGCTCGATCTCGCCAGACACGGGACGGACGCTCGGGCAGATGTTGGGCCGATCGAAGCCCGCCACGACGACGTGCGGCGCGCGGAGGCCGAGGAGCTGGACGATGTCCTCGCGCACTTCCGGCGTGGCCGTGGCGATCAGGGCAACCATCGGGGGACTGTCACTCTCGACTCTAGAGCGAAAGCGCTCGCGGTCATTGCACACGCCACATCACGGTCCCCCATCGCGCACGCCTGCGCGATGGGGTGGAAGAGTCGTTGACAGAACGGCGCCACAGCGTTACAACGCTCCCCAGCGAACCCCAGCGCGCAAAGTCCGCGCTGGGGGCCCCGCCTGTTGGGAGGTCCGAGGTGGTGAAGCGACTCCTCCTGGTCATCGGTGCGGCGGCGGTCATCGTGGCCGCGGTCGCGTTCTTCAGGCCCGGCGCCACGGATCAGGCGCTCCACACGCCGTGGGGCGATCCGGACCTGCAGGGCCTCTGGACCTACGAGGTCGAGGTCCCGCTCCAGCGGCCCGCCCGGTACGGCGATCGCGAGTTCCTGACCGACGAGGAACGCGCCGCGCTCGACAGGGAACGCGCCGCGATCCTCGGCCGGACGGCGGAAGGCGTCCGCCGCCATGAACGCGGGACCGAGCAGGACGTCGCGGGCGCCTACAACGCGGCGATTTTCACGACGCACCGCCCCACGGGACAGCGGACAACGCTCATCGTCGATCCGCCGAACGGCCAGATCCCCGCGCTCACCCCCGAAGCGCAGAAGAAGCGCGACGAAGTCCGCGCCTTCCAGCTCGCGCTGCTGCAGCCGACGGAGGTGTGCCGGGCGGGCCTGCCGAGCTGTGCGGGCGGCAAGTTCGGGCCGGTCTCGCCGCGGCGCAACGACACGCCCCCGCACTACATCACCGTGGTGAACGCGGGCGGGCCCGCCGGCGGCGGTGGCGGCGCGATCAATCGCTCCTTCGGCCCCGAGGACCGTAATCTCCTCGAACGGTGCATGGCCGGTGTGCTCCCCGATTTCGGCAGCAATCTCGGCTTCCTGCTCCAGATTGTGCAGTCTCGGGGCGCAGTGGCGATCTTCTACGACACGTCACAAGGTCAGGGCTGGCAGCGGATCATTCCGGTGAGCGACACCGCGCACGCGCCGCAGCACATGCGCCAATGGTGGGGCAATTCGCGCGGCCGCTGGGAGGGCGACACGCTCGTCGTCGACGTGACGAACTTCTCGCCCAAGACGTACTTCAACGGCTCCTACGAGAACCTGCACCTGACGGAGCGCTGGCGGCGCGTCGATGACCGCACGATTGAATACACCGTCACGATGGAGGATCCGACGGTGTGGACGCGGCCGTGGACCGTCAGGCAGGAATACAAGAAGCAGAGCGACGCCGAGAACCGCGTCTACAAGGAACCGCGCTGCCACGAAGGGAACTACGGCATGACCTCGCTCCTGTCGGGCGCCAGAGCCGAGGAGCGCGCGTTCGCCCAGAGGCGCGGCCCCGACCCGGCCACCAAATGCACGGCCGCGTGCGGCGGATTCGCGCAGGGCTTCGACGACGCGGGCGAGGACGCCAACCCGCTTACGAGATAGTCGGAGGAACTGCCATGACCAGGCCACTGCTCGCGCTCGTCGGCGGGGCCGCTGTGATCGCGGCCGTCGTGATGTTCCTGCGGCCGGGGCCGGCCGATTCGACACTTCAGACGCCGTGGGGCGCCCCGGACTTGCAGGGGCTCTGGACCTACGAGGTCGAGGTCCCGCTCCAACGGCCCGCCCGCTTTGCCGGCAGAGATCGCATCACCGATAACGAACGCGCCGCACTCGACAAAGAGCGGGCGGAGATCCTCGGCAGGAGCGCTGCGGTCAGCGATCGCCGCTACGCAAAGGGCACCGAACAGGACGTCGGCGGGGCCTACAACGCGGCGGTCTTCACGACACATCGTCCGCTCGGGCAGCGCACGTCGTTGATCGTGGATCCGGAGGACGGGAGGATACCGCCGCTGACGCCCGACGCGGAGACGAAGCGCGCCGAGATTCGCGCGTTTCAGCTGGCGCTGCTGCAGGCGACCGACGTCTGCAAAGACGGCCTGCCGGGGTGCGCGGGTGGCAAGTACGGGCCGCCGTCGCCGCGGCGCGCAGGCGCACCGCCGTATTACCTGACGGTCGCGGTCAACCGCGCCAACGGCCCCGAGGACCGCAGCCTCGCCGAGCGCTGCATGGGCGCGATCCTGCCCGACTTCGGCGGCAACACGGGCTTCATGCTGCAGATCATCCAGTCGCCGGACTCGGTCGCCATCTACTACGACACCGCGCAGGGACAGGGATGGCAGCGCCTGATTCCCGTCGGCACCAGCCCGCATCTTCCACCGCACGTCGGCCAATGGCGGGGCAACTCACGCGCGCGCTGGGAGGGCGACACGCTCGTGGTCGACGTGACGAACTTCAGCCCCAAAACGCTGTTCCAGGGATCGTCCGAGAACCTGCATCTGACCGAACGCTGGCGGCGCGTCGACGCGACCACGATCGAATACACCGTGACGATGGAGGATCCGGAGGTGTGGACGCGGCCCTGGACGGTCCGGCAGGAATACAAGAAGCAAGACGATGCGCAGAACCGGATCTACAAGGAGCCGCGCTGCCACGAAGGGAACTACGGCATGACGGCGCTCCTGTCCGGCGCGCGCGCCGAGGAGCGCGCGTTTGCCGAGCGTCGCGGTCCGGATCCGGCCACGAGGTGCACGGCCGGCTGCGGAGGATTTGCGGCCGGGTTCGCCGATACCGGCGAGGAAGCCAATCCACTCACCCGGTGAAACACACTCCCAACGCGGAGGTTCTATGAAACGCTGGTCCACCGCTTCTGTGATTGTCCTCGCCCTGGTCGCGGCCGCGGCCGGTGCGGCGATCGCGCTCCTCGCGCCGCGCCCGGTCGAGGCGCAGGCCACGGGCCTGCCACGCACCGCGGACGGCCATCCCGATTTCAGCGGCATCTGGCAGGCGATGAACGAGGCCCACTGGGATCTCCAGGCGCACGCCGCGCGGCCGGCCATCGTCACGCAGCCGGGCGTCTATCCGTACGAGTACGCGCGCGTGCCGGCGGCGCCCGTCCTGGCGCTCGGCGCCGCAGGCGGCGTCCCGCCCTCGATCGGCGTCGTGGCCGGCGACGGCGAGATTCCCTACACGCCTGAAGCGGCCGCCATCAAGAAGGCGAACGGCGAGAACTGGATCGATCGCGACCCCGAGCTGAAGTGTTATCTGCCCGGCATCCCGCGCGCGATGTACATGCCGTATCCCTTCCAGATCGTGCAGGGGACGACGAAGATCCAGATGGCGTTCGAGTTCAGTAACGCCGCCCGCACGATTCACCTCGACGAGGTCGATCCGCCGCCCGACGACACTTACATGGGCCACTCGGTCGCCCGCTGGGAGGGCGACACGCTCGTCGTCGAGGTGACGCACTTCAACGGCGAGACGTGGTTCGACCGCGCCGGCAACTTCCACAGCGAAATGTTGAAGCTCGTGGAGCGCTTCACGCCGCTCACGCGCGACGCCATTCAGTACGACGTGACGGTCGAGGATCCGAAGACCTTCACGCGGCCGTGGCGCATCTCGATGCCGCTCTCCCGCCGCCTCGAGCCGAACATCGAGCTGCTCGAGTACCGGTGCATCGAGTTCGTCGAGGAGTTCCTCTGGGGCAACCTGCGCAAGGAACCGCTCGTCAAGCGCTGGGAAGGCGAGACGATGATCGTCGACATCACGCGGAAGGTGCCGCCCGGCGAGACGCTGCACGAGTGGTATCGACGGTAGGAGCCGCCTGCCGTCGATGCCGCACGCCACGCCGGTCGCCGCGCGGGATCGCCTGGAGACGCTCGATGTGCTCCGCGGCGTCGCGCTCCTCGGCATCCTCGCGATCCGATCTGTGGAACTACGCGGGCGCGGTGTTCGCGTCGGTCGGCTATGCGGCCCTCATCATCCTGGCGATCACGCAGCGTCTCTTGAGTCGTGCGCGCGCCGCGCTCGCGGCCGTCGGCCAGACGGCGTTCTCGAACTATCTATTTCAGAGCATCGTCACGTCGGTGCTGTTTCTCGGGTGGGGGTTCGGCCTCGCCGGCCGGCTCGACTACGCCGAGCAGCTGCTCGTGGTGGCGGCGATCTGGGCGATCCAGCTCCTGCTCAGCCCGATCTGGCTCGCCCGCTACCGCTTCGGGCCGGCCGAGTGGCTGTGGCGATCGCTGACCTACTGGGAGCGACAGCCGACGCACAGCGCGGCGCCACGTCCGGCCCATGCCGCCAGCGTCCACTGACGCGGCGCGGCGCGATGCTACTGATTCCCACCTCACATTTCGCCGGTCCTTCGCCGGGACGATAAGAAGCATGAACGGTGTTTCCGCGCGCGTGTGGCTGACGGAATGCCCCCTTATGCGGCCCCGCCCTCCCGCCAGCACAGCGACGGGACGAACGTCGCCGAACCGTTCATCGCGAACGTCGGCGAGCCCGACGCCGGACACTGGCTGAAGCTCTCGGCGCGCGCAGACGGGAGCTTTTCGATGACGAACGGGCGCACGGGGGAGACGCGGACCTATCCCGCCGGCAACTGACGCGCACGTACGTAGCGTCCGGCGTACGTAGCGTCCGGCTTCAGCCGGACCCGTCCTCCTCTGGACGGTATAACGTGATGTTGCCCTGGTCTTCAGGCATAGGGCGGCTCGCTGCGCTCGCCGCCACTCGGCACGAATCCCACCCTCTCCGCCAAATTCCCAAGCCCTGATCTGCCAGCGTTTGGCCAGAAAAAATCAGGCGAAGTGTCCGTTCGGTCCGACGTCGCCGCCGGTCCCAACGGTGCGCGACGGCGCGTTCGCTCGGGCCGAGCTCCAACGGACGCCAATCGTGGTCGACCAGACGTTCCATACACCGTCGGAGGCGAACTTCGACGAGCTCCCACGGAGGCATGTCGGGATGGGACAGCGTGTACCGGACAGGCCGGGGCCCTTCTTATCGTCCCTGACGATCAGACTGACCTTCGAGACGGCGCCCGCTCGGCGTGTTCCGGAGCTGTGTGCCTGCCGGAGAGGCGTTTGACAGGCGTGAGCGATGGGCCCAATAATCCGCGCTGTGCGGCGCAGGCGGTCGCATAACGGGGGGGTTGCCGCGTGTTTGGATGAGGAGGGGTTCAATGACACCGTTGCTCAGACGTTTCTCGGTCGGCGTGCTGAGTTTCCTCCTGACCACCAGCCTCACCTGGGCGCAGCTCTCGACCGCCCAGCTTAGCGGCCGTGTAACGGACGACAGCGGCGCGGTGCTGCCTGGCGTCACCGTAACCGTCACCCAGACCAACACCGGGCTCACGCGCACCGTCACGACCGATGGGACCGGGACGTACGTGCTGCCGAACCTTCCCACCGGACCCTACCAGCTCGAGGTGGCGCTCCAGGGGTTCCGCACCTACCGACAGACCGGCATCGTGCTGCAGGTGGCGGCTGCCCCTGCGATCAATGTGGTGCTCGGGATCGGCAGTCTCGAGGAGACGGTGGCGGTCGAGGCGGCGACCCCGCTCGTCGACGTGCAGAGCGCCGGAATCGGCGACGTGGTCAACAGCGAGCAGATCGTCGACCTGCCGCTGCAGGGGCGCCAGGTGACCGACCTCATCGTGCTGGCCGGCGCGGCGGTTCAGACCGGTATCCCCGGCAACCGAAACTTTCCTGGGGGTGTGAACATCTCGGTGGCCGGCGGCCTGCCGGTCGGGGTCGGGTACCTGCTCGACGGCGCGACGCACAACAGCCCCCAGAGCAACGCGAACCTGCCGATGCCGTTCCCCGACGCCCTGCAGGAATTCCGTGTGGCGACGAGCGGGCTGTCCGCCCAGAACGGGATGCACGCGGGGGCGTCGGTGAACGCCGTCACCAAGTCGGGCACCAATGTCTTCCACGGCAACGGCTTCGAGTTCCTGCGCGACCGGCGGCTCAACGCGATCAGCCCGTTTGCCGGGATCGGCCCCGACGGCAAGCCCCAGGACGATGGGCTGCTGCGCAATCAGTTCGGCGGGACCCTGGGTGGTCCGATCGCCCGCGATAAGCTTTTTTTCTTCGGCGCCTACCAGGGCACCACGCTGCGCTTCCGGCCCGCCGACAATATTGCCTGGGTGCCCACGGCCCAGATGCTCGCCGGCGACTTCACCAAGTTTGCCTCACCGGAGTGCACCGGCGGCAGGCAGGTCAACCTGGGCGGCGGCTTCGTCAACAACCGTATCGACCCGGCGCTCTTCAGCCCGGCCGCGCTGAATCTGGCCAGCCGGCTGCCGGCGACGACCCATCCGTGCGGCGAGATCACGTTCAGCATGACCGACGACAGCAACGAAGGCCAGGCCCTCGGGCGGCTGGATTACCAGCTGAACGCGAACCACTCGGTGTTCGGCCGATACATGACCACGTTCGTCAAGGCAGAGCCCGCCTACGGGGGCGGGTCGGACAACGTGCTCAAGGCGGAACAGGGCGGCTCCGACAATCTCGCCCACGCGCTGACGGTCGGCAACACAATGGTCTTCGGGCAAGCCGTCGTGAACTCGATCCGCGTGGCGTACAACCGCTCAACGGTCCAGCGGACCCTCACGCCCTACTTCGGTCCGAGCGACCTTGGCATCAAGTTGCACCCCTACCTGCAGGGTCAGATGGCGATCGAGGTCGAGGGCGGCTTCGACGTCGGCGCGTCCCTGGCACAATGGGGCAACAACTTCTACCAGGCTTCCGACGACCTCACGCTGGTTCGCGGCCGTCACCAGTTGGGTATCGGCGGCAATGTCGCGTACGCGAATGGCCACTATGTGTCTTCGTCGAGGGCCGCCGGAACCTGGCTGTTCGACGGCCGTGCCAGCGGGCTCGGGCTCGCCGACCTCCTGCTCGGCCGCGTCACCTCGGTGGAGCACGGCGCTGTGCAGGACCTGCCGGTGCACAGCTGGTATTTCGGGTTCTACGCACAGGACACCTGGCGAGCGACCAACCGGGTGACGTTCAACCTTGGCGTGCGGTGGGAGCCCTTCATCGGGACGAGCTTGGATAACGGTGCGGTATCGATCTTCAAGCTCGACAACTTCCGCAGCGGCATCAAGAGCAACGTCTTCGTGAACGCGCCCGCCGGTCTCATCTACCCGGGCGACAACGGGTTTCCGCCCGGGCAGACAGGGCTGGACCGGCAGTGGGAGAATGTCTCGCCGCGCGTCGGCGTGGCGTGGGACGTCACCGGTGACGGGCGCATGGCGCTGCGCGCGTCGTACGCATTGGCCTACGACTTCATGTCCAACGACTATCACCAGCTCAACTCCTCGGCGCCGCCGTTCGGCAACCGCTCCCTGATCGTCGACCCGCCGGGACGCATGGACGCTCCGTACGGCCACGTCGGCGGCGACCCCCACCCGATCGTGACGAACCGCAACACGGAGTACGTGCCGTTCGGCGCCTTCGGCACGATGAACCCCGACATCAACTCGCCGCGCTCTCAGACCTGGAATGTCACGCTCGAGCGGCAGGTCGGCGACGACTGGGGCGTCGCGGTGAGCTATCTCGGGACCTACTCGGATCGGCTGTGGGCACAGAACGCGATCAACCCGGGCATCTACATGGGCCTCGAGCCCTGCGTTCTCGACGGCGTGTCCTACCGGGTCTGCTCAACCAACAGCAATTTGAACGTGCGGCGCAAGCTGTATCAGGAGAACCCGGCCGAAGCCCGGTTCATCGGCGCGATGGATCTGCACGACGACATCGGCCGGCAGGCGTACCGGGGCCTGAAGCTGTCGGCGCAGCGCCGCTCGGTTCGCGGCCTCAGCCTGAACGCCAATTACACCTGGTCGCGCTGCCAGGGCACGGACACCCCGAACTCCTTCAGCCAGCTCAGCGCCGGGTACTCGAATCCTGATGACCCCGAGATGGATTTCGGCTATTGCGATCAGGATCGCACGCACCTGGCGAACCTCACGCTCGGGGCGGCGACACCTGACTTCGGCGGCGGCGCGCTCGGCGCGCTCGCCTCCGGCTGGCGCGCCTCGGGCATCGTCAGCATCCGTAGCGGCGAGCGTATCAACATCATCACCGGCCGCGACAACGCGTTCACGGGGGTGAGGAACCAGCGTCCCAACCAGGTCAGCGACGATATCTATGCGAATCCGCGGACGCTGACGAACTATTTCAATCGCGACGCGTTTGCCCAGCCGGCACCCGGGACGTACGGCAACTTTCCAAGGAACGGCGCGACCGGGCCCAACTACTGGAACGTGGACCTGGCCATCTCGCGCCAGATCGGCGTTGCCGCAATGCACACACTGGAGTTCCGCGTCGAGGCGTTCAATCTGTTCAACACGTTCAACTGGGGCAGCCCCGCCGTCGTTGGTGCTAACGACGGCGGCAACACCGCGAACCTCAACTCGGGGACATTCGGTCGTATCACCACGCAGGCTGGCACCCCACGCATCATGCAGCTGGGGATCAAGTATTCGTTCTAGTCGACCGGTAGCTGAGCCGTTCATCGCGAACGTGGGGGAGCCCGACGCCGGGCACTGGCTGAAGCTCTCGGTAAGGGGCACGTGGGTTCGAATCCCACCCTCTCCGCCACTACTAAACTATTGCA
>CAZGLC010000131.1:0-11342 GCA_964526235.1 uncultured Bifidobacteriaceae bacterium
CCGCTGCCGGAGCTCGAGCGGCAGCAGCATCCCGTAGTACGCCTCGGGAGAGCCGAGGCCGTAGATGCACGAGACGCTCGCGACGATGATGACGTCGCGCCGCTCGAAGAGGGATCGGGTGGCCGAGAGGCGCATTCGGTCGATCTCGTCGTTGATCGTCGCTTCCTTCTCGATGTACGAGTCGGTCGCCGGCACGTAGGCTTCCGGTTGGTAGTAGTCGTAGTAGCTGACGAAGTACTCGACGGCGCTCTCGGGAAAGAAGCGCTTGAACTCCTGATAGAGCTGCGCGGCCAGCGTCTTGTTGTGGGCCATCACCAGGGTCGGCCGGTTCACGGCGGCGACGACCTGCGCCATCGTGAACGTCTTGCCCGAGCCGGTGACGCCGAGCAGCACCTGGTGGGTGTCGCCGCGGTTCAGCCCCTCGACGAGCTCAGGGATCGCGTGCACCTGATCGCCGCGGACCTCGAAGTCGCTGACGAGCGTGAACCGGTCGCCGATGTTACCGTCCCTGCTCTTTGTAGAGCGCGAAGTAGCCTTTGCGCGCCTGCACGCGCAGGTCGCGCACGCCGGGGCGCTGCACGCGCACCTCGACGCGCCGCCAGCTGCCGTCCTGCGCGGTGTTGGCGGAGACGTACCCGAGGGTGTACTGATTGCGGATCTGCGCGACGATCTTCTCGTAGGCCGCTTCCACGTCCTTCATCGCCGACGGGAAGAACGCCTGCCCGCCCGTCGTCTGGGCGATGTCCATCAGCCGCATCCGCTGCCCCAGGCGCGCGCTGCTCGGCTGGTTCTCGAGGAACCCGACGGCGTGAATGGTGACGTCCGACGCGCGGACGAGCGTCATCACGTCGCTGAACGTCAGCGTGCTGCGCGTATCGCCGCCGTCGGTATACAGCACGAGAATCTTGCGGCCGTCGTCTTCGGCGGCGCCGTCGAGGTACACGCCGAGCGCGTCGTACATCGCCGTCCAGCCGTCCGGCTGCCGGCTGCGGATGCGCTCGACCATGCGCGCGAAGTTGGCCTGGTCGTACCGGGCCACGCGGACCTCCGTGTCGAAGTCGACGAGCGTCATGTCGACCGCGTCGGTCAGCGTGTTCAGGAACTTGACCGCCGCCGACCGCGCGAGCTTGATGTCCTCGCCCATGCTGCCGCTCGTGTCGAAGAGCAGGCCGAGGTGCAGGGGCAGATCGTCGGCCGTACCGTCTCCGCGCGCGAACGACGTGATCGGCTGCGTCCGGCCGTCCTCGCGGATCTCGAAGTCGTCGCGGGTGAGATCGGGGATGAAGTTGCCGCGCCGATCGGTGACGGTGACGCCCATCGTCACCAGGTCGATTCGAGAGCGGAATTGTGCCTCGACTGCGCTCGGCGCGAGCGCCTGCGCGCCCAGCGCGAGCGCGCCGATGGCGGCGGCTGTCAGCAGAAGTCTGCGCATCACCTCAGGGACCTTCGATCCTACACCCGGCGCGGAGTAAACCCGATAGATCATACGGGCGTATAATCAGAGTTTCGCGCTATGGTGCAGGTGGTCCCAGAGGCGGCCGCGGTCAATCTATGAGGTGCCTTGCCGTCTGCCAGACGGAACTGGTCATCAGGATGCTCGACGAGATCCTGCTGCCCAGCTTCGAAGTCGAATTTCTCGTCGAGAGCAAGCCCGTCGCCCGCCGCCTCCACGAGGCGGGCATGCACGTCACCGCCGCCGATCCGCGGCGCACCGACACCTACCTCAAAGCGGACCTGACACCCGGCACCTGCGTGGTCGTCGAAGACAACGGCCGGCGCAGTCTGAAGAAGATTCTGGAGGCGATTCGCGATGCCGGCGGCACGCTCGTGTACGTGCTCGGCGTCGGCATCACGCACGTGCGCGAACGGGAGGACGCGCTCAAGGCGCAGTTTCCCGAGCTGAATTACCTGGCGCTCTCCGAGCTCTTCGGCGGACCGCTCCTCACCGAATTCAGCCGCTCCCTGACGCGCCTGCGCGTGCAGCAGTACCAGCGCTTCTTCAGCGACGCCGAGCGGGTGCTGATCCTGCTGCACAACGAGCCCGACCCTGACGCGCTCGCGAGCGGCCTCGCGCTGCGCAACGTCCTCCGGCGCACGCGGCAGACGGCGATCATCGCGGCGCTCGAAGGCGTCACGCGGCCGGAGAACGTGCGGATGGTGAACCTGCTCGATCTGCACGTCGAGACGATCGCGCCGGCGCAGGTGGCCGAGTACGACCGCGTGGCGATGGTCGACGTGCAGCCGCACTATTTCGGCGGCGCGATCGACCGCGTCGATCTCGTCATCGATCACCATCCCGAGCAGTCCGGCTACAGCGCCGTGTTCAAAGACATCCGGCCCGACTACGGATCGACCTCCACGATTCTCACCGAGCATCTGCGGGCCGTCGACGCCAACATTTCCGAGCGGACGGCGACCGCGATGCTCTATGCCATCAAGTCGGACACGCTCTTCTTCAACCGGCAGGCGAACCGCGTCGACATCGAGGCGTTCTCGTACCTGTATCCGCTGGCCGACGCCGCCCTCATCCGGAAGATGGAAGGCGCGGAAATCACGATGGAGCGGCTGGAGTACGTCCTCAAAGCCAAGCAGCACGGGCGGATGGTCGAGCAGGTGTTCTGCGCCTTCCTCGGCGCCTCGCCCCGCGAAGACTTCATCCCGTACGTAGCGGACTTCTATCTGCAGCTCGAAAACGTCAAGTGGACGATCGTGGCGGGCATCGTCCACGACTCGCTCATCATCTCGGTGCGGAATCTCGGCTACTCCCGCAACGCCGGCGAGTTCGTGCGCAAATACTTCGCCGACATCGGCAGCGCCGGGGGCCACCGCGCCATGGCGAAGGCGGTCGTCCCGCTGCGCGCCTTCCGCGACAAGTTCGGCAACATCCAGGCGGACGAACTGACCGAGCGGATCCTCACGATGGCGCTCGACTTCCTGCACGAGCATCAGCCCGCCGACCGGCGGCTCGTCAGGGCATAACGTGCCTAGCGTGCGTAGTGCTGATCAACCTGGCGGGGCCGCCGCGGCATTCATGAGCGGACCCGCCCTACGTCCTTTGGCGGGGCCGCCGCGGCATTCATGAGCGGACCCGCCCTACTTCCGACTGGGATCGTCGGCCGGGTTCACGTAGTTCACGGCGAACGGCCCCATCCCGTGCACCTGAAACGTGGCAGCGGTCCTCGCCAGGAAGTAGTGCCGCATCTCGCCGGGCACGACGAAGAACCCGCCGGGACCGAGGTCCATCATGGCGCCGTCGTTGAACTGCTCGCCCATGCCGAGCGCAACGGTCCCTGACAGGACGGTGAGGTTCTCGGCCGTCGGATGCCAGTGCGGCGGCACTCGCCAGCCCGCCGGAACGCGAGCGCGGATCACGTACGGCTGCGGCTGGGACGGGTCGCCTGCAATCACAGCGATCTCCGCGCCCGGCGGGAGACTGGGCGGCGCCGGTCCCCACTTGACGGCGCTCGGAGGCACCATCACGTGCTGGGCCGGCGGGCCGCCCGGCGGCAGGTTCGAGTTGAACATGTCCGCGGCCACCTTCCAGGTGCCCTCCGGCTGTTTCTTCCACAGGGTGATGTACTTCCCGCTGTCTTTGACCGCGCCCATCGTCATGTCGTAGGTTCCTGCAGTCCAGCCGACATCGCCGCTCCCAGCCACCTCCGCCTTGGACGGCGTCCACGACAGCGCAAAGCCGGGGGCCGCGAACACCTCGCTGAACGTCTTCCGGATCGCGTCGGTGCCGACCAGTTCGGGCATGCCGGGCGGGTACGACGTCGCGTCCGGTGCGTAGAACGACATGAACACATCGAGATCCTTGGCCGCCTGCGACCACTCGCGATCGGCTTCGAGCAGAGCGGTTCGCTCCTGCTCCACGTTCACGGAACGGCCGCAGCCCGCCGCAGCCACCGCGGCTATTCCCAGGACGCACAGATATCGATCCATCGGTTCCTCCTTGTTCCCTACTGCGCGGCTGACAGGGCGCGCTCCACGTCCGCAAGAATATCTTCGGGCGCTTCGCAGCCGACGCTGAACCGGATCAACCCGTCGCCGATCGCGTCGCCGCCCCAGCGGGCACGGCGCTCGGCGAGGGAGTGGACACCGCCGAAGCTCGTCGCCTCCCGTACGATCGTCAAAGCCGCGAGAAACGTCTCGGCGCGCGCGCGGGTGCCAAGATCGAAGCTGACGAGCGTGCCGAACGCGCGCATCTGGCGCCGGGCGATGTCGTGCGCCGGATGGCCGAGGAGCCCGGGATAGTGCACCGCCGCCACGTCACGCCGCGCGGCAAGCGCGGCCGCCAGCCGCTCTGCCGTGGCGCACTGCCGGCTGACGCGCAGCGGCAGCGTGGGGAGCGACCGGTGGGCGAGCCACACCTCCATGGGACCGGGGATGGCGCCATGATGCGTCCGCCACGTGCGCAGTGCCGCCGCCAGTGTCGCATCGCGGGTGGCGACGTGTCCCAGGAGGAGATCGCTGTGTCCGGTCAGCGCCTTCGTGTCCGAGGCCATCACGAGCGTGGCGCCGAGATCGAGCGGCTGCTGGAGGTACGCCGTGGCCGTCGTGTTGTCGACCGCGACGAGGGCGCCGCGCGCGGCCGCCTGCTCCGCCAGCGCGCGGATGTCGCAGACGTCGAGCAGCGGATTTGACGGCGTCTCGAGCCAGAGGAGCCGGGCGCCGTCGAGCGCGGCCGCATGGTTGCCGTCCGTGGAGATGACGCGCACCTCGACGCCCATGGCGTCCAGCCAGGTCGCCGCCAGGCGCCGGATGGCGTAGTAGCCATCCGACGGCAGCACCAGCACGTCGCCCCGCTTCAGCGTCACACCGAAGACAGCGGCCGCCGCGGCCATGCCGGACGCGAACGCCACCACCTCCCCACCCTCGAGCACGCCGAGCGCCTCCTCCCACGCGCCCCACGTGGGATTGTGGAAGCGGCCATAGGTCAGCGCGTGGTCGGCCGGATCGCCCGGCGTCGTGTACGTCGAGGAGAACTGCGGGCCGGCGAGGAACGGCCCCGCCTCGCCGCGCGCACGGTAGCCCGCGTGGACGATCAAGGTATCTCGGTGCATGAGGTCAATTCTGCACGAGCCGCTCGCCGCTGGCGCCGACGACCGGTTCGATGAACTGGTGATAGGCGTCCTCGTAGGCGCGCGCCATGAGCTCGACGAGCGGCTGCACGCGATCGGACGCCTCGTCGTAGGCGCCGGCGAGGTCGAAGGCGCCCACGGGGTTGTGGGCCGGTGCAATCACGTACACGGAATCGAATCGCAGCCGCGCCATGTCCAGCGCGTCGCGCAGGGCGGCGGCCTCCGCCGCCGCCAGAAACTCCGCCAGCCGGTGGCGCAGGTCGAGCCGCGGACTCGACAGCCGGTGCGGCTTCTGCGCGCGCGCGACGCCGCTCACGAGGATCGCCTGCGTGACACCGGCCGCCGCCAGCTCCTCCAGCAGCCGCACGGACGCGCCCGGACGATCGCACAGCCTGTGGGTTTCGCCCCGCCAGTAGCTCTCCGCGCCGAACGTGACGGGCTGAGGATCGCAGACGACCGGGGGGGTGAGCGCGCCCGCGATGACCGTCACCAGATGGTCGCGGCCAGGGCCGGCCAGGTCGACGATCTCGGCGCCCCGCTCGCGTTCCGCCCGCGGCGCCGCGAACTCACGTTGATACGGGTCGCGCAGCAGCGCCGCGACGAGGTCGACCCGCGCGTCCAGGTCGGTGACAACCAGCATCACCTCACGGAAGCCGGGCTGCCCGAGGTTGTCCGCCAGCACCTCGGCGTAGCGTCGTCCGAGCTCGGACGGACTGGAGTGCGACGCGGCCGATGCCCCGCGAATCAGCTGGGACAGCGCGCCTGCGCACGCCCGCCGGATCGCGTCCACGTCGAGCGGCGCCCCGAGCAGCCGCCACCACGGGCGCCCTCTCGTCCGCCGTTTCCCCTCGCCGACGCGGGCGGTGAGCCGCCCGCCGAGCGCCAGCGTGAGAAACAGCGTCAGCACGATGACCACAGGCAGGAGCGACAGCCACCAGGCGCCCACAGCCACGGCCAGGCCGAACGCGTCACGCACCGCAAGCGAGACGACCACGGCGGCCAGTACGAGCGCGAGCGACACGGCGGCGCCGAGCGGCCACTTCCAGCGGTAGAACGCTCGGGCCGCCGCATCGCGCCAGAGCCCGTCGGGCTCCCACAGCCGTGCGGCGCCTCCGATGGCGGCCAGCGCCGCCGACGCCGCGCCGACGCCGTGGCCGGCGACCACGTCGATCTTGACGCCCGCCTCCTCCAGCGCGCGCAGCACGCCCGCGTGGTACGCCCCGTGGGCCCCCGTTCCGCAGAGCACGAGCGCGGTGCGGCGTTCCGGGGAGTACGGCTGCACGCTACTCGTCGTACATGGTGGTGAGCTTGATCAGCTCGAACTGGCGGGTACCGGCGGGCGTGACCACCTTGATCTCGTCACCCTCTTCCTTGTTCAGGAGGGCGCGGCCGATCGGCGACGACGTCGAGATCATCCCTTTCCCGGCGTCCGCCTCCTCCGGCATCACGAGCTGGTAGACGAGGGTGTCTCCCTTGGCGTCGCGGAGCTGTACGGTCGACCCGAACCCTGCGCGGCCGTGCGGAATCCGGTCGAGATTCATGAGCTGAATCTCGCGGACGCGCTTCCGCAGCATCGCGATCCGGGCGTTGACGATCTCCTGCCGTTCCTTCGCCGCTTTGTATTCGGCGTTCTCGCGAAGGTCCCCGAGCTCGCGCGCCCGCTGGATCTCCTTCGGGAGCTCGAACTTCAGCTCCCGTTCGAGCGCGCCGATCTCGTCGCTGAAACGCTTGAGAATGCGTTCCTTCATGGAGAAATTGACTCTAACATAGCTGGTAGTCGGTAGTCGGTAGCTGGTAGCAGTTCATGAAGACGATCTCGAGTCGTCAGAATCCGATCGTGCAGACGTTTCGCGCGCTCGCGCGCACACCCGATCCCACGGGCGCGCGGCTCTTGCTCGACGGCGTGCATCTGGTGCGCGAGGCGCGCGCGGCGGGCGCCGAGATCGAGATTGCGGCCATTGCCGCCTCGCGCACGCGCGCCGCCGGCGAGGCTGCCGACGTCGCCCGCCGTCTGGACGCCGAGGGGACGCGCGTCGTCAGTGCCAGCGAACAGACGCTGGCGGCGATGAGCCCTGTGCGCGCCCCGTCCGGGATCGTCGCCATCGCGCGCCGCCGGCCCGCCGACGCGGACCAGATCTGCGCACGCCCGGACGCGTTCGTGCTCGTGGCCGTCGACGTGCAGGATCCAGGCAACCTCGGCTCGCTGCTGCGCGCGGCTGAAGCGGGCGGCGCCACCGGCGTGCTCGTGTGCGGGGCGTCCGCGAATCCGTTTTCCTGGAAAGCCGTCCGCGGCAGCATGGGGAGCATCCTGCGCCTGCCGGTCGCGGCCGGACTGACCGCCGAGGATGCGGCCCGAACCATGCGCGCCCACGGCGGCCGAATCGTCGCCGCCGCGCCGCGCGGAGGCCGCCATCCAGATGCCGTCGACTGGCGCGGCCGCCTCGCGCTGCTGATGGGCGGCGAGGGTCCGGGGTTGAGCGAGGCCATCATCGCGGCGGCCGACGACCGCGTGACGATTCCCATGGCGGCGCCGGTCGAATCGCTGAACGTCGCCGTGGCCGCGGCGATTCTGGTGTACGCCGCGAGGCGGCAGCGCGCATGAGCGAGTCACTCTTCGACGACGAACCACCGCGACAGGCCACGCCCCTCGACAAGGCTCGGGGCGTCCCGAGCGACAGTCGAGGGACGGAGGCGCGAAAACACGGAGCGCTGGAGGGGACGCCGCTCGCCGAGCGGGTACGGCCGCGGACGCTCGACGAGGTCGTCGGGCAGGAGCACATCCTGGCCCCCGGCATGCCGCTGCGCGAGGCGATCGAGCGCGACCTGCTGCAGTCGGTCATCTTCTGGGGACCGCCCGGCACCGGCAAGACGACGCTGGCGCGGATCGTCGCGGAGATGACGCGGGCGCGCTTCGTGCAGTTCAGCGCCGTGCTCGCCGGCATCAAGGAGATTCGCGACGTCATGGCGACCGCCGAGCGGGAGCGCCGCGCGACGGCCCGCCGGACCATCCTCTTCGTCGACGAGATCCACCGCTTCAACAAGGCGCAGCAGGACGCCTTCCTCCCCCGCGTCGAGGCCGGCGACATCGTCCTGATCGGAGCGACCACCGAGAACCCGTCCTTCGAGGTGACCGCGGCGCTGCTGTCGCGGTCGAAGGTCTTCGTGCTGCGGCCCCTGGCCGTGGAGGGCATCGAGGCGATCCTCCGCCGCGCACTGACCGACCGCGAGCGCGGTCTCGGCGCCGCCGCGCTCGCGGTCAGCGATGCCGCCATCGCGGCCATGGCGCGGTTTGCCAACGGCGACGCGCGCGCCGCGCTCAATCTGATGGAGTTCACGGCCGCGGCGGCCCCCCTCGACGCGGCGACCGGCGCCCGGACCGTGGACCTCCCGCAGCTCGAGCAGTCGATTCAGCGGCGCGCGCTCCTCTATGACAAGTCGGGCGAGGAACACTTCAACCTGATCTCCGCGCTCCACAAATCCATGCGCAACAGCGACACCGACGCGGCCGTGTACTGGATCGCGCGGATGCTCGAGGCGGGCGACGATCCGCTCTACATCGCCCGCCGGCTCATTCGCTTCGCCTCCGAGGACGTCGGGAACGCCGACCCGCAGGCGCTCACCGTCGCGGTCGCGGCGAAGGACGCGGTGCACTTCATCGGCATGCCCGAGGGGAACACCGCGCTCGCGCAGGCGGCGATCTATCTGGCCACGGCGCCGAAGAGCAACGCCGTCTATCGCGCGTACCAGTCAGCGGCGACCGACGCGCACACGCACGCGGCCGATCCGGTGCCGCTCCACCTGCGGAACGCGCCGACGGGTCTCATGAAGGATCTGGGGTACGGGAAGGACTATCGCTACGCCCACGAGGAGCCGGACGCCATCGCCGACATGTCATGTCTGCCCGAGTCGCTCGCGGGCCGGCGGTACTACGAGCCGACGGACAGGGGATTCGAGAAGGAGATTCGGCGGCGGCTCGAGGAATGGGAAAGACGCAAAAAGAAGGCGCGCCTGTAGAGCGCAGCCTTCAGGCTGCGCGTCAGTCCGTTTCCAGCGGCGCGGCGAAGCCGGGGACCTTCCGGAACATCTCGCTCCGCAGCGGCAAGATGAACGAGAACCGGTAGTCGCCCTGCATCCGGCCGACCGGGATGCCGACGAGATCGCCCTGCTGGTTCAGCACGCCGCCGCCCGAGACGCCGGGATGGCCGTCGGTGAGACACGTGACCAGGCCGTTCGGCAGACGCTGGCCGACGTAGCCGGTGCCGAGGATGATCCCCTTCGAGTAATCGTTGCCGAGACGGAAGATCGGCTCCGCGAAGTCGAACGGAAACGCCGCGTCGACCTTGAGCGGCGGCAGATCGATCTGTTCGCGCACGCGGACGATCGCCCAGTCGCCCGGATGGACCTCGGCGGTCGCCTCGCCGCTGTCGACCACCTGCACCGGCAGATCGCGGTCGCGGTAGCGGATCGTGACGGCCATGATGCGGCGCCGCTCGCGGCCGGTCGTCTCGTCGAGCGCCATCACCCCGTGCTTGACCGTAATGAAATAGCCGTCGCCCAGATAGCCGGCCGTGCCGTAGCTCGTCTTGCCGAAATTGTCGGTGGCGTTCAGCTCGACGAAGCTTTCGCGGCGCTCGCGCAGCAGCCGCACCGGCAGCAGCCCCATCTCCGCCTGCAGCTGCCGCTTGATCTCGTCGATCAGCGCGCTCTGCGGCGAGCCGGCGGCGGCAACCGCGTCGCCCGTCTGCTCGCCCGCCGTGGCCGACGGCAGGATGGCCGCCTCCCGCGTCCGCAGGATGCTGCGCGCCAGGTGATCCTGCAGCGCCTCCAGGCGCTCGTCGTTGGCGGCAAGCTGCGCGGCCATGGCGCGCTGCGCGGTCCAGCTCCCGAGGCTGAAGGCGAGCGACGAGAGCGCGACGGTCAGGCCGGCGTAGAGAATCAGTCGGCGTACGGACATGGCGATGCTCCGATCCGCTACCGGAAGACTGGGTATCGCGGACCAGAGGACCGCAGGGAATCCAGGCTTGGCAGCCATCTCCCCGCACACGGGTATCCGCGCACGGATGAGCTAAACGCTTGGTTGTCAGTCGGTTGCGAGCGAGTGCTTAATCTAGCAACGGCTCAGGCGCGTGTCAAACAATTTCGCGCTATGAAACATCTCGCTCACGCTTCTGGGTTCTGGCGGCGCCGCGCCAGGAGCTGACGCAGGAATGCACGGTCAATTGCATCCTGCGGCCGGTAGGTGTCCATGCCGCCCCCACCGAGGACGGAGTGAATCTCGTAGACGCCGAGCCGGGTGCCGGCCGACAGCATGATGAGCCGGCCGCATTATACGGGCGCACCCCGCGCATGATCAGCGCTATCCCGGCCGACCTACTGAATTCCGGTGTGTTTTTCGAGAGCGGACAGGCGCCGGTCGTGTTCCCCGGCGATGCGCCGTACGAAATCGCGTATGTCCCCGAGCGGCACGAGCCCCTGCTTGATTTCGCGCAGCAGCTTGCCGTGCTCCTCGAGCTGCGCCGACTGATGCACCATCATCTCGGCCAATTCCCGTGCCGCGGTCCTGTTCCCCGACACCTCGCTCATGCGCTCACGTCGCGACCGACGACGGTGCCATCGTCAACGATAGAAGTCAACGCGATTGTTCGCTGCGGCCCTCTAATGGTATGTCCTTCCCAAATCGGGACTGGCCGCTCCGCTCCACCCCACCGCGCACAAACCGCGCGGCGGAGACCCCGGGTTGTCGCGGCCAGCAGAATCGCGGTCGACAGGCTGTCGCAGGTGGTAGTGCATCAGTTGATACACGTCACTAGATGCGCTGGAAGTTCTTCTCGACCTCGCGGCGCGTGAGCCGCAGCATGACCGGCCGCCCGTGCGGGCAGATGGTCGAATACGCCGTGGCCTGCAGTTCCTCCAGGATATGGGCCATTTTTTCGCCGGTCAGCGGATAGTTCGCCTTGACCGCCGCGTGGCAGGCCATGGTCGCGGCAATGCGGCGGAGCGCTTCCTCCACGCGGGCGCCGCGGTCCAGCCCCTCGAGGTCCTCGGCCAGCGCGCGAATCGCCGCCTCGCTGTCCTCCCGGCGGAGTAGGGCCGGGAGCGCCGCGATGCGTACGGAGCCGCCGCCGAACTCCTCCAGCTCGAAGCCGAAGCGCTCCAGCCCCGCCGCGTGCGCGGCCAGTCCCTGACGGGCGGCCGGCGGCAGCTCGACGAGCATCGGCTCGAGCAGCCGCTGGCTCTCGAAACGCCCGTTCGCCAGCCGCT
>CAZGLC010000131.1:11352-13771 GCA_964526235.1 uncultured Bifidobacteriaceae bacterium
TCGTGATCTTCTCGGTGCGGCCCAGCGGCTCGGATAGGTTGCGGCGTACCCCGCAGGCAGCGGCAGCGTGGCCGGCACCGGATCGGCGGCGCGCGGCGCCTGCAGCTGGAGCTCCGGCGCCGGGCCGCGCCCGAGGGCGTCGCCGAGCGTCCGGCGAATCACCTCGTGGACGTGCGACTGATCCCGAAACCGCACTTCGGCCTTCGTCGGGTGGACGTTGACGTCGACGGCCGTATACGGCATCGAGATGAACAGGTGCACCTCCGGACTGCGCTCCTTGATCGAGGCGACGCTGTAGGCGTCGATGATCGCGTGCGCGATCGTCCGGTCGCGCACGATCCGGCGGTTCACGAACACGTGCTGCGGGCCGCGCGTGGGACCCTGCTCCGCGAGCGCCGCGATGTAGCCGGCGATCTGCACGTCGCCCGTGCCGCGGCGCACCTCGACGAGGTCGGGCCGCTCGCCGTACAGCTGATAGAGCCGGTCGCGTAGGCCGCCGACCGGCGGACACTGCAGCGCCTTCCGTCCGGCGCTCGTCAGCGTGAACCCGATTTCCGGATAGCAGATCGCGATCTGGGTGACCACGCGCGAGACCTGCGCCGCTTCGGCGCCGTCCGACTTGAGGAACTTCCGGCGGGCCGGCAGGTTGTAGAAGAGATCGGCGACCTCGACGGCGGTCCCTTCCGGCATACCGACCTCGGTCGCGGCCGACACCGCCCCGCCGTTCACGCGCAGTTCGCTGCCCGACTCGCGTCCCCGCGCCCGGCTGCGCAGGACGAAGTGCGACACGGACGCGATGCTCGGCAGCGCCTCGCCGCGGAACCCGAGCGTCGCGATCCCGTCGAGATCGTCCGTGCGGCGGATTTTGCTGGTCGCATGCCGCTCCACCGCGAGCCGCACGTCCTCCGCCGCCATCCCCTCGCCTTCGTCATCGACGCGAATCAGCCTCTTGCCGCCCAGCTCGATCGTGATCGCGATGCGCCGCGCGCCCGCGTCGATGGCGTTCTCGACCAGTTCTTTAACAACCGACGCCGGCCGTTCGACCACCTCGCCGGCGGCGATCTGGTTGGCCAGATCGGGCGGCAGGATCTGGATGCGCCCCACCCTCAGATCCACCTGTTCGAGCGGAAGATGGCGAGCATCCCCGCCGCAATCGCCGCCATCACGCCGAATACCCACCAGAATTGCGCGGTCTCGGGCCCTGGAAAGTCCGGCAGCGGGATGTTCATCCCCCACATGCCGGTCAGCACGGTCAGCGGCAGAAAGATGGTCGAGAGGACGGTCAGCACCTTCATCACGATATTGAGACGATGGGAGACCGTCGTGAGGTGCGCGTCGAGAATGCCGCTCACGCGGTCCTGAAAAAGAATCGCTTCCTCGGACAGTCGGACGAAGTGATCGTACACATCGCGAAAACGGTACGTGATCTCGTCGTTGATCTGCGGAAACTCCCGGCGCGCGAGGCGGCCGACGGCATCGCGTTGTGGGATGACCACCCGTCGAAGCGACGCCAGGTCCCGTTTGACCCCGAGAATGTCCCGGATCAGGTGCACATGGCGTCCGAGGATGGCCTGTTCCTCGAGCTCGTCGATATGGTCCTCCAGGGCCTCGGTCGACGGCCGGTAGCTCTCCACCATCGTGTCCACGATCCGGTGCATGAGCGCCGCCGGTCCCTCCGCCAGCATGTGCTCGTGATGCTCACTGATCAATCACCGACCTTGACCGCCAGTGCTGCCTGCGCGGCAGCCAGTCGCGCGACGGGCACTCGATAGGGCCCGCAGCTCACGTAGTCGAGCCCCACCTGCTCGAAGAAGTGGATCGACGCGGTGTCGCCGCCGTGCTCGCCGCAGACGCCGAGTTTGAGGTTAGGGCGCGTCTTGCGTCCCAGGTCCACCGCCATCCGCACGAGCGGTCCGGTGCCCTCGACGTCGAAGGTCGCGAACGGGTCCTTGTCCAGGATCTTCTTGTCCTGGTAGATCCGCAGGAACTTGCCGGCGTCGTCACGGGAGAAGCCGAACGAGAGCTGCGTGAGGTCGTTCGTGCCGAACGAGAAGAACTCCGCCTCGGTGGCAATCTGATCGGCGGTCGTCGCGCCGCGCGGCACCTCGATCATCGTGCCGACCAGGTACCTGACCTTGACGCCCTGCTCCTTCATGACGTCGCCGGCCACGCGGTCGACGATCGCCTTCTGGTCGCGCAGCTCGCGCACGAGCCCGACGAGGGGAATCATGATCTCGGGAATCACCTTGATCCTCTCCTTCGCGAGCTGACACGCGGCCTCGATGATGGCGCGCGTCTGCATCTCGGTGATCTCCGGATACGTGATCCCGAGACGTACCCCGCGGTGCCCGAGCATCGGGTTGAACTCGTGGAGCTGCTCGACGCGCCGGAGCAGCGTGCGCTTCTCCTCCAGCTCCTT
>CAZGLC010000132.1:0-4129 GCA_964526235.1 uncultured Bifidobacteriaceae bacterium
GATGTCTCGTACGGTGCGCGGGCGATGCCGCGCTCGGTGACGATGGCCGTCACGTATTTGGCGGGCGTGACGTCGAACGCCGGGTTCCGCACGCGGGCGCCGTCGGGCGCGACCCGCGCCGACCCGACATGCGTGACCTCACGGGCGTTCCGCTCTTCGATCGGAATCCGGGTGCCGTCCGGCGTCCCGAGATCGATCGTGGAGATGGGCGCCGCGACATAGAACGGGATGTCGTGCTCCCGCGCAAGGATGGCCACGCCGTACGTGCCGATCTTGTTCGCCACGTCGCCGTTGGCGGCAATCCGATCCGCCCCGACGACGACGAGATCGACGAGCCCCTGCTGCATCATCGCGGCCGCCATGCTGTCGGTGATGACCGTCGTGTCGATGCCGTCCTTGACCAGCTCCCACGCCGTCAGCCGCGCGCCCTGGAAGAACGGCCGCGTCTCGTCGGCGAGCACCGCCACCCGCTTGCCGTGCTCCACCGCCGCGCGAATGACGCCAAGGGCGGTGCCATAGCCGGCCGTCGCCAGCGCGCCGGCGTTGCAGTGCGTCAGAATGGTGGCCGAGTCGGGCACGAGTGCCGCGCCGTGCGCGCCCATCGCACGGCAGCCGGCGACGTCCTCGTCGTGGATCCGCAGCGCCTCGGTCTCGAGCCGCTGCACGATCTCGCCGACCGACCCGCCGGCCTGCGCCGCACCGGCAAACGTCCGCTTCATGCGATCGATGGCCCAGAACAGGTTGACCGCCGTCGGCCGCGTGGCCGCCATCAGGTCGCACGCCTTCTGAAACTCCGTTGCGAACTGCTTCGTCCCCGTCGCCTTGCTCCGCTTCATGCCGAGCGCGATGCCCATCGCGGCCGCCACGCCGATCGCCGGCGCGCCGCGGATCACCATCGTCTTGATCGCGCGCGCCACGGCGGCCGCCGTGCGACACGTGACGTAGACCTCGGCCGACGGCAGCTTCCGCTGGTCGATCATCACGACGCCGGCGGCGCTCCACTCAATCGTGGGCAACATTGTTAGTAGGCAGTAGGCAGTAGGCAGTAGGCAGTAGGCAGTAGGCAGTTAACGCTTCAATGAGTTCGCGAGACCCGTAGTAAGGCGACCGGCCTCTGCGAGCTGTGCCAACAGGCCGTCGACGATGTCCTGAGACATCAGACCCAGCCTACCAGCAAGCATAACGTGGGTCTCAAGTTCCCGAATGGACCCATGGGCGACGGAAAGTTGGTTCCCGAACTCCCCGTTCGTCCGGCGCCCCTGTCCCTCGGCGATGTTCGCGGGAATCGACACGGCCGCGCGGCGCATCTGTGCTGACAGCCCAAATCGTTCCTCTGCGGGGAGTTGGCGCGTCGCCACGTACACGGCTTCAGCGAGCGCCATGGCTTTCTGCCACGCAATCAGGTCGGTGTAGTTTCTCGAAGGCATACGCGCCCCACATGCGAGACGCATGCCCACCGAACCACAAACCATCTGCCCACTGCCTACTGCCCACTGCCTACTGCCCACTGCCTACTGCCCACTGCCCACTGCCCACTGCCCACTGCCCACTGCCCACTGCCCACTGCCTACTGCCCACTGCCTACTGCCCACTGCCTACTGCCCACTGCCTACTGCCTACTGCCTACTGCCTACTTCAGCAGCCGCGCCTCGAAGGGGCGCGGCAGCAACTCGCTGAGCCGATGCCGTCCGGTCTCGCGGCGGAGGTTCGCGAGGATCACCTCGAGATCGCCGCCGAACTCCCACAGCACCTGCCGGCAGGCGCCGCACGGCGGCGTCGGCACCGCGGCGCCGGCCACGACGGCGAGGCGGCGGAACCGCCGATGACCTTCGGAGAGCGCCTTGAAGATCGCGACACGCTCGGCACACATCGTGAGGCCGTACGAGGCGTTCTCGATGTTGCACCCGGTGACGATCGTGCCGTCGGCGGCTTCGATCGCCGCACCGACCTTGAAGCCGGAGAACGGCGCATGGGCCCGGCGCCGAGCGTCGCGCGCCGCACGAATCAGGTCAGAGTCGCTCAACGATCCCCTCGAGCAGTGACGTAAAGGCGCCTCGGACGCGGCGGGCCGTCTCGAGCACCTCCGCGTGATCGAGCGGCCGCGGCAGCACGCCGGCCGCCATGTTGGTGATGCACGAGATGCCGAGCACCTCGAGACCCATGTGCCGCGCCGCGATCGCCTCGGGCACGGTCGACATGCCGATCGCGTCCGCGCCGATCGTCCGCAGATAGCGGATTTCAGCCGGCGTCTCGTAGCTCGGGCCGAGACAGGCCGCGTAGATGCCGTGCGCCACGGGCACGCCACGCGCGGACGCCGCCTCGTCGGCGACTCGCCGCAGACGGTGGGAGTACACGTCGGTCATGTCCGGAAAACGCGGGCCGAAGCGCTCGTCGTTCACTCCCGCCAGCGGATTGATGCCGAGCAGGTTGATGTGGTCGTCGATCACCATGAGCGCGCCGGCGGCAAACGCGGTGTTGACGCCGCCTGCCGCGTTCGTCAGCACCAGTGTGCCGATGCCGAGGCGGCCCATCACGCGCGTCGCAAACACGACGTCCGCCGGGTCGTGGCCCTCATAGAGATGCACGCGCCCGGCGAGGGCGGCGACGCGCCTGCCGCCAAACCGGCCAATGACGAGCCGTCCCGGGTGCCCGACGACGCTGGCGGCCGGCCAGTGCGGCAGTTCGGCATAGTCGAACGCCGCAGCATCCGCGAGCGTGTCCGCCACATCGCCCAGGCCGGAGCCGAGCACGATGGCCGCCTCGGGCGGCGACGGGCACCGGCGCCTGATTGCCGCTGCCGCCTCCTCCACGCGCTCGAAAGTGCCAGGTGCGTTCATTACAGGACGAATGCAGCCACTCACAGCAGCATCGACGCGACGCAGGCGTTCACGAGTGTCGCCACGAAGCCCGCCAGCAGCGCGCGCGTCCCGAGGCGCGCGAGATCGCCGCGCCGGTTCGGCGCCATGCCGCCGATGCCGCCGAGCTGGATCCCGATCGACGCGATGTTCGCGAAGCCCGTCAGCGCGAACGTCGCCAGCACGTACGACCGGTCGCTGATCACGCCGCGGTACTCGCCGGTCAGCTTCACGAACGCGACAAATTCATTGGCGACGAGCTTGGTGCCGAGCAGGTCTGCCAGCGGCCCGATGTCGGCCGGCGGCACGCCCATGAGGAACGCCACCGGCGCAAAGACGACGGCAAAGACGCTGGCGAGCGTCAGGCCTGGACGGATTGCGCCGAGCACGAAGTCGAAGAGTGCGATGAAGGCCAGAAACACGATGAGCATCGCCGCGACGTTGAGCGCGAGGGACAGCCCGTCCGAGGCGCCCCCGGCCGCGGCGTCGATGACGTTGACGTGCAGCCGCTCGACGTGCACGGGCGCGGCGCCGAGCGTGTCCGGCTGCTCCAGTTCCGGCAGGAGGAGCTTCGACAGATAGAGCCCGCACGGCGCGGCCATGACGCTCGTCGTCAGGATCGCCACCGGATCGGCGCCGAGCGCGATGTAGACCGCCATGACGCCGCCGGAGATCGTCGCCATGCCGCCCACCATCATCGCGAGCAGCTCCGACTGGGTCATCTTCGGCACGAACGGCTTGACGATGATCGGCGCCTCGGTCTGGCCCATGAAGACGTTGGCGGCCGCCGACAGCGTCTCGGCGCCGCTCGTCCGCATGAGGCCCATCATCGCGCGCGCCATCAGCCGCACCACGAACTGCAGGATGCCGAAGTAATAGAGCACCGTGAAGAAGGACGAGACGAAGATGATCGTCGGCAGCGCGACGAACGCGAAGACGAAGCTGTTCTCGGGCCCGACCGCCTTGCCGAGCACCTCGGGGTTGGCGAGCGCGCCGAACACGAACCGCGATCCGGCGTCGGTGAACTGCAGGAAGCGGCTCACGCCCGCGCCCACCGCGCTGAAGACCTCATAGCCGGGGCGCCGGCCGCCGATCTCCAGCTTGAGGATCACCACCGCCAGGCCGAGCTGCAGCGCCATGCCCCAGAGCACCGTGCGCCAGCTCACGAGCCGGAGGTCGGGCGAGAAGCACGCGACGATCGCCACCAGACAGAGCGCGCCGGCCGCGGCCTGCGCGCGGAAGCCGACGAGCGACCCGAGCAGCCACGCGGCCGC
>CAZGLC010000132.1:4229-10807 GCA_964526235.1 uncultured Bifidobacteriaceae bacterium
CCCGCGCCGTAATCGATCGGATCGTCGATCCGCCGGCGTCCCGCCCCGAGGGCCATCGACGCGCGGCCGAGCAGTTCCGCCCGGAGCCGCTCGACGTACCCGTCACGCCCCGCGGGGACCGCGCACCGGCGCGCCGCCTGCGGCAGCCGGCTGTAGTCGTCCACCACGCGCGGATCGCCGCCGTGCGCCTCGACGAGCGCCCGCATCCTGTCGAGCGCGGCGCCCGAGGCGAGCGCCTCGCCGACGACGCGCTCGGCGTCGGCCTCGCTCGCGCGTCCGGCGAGCACGAGCATGCGCGCCGCGATCGCCGTCGACAGCGCCACGAGATCGGCGGGGCCGCGTCCCCTGAGCGTCTCCACGCACTCGACGATCTCGAGCGCGTTGCCGATCGCGCGCCCGAGCGGCGCGTCCATCGTCGTGATGACCGCCTCGGTGCGGACGCCGGCCTGCGTGCCGATGGCCACCATCATGCGCGCCAGCTCGCGCGCCTCGGCCTCCGACTTCATGAATGCGCCGTCGCCGCACTTGACGTCGAGCACGAGCGCGTCGCCGCCTTCCGCGAGCTTCTTGCTCATGACGGACGCGGCGATGAGCGGAATGCTCGCGACCGTGGCCGTCACGTCCCGAAGGGCGTATAGCCGCTTGTCGGCCGGCGCAAGCGCGGAGGTCGGTCCGACGATGCTGGCGCCGACGCGCCGGAGCACCTGCTTGAACTCTTCGATGGTGAGATCGGTGCGATACCCCGGAATCGACTCGAGCTTGTCGAGCGTCCCGCCGGTATGGCCCAGGCCGCGGCCCGACATCTTCGGCACGACGACCCCGCAGGCGGCCGCCAGCGGCGCGAGCACGATCGACACCTTGTCGCCCACGCCGCCCGTGCTGTGCTTGCCGACCTTGATGCCGGGCAGGTCGGTCAGATCGACCCGATCCCCGGACCGGAGCATCGCATCGGTGAGCCAGGCGGTCTCCTGGTCGGACATCCCGCGGATGACGATGGCCATCAGGAGGGCCGCCGCCTGGTAGTCTGGAATCTCTGCCGCCGTGACACCGCTGACGAAGCCCTGGATGTCCTCGCGCGAAAGCGCGAATCCATCGCGCTTTTTCGCGATCACGTCGACAAAGCTCATGGAAGAACGGTCAGTATAATCTGACAGGACGTCCCCCCTCGGGATCTAAAAGTTGGCCAGCCCCGCTCCGGCCGCCGAACCGCTGCCCGTCGAGCAGAGCGCGCTGCTCGCGGACTTCGCCCGCGCGTGCCGCGCCGCCGCGCGATCGGTGTCGCTCTACCCGGCGACGCACCCGTCGATCCAGGCGTCGCTCACGCGCGTGATCACCGCCGCGGCGCGGCTGATCACCGGCGACGACGCCCAGATCACGGTGTTCCCCGACACGCTGGCCGTCGACGGCCGCGCGCCCGCCAAGCCTGATTCGGCCATCGTCGAGTTCGCCGATCTGCTGCATGACCGCCTGGTCGGCGCGCTCCGCGTGGAGCGCGCGGCCGACGTCCAGGATTGGCATGCGCTCCTGCTGCTGGTCGCGCGCCCGCCCGAGGAGCTGATGGCCGAGGGCGGCATTGGCAAGGCGTGGACCGCGGCGGGCCGCGGCCACTTCGAGATCAAGGAAATCGACTACGCGGAGGTCCTTCGCGAGCGCGCGGGGGGCGACGGCGCCAAGTGGGACGCGATCATCGCGTACTGCCTCGACGGCGCCGCCGGGCCGCTGGAGGAAACCGGCCTCGCGGCCCTCCTCGACACGCTCGGCAACGCGGAGCGCTTTTCCGAGTTCCTCGAGCGGCTGCAGGCCACGGCGGCGGAGGGCGGCGATCTCGCGATGGGAGCCAAGGCGGCCGCGCTGCTGCGCCTGGTCGAACAGCTGCTCCAGGCGACGGCGCAGTGGCCCAAGGCGCACGGCGAAGATGCCGTGCTGCAGACGGCCGCCGACGCGATGTCGCGCGTCACGCCCGACATGCTGCTCGCCGTCATCCGCCAGACGATGTCGGCGGACCCCGCGCAGGCGCAGGTCGCCACGGCGGTCGTCAACCGCATCAAGGACGACACGGTCGCCTCCTTCGTCGCCACCTCCGTCGTCACCGAGCGCGGCGCGTCGGAGCGGCTGGCGCAGGCCTTCGAAGCGCTCGTGCCCGAGATAGACCGCAAGGAGCGGCTGCTCGATCTCGCGAAGGATGAGGTGGCGGACAGCCCGCTCGGACAGCAGGCCGGCTTCGAGGACCTGTGGCAGTCGGCGCACCAGATGCTGACGTCGTATTCGGACAAGCACTACGTGTCGGACGAATACCTGCGCGAGCTGTCGAGCGCCCGCGCGCAGGCCATCGACGTCGAGCGCGTGTCCGACGATCCGCCGGAGCGAATCGAGGGCTGGCTGGCAACAGTGGCCGACCAGGTGATCAAGGACCTCGATCTGCGGCTGGTGCTCGATCTGCTGACCGTCGAGCACCAGCCCGCACCGTGGGGCGAGATCGCACGCATCGCGCTCGCCGAGCTCGACCGGCATCTGCACGCGGGCAGGCTGGTGGAGGCGCAGCAGTTCGCCTACGCGATCGTCCGCGAAACGGAGCCCGGCGGCCGCGAGGCGCTCCGCGCCGCGGCCGATACCACGCTCGAGTCGCTCGTCGCGGGTCCCTTCGTGCGCCACGTGGTGAGCCGCTTCCGCACCGTAGACGACGCGGACGTCGAGACGCTCGCGCGGCTCTGCCGGACGATCGGGCCGCGCATCATCAGGCCGCTGGCGCAGGCGCTGGCCACTGAGGAGAACGTCCGCGCCATCCGGCACGTGCGCGACCTGCTGTTCGGGTTCGGCGCCATCGGCCGCGAGGTCGTCGAGCAGCTGAAGACCTCGCCCAATCCCGCCGTCCGGCGGACGGCGATCGACCTGCTGCGGATGTTCGGCGGCGCGGAGGCGTTCGCCGAGCTCGCCTCGATGCTCGAGGATCGCGATCAGCAGGTCCAGCGCGAGGCGATTCGCGCGCTCGTCCTGATCGGCTCCGACGATGCCTTCGGCCTGTTGCGGCGCGGGCTGCTGGCGCCCGCCACGCGGATGACCGTGCTGCAGGAAGTCATCGGCCTGCGCGACGAGCGCGTGGTGCCGCTGTTCTGCGCCGTGCTGAACGAATTGTCGCCCCGCGGGCCGCTCGTCGAGGTACACGCGCAGGTCATGGACGCCCTCGGTGCGCTGGGCGACCGCGCGGAATCGGCCGCGGCGCTGCGCGCCGCGCTGTACCGCGGAGAGTGGTGGGCGCCGTACCGGACGGCGGCCCTGCGCAGCGCCGCCGCGGCGGCGCTGCGGCGCATCGGGTCCCCGGCGACGCTGGGCATTCTCGAGGAGGCGGCGCGCACCGGCAGCCGCGGCGTCCGCAAGGCGGCTCGGCCGCACCTGCGCGTGCCGCCGCAACGGGCGCGACAGCACGTATGAGCGCGGTACAGAAGACCAAGCTGGCGGAGGAACTGCTGCGGCGCCTGGCCGCCGGGCTGCGCGCGGTGCAGTTGTACGCCCCCACACACCCGCTCGTCGGGCGCAGCATCACCGCGCTCGCCGAAACGCTGCAACTGGCGCTGACGCCGTCTCCGTCGATCGCGGTCGGCATCGTCGGCGATGACCTCGTCGTCGGCGACCTTCCCGTGCCTCGCGCCGGCGAGAACATGGCCAAGCTGATCGGCCAGCTGCAGGACGCCGGCATCGAACGGATCGTCTTCGACCGCGGCGTCACGCCGGCCGAGCTGTCGGAGTTCGTCCAGAAGGTCGGCGGCCGCGACGCGCGCGAGACCAGCAAGACGCTCGCGCTGACGCACGTCCGCGTCGGGCGTCTGCAGGTCGACAAGGGCGAGGCGTCGGCGGTTGAAATGAAGGACTACCGCCGCCTGTACAACGAGGCCGTCTCGGTCGCCCGACGGCTGTGGGACAGCGCGGAATCCGAAGGCATGCCCGACGCCGATGCGAGCTGGAACGTCGTCGACTCTCTCGCGGAGGAGGTGTCGCACAACCGGACGGCGCTCCTCGCGCTCACAGCGCTCAAGAGCTACGACAGCTACACATTCACGCACATGGTGAACGTGTCGATCCTGACGATGGGGCAGGCGCGCGGGCTCGGCATCGAAGGGGCGCTGCTGCGCGAGATCGGCCTCGCCGCGCTGATGCACGACATCGGGAAGGTCCGGACGCCCTCGGACATCCTGAACAAGACCGAGAAGCTGACCGACCGTGAGTTCGAAATCCTGCGGCGCCACACGGTCGACGGCTCGGAGATCCTGCGGCGAACGCCCTCGCTGCCGACGCTCGCGCCCATCGTCGCCTTCGAGCATCATCTGCGGCTCGACGGCACCGGGTATCCGGTGGGCGTGTCGCGGCCGTCGCTGAATCTCGGGACGATGCTGTGCGGGATTGCCGACGTCTACGATGCCATGCGCTCGCAGCGCGTGTACCAGGAGGCGTTTCCCACGGATCGGATTCTCGCCGTGCTGCAGCGGAACGACGGCAAGCAGTTCGACCAGAATCTGGTCCGCCGGTTCGTCCAGCTGGTGGGGATCTATCCCGCGGGCAATCTCGTCCGGCTGAACTCGGGCGACATCGCGGTGGTCCTCAAAGCGTACGCGCCCGATCCGTACCGCCCGCGCGTACGGCTGCTCTTCGACAAGAGCGGCGCGCGATTCGAACGCCCGGTCGAGATGAACCTGTGGGAGGCGCCCGAGGGAGCACCGCAGTCGGTCGACGCGCCCGTCGATCCCGCCCGGTACGACGTCGACCCGCTCAGTTATCTCTCCACATGAGATCGACACTCGCAGCCATGGCGACCGTGTGGCTCGCATGGTCGGCCACGCAGCATGCGCAGCTCGAGCCGCCGGCCGCGATGCTCGTGTCGGAGAGCGCGCCGCCGGGCATCGATCGAGGGCTGCGCGCCGACGATCCGCCTCGCGAGCCCCGCGCCGACCTCGAGGGTGAACCGTTCCTCCGCGGCAGCGTCATCGTGAGGTTTCGTCCGGGCACCTCGCCGGACGCGCAGCGCGCGATCCTCGCGCAGGTGGACGGCACGCCGGAACGCACGCCGAGCTACGCCGACTTCGACATCGTCGCCATCGACCCGGACACGGACCCGGAAGCGGCGGCCGAGCGGCTCGACGCGCAGCCCGACGTCGAGTACGCGCAGGCGCGCTACCGCGTCTATCCGCGGTTCGTGCCGAACGATCCGCTGTACGCCCGCCAGTGGAACTACCCCGCCATCGACATGGAGCGCGCGTGGGACATCAACCCCGGTGCGACATCCGCCATCACCGTCGCCGTGCTCGACACCGGCGTCGCGTTTCGCGCCGGCATCATGCGGTATCAGACGCGCGCCTTCCGTCTCGTGCCCAACGGACCGCTCTTTCCGTCGCTCGGGGCGATCGACGTGCCCTTCGCGGCCGCCCCGGATCTCACCGGCCCGGACCGTTTCGTCGCACCGCGCGACTTCATCTGGGAGACGACCACGCCGTTCGATCTCGACGGTCACGGCACGCACGTGGCGGGAACGGTCGGCCAGCTCACGAACAACGGCGCCGGCGTCGCCGGCATGGCGTTCAACGTCCGCATCATGCCGGTGAAGGTCATCGCCACCATGTGGGATCTCATCTTCCGGAGCCCGCAGCAGGGAACCGACGACGTGGTCGCGCGCGGGATCCGCTATGCCGTCGACAACGGCGCGAAGGTGCTCAATTTGAGCATCGGCCGCCTCGGGCCGCCCGCGCCAGTGATGCAGGACGCGATCGCCTACGCCGTCTCGCGCGGCGCCTTCGTCGCCGTCGCCGCCGGCAACGACTTCGAGACGGGGAATCGTGTGGAGCGGCTGGCGGAGTTCGCGCCGCAGATCGACGGCATGGTCGCCGTCGCCGCCGTCGGACGCGATCGGCAGCGCGCCTACTACTCGAACACCGGCCCGTACGTCGAGTTGGCGGCGCCGGGCGGGAACACGAGGGTGGGCGGCACGGCGGGCGGGATCCTGCAGCAGACGTTCGATTTCGATCTCGTCGAGACCTACCTGCGCGGCCCTGCCCGGTACGCCCCGCCGCGCTTCGACTCGTTTACCTTCGATTTCTTTCAGGGGACGTCGATGGCGTCGCCGCACGTCGCCGGCTTCGCGGCGCTGCTCATACAGCAGGGGATCACCACGCCGGCCGCCATCGAAGCCGCGATGAAGCGCTACGCCACCGATCTCGGCCCGCCGGGCCGTGACAACGAGTACGGCGAGGGGCTCATCAACCCGCGCGCGTCGCTGAGAGGATTGGGGCTGGCGAAATGAGCATGCGTGGAGCTGAGGTCACCGATCACGGAACACCGAGGCACCGAGACACCGAGAAATATTGTTTGGGTCTCTGTGCCTCGGTGTCTCGGTGTGTCGTGGCAGCGTGTGTCACCGCGATTTGCCTCGTTTCCTCCGCGAGTGCGCAGGCGCAGACGACTCGGTTCAGTGTCCGCGGGTTCGCCGACGTCGGCTCGACGACGTTCAGCGCGGGCGAGAGCTTCACCGCCGTGCTCGGCGGCAACCGCGGCGCGGTGTTCGGCGGCGGCGGCGAGGCCGTGTTCCCGCAGCG
>CAZGLC010000132.1:10907-13696 GCA_964526235.1 uncultured Bifidobacteriaceae bacterium
GATCCCGGATCCCGGCTTCCGGCTCCCGGATCCCGGCTTCCTGAACAGCCACTCAGAGTCGATCCGGGTCCGGTTCGGCCCGAGCGGCGTCAGCAGGTAGTAGTTCACGTAGTCCGGATGGATGCTGACGAGGAGGTTCGGCATCACCGAGTAGTAATAGGCGCGCCGCTGCTCGTCCGTACCCGCCGCGTCGCTCACGGGCGGCGCGCAGGAGCGCCCGCTCATCGTGGCGCTCTCATGCGGATCCGCGATGCGCATGTATCCGCCAAGGAACGGACCGTCCACCAGGTCGTTGGCGCCGCTCTCGTACGGCAGCCGCGCGGCCAGCTCGGGATGGATGACGGGGCAATGGAGGCACTCCGAGTAGTTCTCGAAGACGAGCTTCCAGTTCGCGGCGACGTCGTATTCGGCCTGGTGGCCGACGTCGAGCGAGGCGAGAGGGAACCGCCGCAGACGATCGGCCAGGGGCGCGAACCACTCCATGAACGGCGGCGGCGACGGTGCGATGCAGACGAACACGAACCCCGCGTGCTCGGCGATCGCGGCCGCGTGCAGTGGATAGGCGCCCTTGTCGAACCCGGCGACGTCCTGCATGTGGGGCGCGCCGACGAGCGCGCCCTCAGTCGTGTACGTCCACGCATGGTAGGGGCACTGAATGACGTGGCCGAAGCGCCCCGACGGGCCGGTGCACAGCTGCGTGCCGCGGTGACGGCAGACGTTGAAGAACGCGCGCAGGGCTCCGTCCTGGCCGCGTACGACGATGATCGACTCGCCGGCGACGGTGCGAACGACGTAGTCGCCCGGCTCGGTGAGACGGCTCGCGCGGCCGATGCAGTTCCACAGCGCCGCGGCGATCTGTTCCTGCTCGGCAGCGAACACATCATCCGACGTGTAGGACTCGCGCGGAAGCGGCCGCGCGCCGGCGCGATAGGACTCCGCGGTTCTCTGAAACATGTCAGGCCCCAGGCCTCAGGGCCCAGGCCTCAGGATGCGCGCCCTTTCAGCGCGTCGGCAATCGACGCCAGCAGCTGCCGCTCCTCCGCCGAGACCTTGTTGATCCCGAACAGGCCGCCCGAGGCGGCCGCGATCGACTCGCAGAGCTTCACGAGGTCGTCGGCGCTCAGCTGCTGGTGGCCGGGCGAGGCGAGCATGGCGCTGATGAGCCGCGTGGCGCGTGCGAAGACATCGTCCGGGGGGCGCTGGTGCAGCCAGTCGGCGAGCTGCCGGTCCGCAGCGCTCTCTTCCGCGATGCCGCGGGCGCGCGCCAGCGTCACGATGAGCGCGCGCTCGGCGGCGCTGACGCCGCCCTCGGCCCATGCGACCTGCACGACGGGCACGAGCGGGAGCAGCGCGACCGTGTCGGGCGTGAAGCCGAGCGCCTGCAGCTCCTCGAGGAGCCCCGGATCGCTCAGCCCGGTCCGGGCGCCCAGCTCGGCGCGCGCCTGGGCGGCGGCCGCCGCCTGGCGCATCTTCTCGACGAGCTCGCGATCCTTCTTGCGGAAGTACTCTTCTTCGAGCGATCGGCCGCGCTCGGCAAACATATCCTTGTCCGGCATCCGTCCTATCCTATCGCCATCAGATCGAACTGCTCGTGGTGAAGCTGCGCGTCGGGGCGGATGGCAATCTCGCGCCCGAGCGACTGCTTGAGATCCCTGAAGACGGCGCGCTCCTCGTCCCTGAGCGCACGCGCAATATCGGGATTGACGCGTAGCACGAGCGACTGGCCGTCGAGATCGGCGCCGATCTTCTTCACCTCCGCGAGGATTTCGTAGCAGATCGTCGCGCTCGACTTGATGACGGCGCTGCCGGCGCAGTACGGGCAGGGCTCGGTCAACACGCGCTCGAGGCTCTGCTTGACGCGCTTGCGCGTGATGATCACCAGGCCGAAGTCGGACACCTGCAGCGCCTTCGACGGCGCCCGGTCCTTGCGCAGCTCCTGCTCCGCCGCCTGGAACACGCGCTGGCGGTTCTTCTTCTCCTCCATGTCGATGAAGTCGAGGACGATGATGCCGCCGAGGTCGCGCAGCCGGATCTGCCGCACGATCTCCTTCACCGCTTCCAGATTGGTCTTGAGGATGGTGTCTTCGAGGCGCCCGGCGGTCTTCTTGCCGACGTAGCGGCCGGTGTTCACGTCGATCGCCACGAGCGCCTCGGTCTGGTTGATCACGATCGAGCCGCCGGACTTGAGCCACACCTTGCTGCGGAGCGCGCGATCGATCTCGGCCTGGACGCCGTACTCCTCGAAAATCGGATACTCCTTGTCGTACAGCGTCACCCGCGAGGCGAGCGCGGGCATCATGCGTTCGACCAGCTCCAGCACGCGGCCGTACTCGAGCTCGTTGTCGATGCGGATGGCGGAAAAGTCCTCGGTGAGGAGATCGCGGAGCAGCTTGGCCACGAGGCTCTGCTCCTGGTAGACGACGGCCGGCGCGCGCGACGACTCCGCCTTCTGGCGGATCTCGGTCCAGACCCGGTGGAAGTAGCTCAGGTCGGCGACAATGTCTTCCTTGGATCGGCCCGCCGCCGCCGTGCGGATGATGACGCCGCCCGCGAAGCCGTGCTGCTGGCGGAACTCGCGTACGATCCCGCGGAGCCGGCTGCGCTCGTCGCGCGAATCGATCTTCCGGGAGACGCCGATGTGATCCACGGTCGGCATGAACACGAGGAACCGCCCGGGCATGGTGGCGTGGCAGGTGAGGCGGGCGCCCTTGGTGCCGAGCGGCTCCTTGCCGATCTGGACGATGATCTCCTGGCCTTCCTTCAGGAGCTCTTCGATCTTCGGCTCCGGG
>CAZGLC010000133.1:0-13690 GCA_964526235.1 uncultured Bifidobacteriaceae bacterium
CGGAAATACTGCTTGTTGATCGTGTTCATCATCACGACCATCTGGCGCGCCCGCTGGATCATCGGCGTCGGCGTGGCGAACGCGTCGCGGCTGCCGCTCAGGATCTCCGGCGCATGGCAGCCGGTGCAGTCCTTGGTCGTCGCCGCCGCGAACATCCCCATCGTGTCCATGAACTCGTCGACGGGAATTCCCTTCAGCACCTGGATGTCCTTGAAGACCGCTTCCGCCAGCGGCGGCGTCTGCTGAGCCGCCTGCATGCCCGCCGCCCGTACACCCGCCATGCACACGGCGACCATCGCCGCGCCGAATACGAACCGCCGCACGATCATCACGGTCCTTCTCCCTGCTGTTTTCCTGGTGCTGTAGCGCGGGGGCTTTAGCCCCCGCGTCGCGCAGGCTGAAGCCTGCGCGCTACACGACCATCGAGCGGACCACGAGTACGGTATTCTCAGCGGCTCGAGGTGACGACGCTGCCCTGCGGGCGGTACTCCTTCGTGAAGCCGTTGCGCCCGTTCCGCATGGTGAAGCTGCCGTCGCTGCGCGCGGTCAGCTTGATGTAGTGCCCGCCGTCGGCGTCGGTGAAGTTGGCGATGAACGAGTCGGCCGAGTTCACCGCTTTCGTGACGTTGTCCGAGTAGTGGAGCTGCCAGAAGTCCTCGAGCCCCGGCGCGCTCTTCACGATCTGAAACGTGCCGGGCGTGCCGCCCTTCGTCGGGTTGTTGTTCATCACCGCCACGCGCGGCCGGACGGCATGGACGAAGGCCTGGGCGCCGGCCCAGTCGGTGCCGTGGCGCGACGTCCGGTAGACCGAGACGGTGCCGAGCAGGTTCGCCGGGCAGACGAGCTCCATCTCCTGGTTCCACGTCAGGTCGGCGAGATCCAGATACCGGAAGCGGCCGAACTCGACGATCACGCCGATGCTCTCGTAGTTGTTCGGCGTGTTGTCCTGCGCCCGCCGCTGCGCGGTCGCGCAGAGCGGATTGGACGCGCGGCGGACGCCGGGGAGCGGCGCCGTCATCAGATCGCCGGCCGAGGAGACGACGTGCACGTCCAGACCGGCGACGGGGATCCTGGTCCCCGGACGCGGCGTCGTCACGTGCGCATGCTGCCGGACCGGCACGTACGAGAGGTACCCGGCCTCACGCATGCCGTTCTGCTCGGGCACGAACGCGCCGGGGTCGAGCACGCGGCGCACCGGCACCTTGTCGAAGAGTGCGGCGACGCCGCCCACGTGATCGCCGTGGTAGTGCGACACGACGAGCGTGTCGACGCGCTCCACGCCCGCGTCCTTCATCGCGGCGACGATCCGATCCGCGTCGCGCCCCGGCGGGTTGAGGTTGCCCGCATCGAGCAGCAGCACGTCCTTCGTGCCGAGGATGCCGTTGACGGGCGAGACGATCAGCGTCGCCTGGCCGCCCTCCGTATCGATGAAATAGATGTCGGTCGTCGCCTGGCTGTCGGTCTGGGCCGCCGCCAGTACGCCGAGGAGCACTACCGCCGCCAGTACGAGAACTGTCCTGCGCATCATGGCCTCCGTTACCTCGCCACCGTCTGCGGCGCCGCCGCCGCACGGACCTGCAGCCGCACGATCTTGTTCATCCGGTTGTACGGCGCCCAGATCGTCGGCGGGGTCGTGCGGTTGTCCACCTGCACGTGGCGGATCTCGGTCCCGCGCGTGGGCAGCATGTATTCGGTGAACCGCTCCGTCCGCGGATCGAACCTCGTCAGCGCGTCGTGGTTCATCGTGTTGATCCAGACCGTGCCGGTCCTGTCGACCGCCAGCGCGTAGGGCGAGGCGTACTTCGTGGGCAGCTCGTACTCCTTGACCTGGTGCGTCTTCGTGTCGATCCGCGCGATGCGATCCGCCGTGTACAGCGCCACCCAGACGACGTCGGCGTTGGGATCGGCCGCCAGCCGGCGGGGCGCCTTGTGCCCGGGCGGCGCGCTGTTCTGGCTCGCGCGTACGGTCCGCCGCCGCTGCCGGTCGACGTCGGTCGCCTCGGGCAGGGCAAGCGGCTCGAGGTTGATGGCCGTCACCTTCCCCGTCCGGCTCTCGATCTTGAGCAGGCGATCCAGCCCGGGATTGGTCGCCCACACGTTGTCGTCGCGGTCGACGGTGTTGCCGTAGGTGCCCCACCCGCCGCACGGCGCCCCGCAGAGTCCTTCGGGCGCGGGCGGACCTTCGTAGTGCGTGTACTGGCCGGTGGCGGCGTCCAGTTTGATCACGCCGTTGAGCGAGGTCGCCCACGGATTGCCCTTCGAGTCGACGTCGAGCGTACCGCCGACGGCGGCGCGCATGCCGCTCGGCCGCGGAAAGCTCTTCATCTCGCCGGCCTTCGGATTGAGCATGGCGAAGTTGCCGTCATCGCCGGTGGCCCAGACGCGCCCGACGTTGTCCACGACGACGCTGTGCGTCGCGATCGTCTTGCCATCCTGTCCCTCGAGCGCGTAGTCGACGACCTGTCCGGTGCCCGGTTCGAGCATCGCGAACGTGCGCCGCGGAACCAGGTCGTCGGCCATCCAGATGTTGCCGTCGGCATCGGGCCACACGTCGTGCGCGGCGCGGCCGACAAAGCGCGATGGCGTCCCCATCGACCAGTCGCTCCCGTCGTCGAAGTGGTTGAGACCATCGGTGCGCGGCAGGTCGAATTCCGTGATGATGACCTGCGTCGCCTCGCCCGCCGGCCGTGGCAGCGGCTTGAGATCGGTCAGCTCCGTGGCGCCGCGCGCGCGGCCCAGGTACTCGGCCAGTTCGTCGCGATACGCTCGGATCATCGGGTTGCCGGGCCGCTCCGGCGTCGGCCGCAGACCCGGCACCGGCTCGCCGGTGCTCGGGAACACCGCCATCAGATCGACGAGCACGCCCCACCCCCGCGCGTCCCAGCGGTTCTGCAGCGCGTGGGCCGCCGTATGACAGCCGGTGCAGTTGTTCTTGTAGGCGTGCACCATGCGCCGATCGGCGGGCGTGCTCTGCGGCAGGCTGCGCAGGTATTCCACGCCGGACATCTGCTTGAGGATGCGGCCGGCGTCCCTGATCGGCCTCAGCGTGAGGTTGCGCTCCGCGCGGCCGCCCGCCAGCGCGAATTCCGCGCGTTCTGCTTCGAAGCCGACGGCCTGCGCCCACACCTTGTACTGGCCGCCATCGAGCGACGGGAAGGTGTAGGCACCCTGCCGATCCGTGAAGACGGACGTCGTGAAGCTCTTCCCGGCCGCACGCGCCGAGACAACGACGCCTTCCATCGGCGTACCGTCGGCCGATTTCACGGTGCCCTGGATGACACCGGGACCCCTGGATTGCGCCGCCGGCGCAGACCACACGAGCGCCGCCATCAGGACAGTCCCGAGCACGAGGAGCAGCGATTTCCGTGTCGACATTGATCCTCCGAACGTAGAGGCGGACCGTCGGGTCTGCCTACAAGGTCTTCATATACGCGATCAGCTCTTCGAACTCCGCCGGGGTAAAGGTGTACTGGAACCCCGGCATCCTCGGGGATCCCCGCTGAATCTGATCGCGCACGGCCTTTTCACGCACGGGCGTCGCGTTCGTGAGCAGACCCGCGAGCTTGGGACCCATGGGCTCGTACACATCATCTTTGACGATGCGCCCCATGTGGCAGAGCGAGCAGCGCTGGTAGAACCAGGCCTCGCCGCGCTTCACCGCGTCGGCGCCGGCCGCCTGCGCGGCGGCCGCCGGCGGCGATGACTGCACGGTGGATGTCATCATCGCCGCCGCGGAAGCCGTCAGGACGGCCGCGAGCGTGAGGCGCCATGTGCGCATGTTCATCCCCTCTATCCCCTCTTAGAAGGTAAATCGGAATCCGAGCTGCACCATCCGCGGCTGATACGCCACGTTCGGGTTGAACGATGGCTGTCCGTACTGACGGTTGCTCTCGGCCACAGTGTACGACCCGTAGTTCGCGTGATTGAACAGGTTGAACACCTCCAGCATCCCGTCGATCCCGGCGCGGCCCGCCAACGCGAACCGCTTCTGCAGACGCACGTCGACGCGATGGATCGGATCGCCGACGATGCCGTTGCGCGGCGTCGCGCCGCCGCCGACGTTCGCCGGGCGCGCTCTCGCGCCGCCTGCGGGGGTGCCGAGTCCGGAGTTCGCGCCGCCCGTGCCACCCGTGTTGAGCGCGTCGCCGCCGTACACGGTGCCAAAGCGCTGACCCGACCCGAAGAAGTACAGGCCACTCAGCTGGAACCCGTAGCCCATCTGCCAGATCCCGTTGAAGACCGCGCGGTGCCGCTGATCGGTGGAGGCCAGGCCGTACTCTTCGCCGAGCGGCGCGAGCACGGTGAACGGTACGGGAGTCATGACGCCGCTCCACGGGTTCGGCACGCCGTCGCGGAAGACAGAGGCGCTGTACGTCGCCGACGCCTGCCAGCGGTTGCTCAGCCGCTTCGTAAAGGAGGTCTCCAGGCCGTGATAGTTGCTCCAGCCGTCGAAGATGTCCATCAGCACCTGGCCCCACTCCGGATACGGCCGGCGGCTGATGTCCGTGAACGGATAGTTCAGCCCGGTCGCCGGATTGAAGCTGAGATTGATGTTGTAGTTCTGGATCCGATCCTTGCGGCCTCCGTTGTAGGAATAATCCACCGTGACGCCCATCGTGTCGCCGACCTGCCGCTGCACGCCTATTGACGCCTGATAGCTGAACGGGTTCTCGGCGTTCGGCGGCGCGATCGTCTGACCGAGCGCCCGCCGGATGCAGCCGGGTCGGAAATTGACGTTGCAGAAGGCCTGCTCGAGATCTTCAGCTCTTGGCAGGGGGCCGTTCCACGGATTGACGGCAAAATCGGCGCGGCCGTCGTAGAGCGCCGACAGGACTCTCTGCACGTTGGCGAAGCGAATCGGGTGCGCCACCTGGTTGATGAGCCACGAGTAGTACTTGCCGCCGCCGCCCCGGATCACGGTGCGATCGTTCAGGCTGTAGGCGAATCCGAGACGCGGTACGATGTTGTCGGAGTCGAGCGGCCGATTGGCCGGCAGGAACTGCTCGACGGCCAGCTCGTTGGCGAATGTGTCGGTCTCGATGTCGTACCGGACGCCGACATTCAGCGTGAGGCGCGAACTCACCTGCCAGTCGTCCTGGAACCAGACCGCGTAGATGTTCCTGGGACTCTGGATGTTGCAGTTGCCGAACGACGTGCGGTACTCGCGCGAGATTGGCGACAGCGCGGCGATATTCCACGTGCTTGGATCGTTCCAGACCGGGAAGAGCTGCTCGATGTTGGCCGGCACGGGGCCGGCGTCGGCAATCAGGTTGCCGCGCAGGAAATTGCACCAGTCGTGCCACATCTCGTACCGGAGGTACTCTCCGCCCACGCGCATGTCGTGACGCCCGCGCAGATCGGCGGACACAGTCAGGTCGTCGCGAAGCGTATAGACCGTTTGCCCGATGTACTGCGGAAAGTTCGTCCCGCCGCCGATGTTGAACCCGCGGAGGTTAATCACGGGCGGGTACTGCAGGTCATTCGCCAGCGGATTGCGTGCATTGGCCAGCCCCGTCGGCGTCGTCCACTTGACGTTCGGCTCCATCCTCCACTTGTTTGCCGCCCAGCCGACCTTCGTCTCGTTGAACGCGCGATTGCCCAGCACGCGGGTGAGCGTGCCTTGAACCGCCTCGGCGTACTTATTGAAGCTGATCCCGTTCGCGGGATGATTCGTCGCGCCGCCGATCGTCCCCTGGCTCCCATCGTTCGGCTGGTAGTCCCGCCAGAGATAGCTCGACACGGCAAGGCGCGTGCTGTTTGAGAACTGCCCGTCCAGCCGCAGACTGGGCTTGTGCTGCTTGCGCGTGGCCGTCAGATCGATGTTGAAGCTCGGATAGGGCGTGTTGTGCGTGACCGTCGACGGCTCGCGCTCGAACTCATAGTTGGCGAAGTAGTGCATGCGGTCGCGGCGAATCGGCCCGCCCGAGGCCATGCTGATCTGCTGGTTCGAGTACGGCAGCACGCGCTGCTGAATGAAGTCTGCGGCGTTCAGGTCGTCGCGGCGGAAGTACCCCGAGAGCGAGCCGGCCGGCGTGTTCGTGCCTGACTTCGTGATCACGTTCACCTGCGCGCCCGACGACCGCCCCTGCGTCGCGTCGAAGCGGTTCGAGATGAACTGGAATTCGGCGATCGCGTCACGGCCGAAGCTCGGCTGCCGGTTGGACCCGCCGCAGCAGTTGTTCGTCACCTGCATCCCGTCGACGTTCAGCTGCACGGTGCCGAGCCCGGTCGTCACCGGCACGCCGCCCGGATCGGTGTGGTTGGCCCGGTTGCCGGGCGCGAGCAGCGTCAGATCGAGGAAGTTGCGCCCGTTGACCGGGAGCTCCTGCATCTGCCGCGAGTCGATGTTGCCGCCGAGGGAGGACGAAGTGACGTTGACGAGCGCCGCTTCACCGGTGACCATCACGGTCTCGGTCACCGTGGAGGGCTTCAGCTCCAGATTCAAGGTCACCTGCTGGCCGACGAGCACCTCGAGGCCCATCTGCTCCAGCCGCGCAAACCCCTGGAGCTCGGTCATGATGCGATACGTGCCGATCCGCACCGGAATGCGGAAGGCGCCGCGATCGTCGGTAAAGGTGTCGAACACCGTGCCGGTCGCCTCGTGCACCGCCTGCACCGCGACGCCCGGGAGCACGCCGCCGGTCGCGTCGCGCACCGTGCCGCCGATCACCGCCTCCTGAGCGAACCCGACGCCCGGGAGGGTCAGAATCGCCACTACCGTCAGGGCTCGAGCAATTCCACGCGCCATTGGCTCTCCTTCGCAAAAAGCAAAAAGATGTCTACTTCTTCTCGTCGAACGGGATGCCGAAGGCGACGTGCACCGCCTTGTTGCCTTCGCAGATCCCGCTCTCGTACTGCTCCTCTGGCTTGTTGCGTCCGAGCTGCACGCGCAGCGTCCACGGCTTCGTGTACACGGTGGGATCGTCGATCGTGGCGACGTAATCGATGCGGTCGGCGCCCGCGAACGTCCACCGCTCGGTGACGCGCATCGCATCGCTGTGGAAGCTGCCGACGATGTCGAACCACGTCCGGTCGTTGTGGTTGGTCACGTCGACGACAAGCGTGTTCCCTTCCCAGCGGCCGCGCGAGTCGCCCATCCAGAGCTTCAGTCTGTCCGGCACGTGCGGACGCCCGTCGAGATAGATGACGCGGTAGTGGTGCCCGAACTCGTGCATGACGACGATGTGGGTCGGGAACTGCAGGATGCGCATGTTCCCCTGATAGACGATGCGCGGCACCCCCTCGAGGAAGCAGCGTGAGACTGGATCGAACACATCGGGAGTCGGCGGGTGAAGGTGCACCGCGCGGTGCATCCTCGCCTTCTCCGCCGCCCACGGCTGATACGGAATGAACCCGTCCGGCGGATCGATGATCGGACGGCCCTTCTGCGGGTTCTGGCCGCCGATGCTCACGTGCTCGGCTCGATCCTCGAAGCCCGCCTGGATGCTGTAGGTGGTGATGTCGCTCCGCTGGCTCCAGTAGCCCTGGACGTCGGGCTGGCCGTCCGTCGTCCGCGGCGGATTCCAGCTCTTCTCCGCACCCTCCTGGCCGGCCGCCCATGCCGGCAGCACCAGCACACCGGCCAGCAGCATCCCGACGCATCGATTCTTCACGCGACGCCTCCTATCTGGCGATCCGGTCTTGCGGCCGCGTACCGACGGCCACGCCGTCGAACGCGTAGCACTCGTGCTCGAGCAGCTGGAAGTTCGGCTCCTTCCGGCGGTAGAGCATCATGCTCATCGTCCAGGGCCGGCTGAACACCTTGGGATCCTCGACGGTCACCTCGTAGCGGACCGTGTCGCGGTCGACGAAGGAGTACCGCTCGGCCAGCTGCATCTCCTCGCTGTGGAAGTTCCCGGCGCGGTCGAACCAGGTGTCCGCATTGAAATGCCGCACGCTGACGACGAGCGTGTCGCCGTCCCAGCGTCCGCGCGAATCGCCCATCCACCATTCGATCGGGCCCGGCGGGTGCGTGCTGCCGTCCACGTACACGTGACGCACCGCGTGCACGTACTCGTAGAGCATCCCGATGTAGGTGGGCGTCTGGACGATCTGAAAGGGAAACGGCATGTACGTGATGCGGGGAACGCCGGGGAGGAAGCAGTTGACCTCGGGATCGAGCCGGAGGCGATTCTTGTAGTTCTCCTCCCGCCGCGGGCGGGCCGCCGGCTGGTATGGAATCTCCCCGCCGTTGACGACCCCGCGGCTTGCCGGGATGCCCAGCCACGGCGCGCTGTGGGGACCGGGCGCCGCGTTCTGGTCCTCGAGATTCCACGCCGCGTTGTTCATGACCTGCCAGATGCCTGACAGGTCGGGCCGGCCGTCCGGCGCGCGGGGAATGGACTGCCCGGGGGGGGTCTGCGCCCCCGTCAGGGCCGGCAGCACGATCAGGAATATCAAGATCAGGAATATAAGGACAGGCGTCGTGGCTACGACACGCCGGAGACCCCAGCCGCTCATCACGGCTCGATTCTAGCTCAGGCCGCGGCCTCGCGGGCGGCGCGGAATTCTTCGAGCAGCCGCGCCACGTTGCCGGCCACCGAGTGCAGCGTCGGGTTCCACCCGAGCGCCCGGGCGCGCGGGCTGCGCACGATCTGGTTGAGCGCGAGCGCCTCGGCGTAGGGCCCCATCTTCGCCCGCGCCTCCTCGATCGGCACGTGGCGGAGGTCGGGACGCATTTTCGCGTGCTGCGCCACGGCGTCGACGATGTCGCCCACCCGTTCGTCCGCCTCGTCATTGGCGTGGAAGACGCCGGACGCCTGCGCCTGCGTGAGGACGCGGAGGTAGAGGTCCGCCAGGTCACGGTCGTACACGCACGCCCACCGGTTCCGTCCGTCGCCAATCACGCGCACCAGGCCGTTGGCCGCATTCTTCAGCAGATCGCCGATGATGCCGCGGGCGCCGCCGTAGACGATGCCCGGGCGGATGACCGCCGTCCGCAGCATCCGGCCCCGGCCGGCGTCGAGGACGATCTGCTCGAGGTCGGGCCGCCACGCCACGAGCGACGCGGGCCGGACCGGCGCGTTCTCGGCGGCGGCGCCCGTCGTGTTGCCGAGGACCCACGTGTCCGAGGTGTACACGAAGCTGACCGTCTGTCCGCGCGCCGCATGACGGATCGCCGAGCCGAGGAGCGCGTCGATGGCGCGCCGATCGACCTCGGGCCCGCGCTTGTTGTGCTCGAACGCGGCGTGCACGATGCCGTCGCACGCTTCGACAACTGAGCTGTAGGAGGACGGCTCGGCGAGATCGCCGACCACCGGATGCACGCCGCGCATCGTCATGCGTTCGGCCTTCTCCGGATCGCGCACGAGCGCGGTTACCGAGTGGCCGTTGCGCAGCAACACGTCCAGCACAGCCGAGCCGATATACCCAGTTGCTCCCGTCAGGAAGATGCGCATCGCGAGGGGGACATTGTAGTCGGTCTCGTGCCCGCGCCAAGTGCGAACGCAAAAAAAATGAATCGGTGAAATGCCCAAGCATGAAAAGACGCGGGATAATCCAAGGGTGCAGCGCGAGACGCTGATCGATTTCTTCCGCGACCTCGCCCGGGTGCGCGGCGAGTTCCTCGTCTACGACGACGGCTATCGCCGGCGGAGCCAGACGTACGCCGACGTCGCCCGCGCGGCGCGCGGGATGGCGGCGACGCTCACCGACGCGGGACTGCGCAAGGGCGACACGGTTGTCTTCTGGGGCGAGAACCGTCCGGAGTGGATCGCCGGCTTCTGGGGCTGTCTGATCGCGGGACTGATCGTCGTCCCGATCGACTACCGATCGTCGCCGGAGTTCGTCGCGCGCGTGCGGCGGCTCGTGCGCGCGCGCATCGTGATCGTCGGCGACGACGTACGCGAGATCGGATCGGAGACCGACCTCGAGGACGCGCAGCGCTGGGCGTTCGCCGACGTCGACTGGCAGCGCGACGGCCCGATGCCGGACGTGCCGATCGGGCGCGACGACATCATCGAAATCATCTACACCTCGGGCGCCACCGCGGAGCCCAAAGGGGTCGTCATCCGCCACCGGAACGTGCTGGCCAACATCGTCCCTGTGGAGCGAGAAATCCTCAAATATCAACGGTTTGCGAGGCCATTCCACCCCATTCGGTTTCTGAACCTGCTGCCGCTGAGCCACATGTTCGGCCAGTCGATGGCCACGAGCATTCCGCCGATGCTCGGCGGCACGGTCATCTTCACGCGCAGCTTCAACCCGCACGACATCGTCGCGCTCATCCGGTCGCGGCGCGTGTCGGTGCTCGTGTGCGTGCCGAAGATCCTCGACGTGCTGCGCGAGCACGTGACACGCGCAATGCCCGAGTCGGCCACCGCACCGCCCGCAGGCATCTCGATCCCGGCCCGCTGGTGGAAGTACCGGCGCGTGCATCGCGCGTTCGGTCTGAAGTTCTGGTCGTTCGTCGTCGGCGCCGCGCCGCTCCCGCCGGATGTCGAAGAATTCTGGCGCCGCATGGGATTCGCGGTCATTCAGGGGTACGGGCTTACGGAAACGGCGCCCATCGTGACGCTGAACCATCCGTTCAAGTCGAAAGGCGCGGGATCGGTCGGGACGCCGATCGCGGGCGTGGAAGTGCGCATCGCGGACGACGGCGAGATTCTCGTGCGCGGCGAGAACGTCACGTCCGGCTACTACGTGCCAGACGCCCCTGGCGGCGCACGCGCGAGGGTCGAAGGCGTCATCGACGCCGAGGGATGGCTGCACACCGGCGATATTGGTGAGCGTGACGCCGACGGCCGGCTCTTCATCAAGGGACGCAAGAAGGAGCTGATCGTCACGCCCGAGGGGTTGAATGTCTTCCCCGAGGACGTCGAGCGCGTCCTCAACGAACAGGCCGGCGTGCGCGACTCGGCGGTCGTCGGCGTGACCGAAGGCGGACAGGAACGCGTGCACGCGGTGCTGGTGGCCGACGCCGGCACGGACGTCAACGCCGTGATCCGCGGCGCGAACGGGCGCCTGCAGGATCATCAGCGCATTCGGGCGGCCTCGATCTGGCCCGGCCGCGAGCTGCCGCGCACCGAAGGAACGCGGAAGCTGCGCCGGGCCGCCATTCGCGAGTGGGTGGTCTCGGGCGCGAAGCCGCTCGAGGCGGCCGGCGATACGGTCGAAGCGCTCATCGCGCGATTTGCGCGCGGCCGCGACGTCAGCGGCGCGACCACGCTCGAGGAGCTCGGCCTCAGTTCACTGGAGCGGGTCGAGCTCATGGCGGCGCTCGAGGATCGGTTTCAGACGCGCGTCGACGAAGCGCGCTTCACGGAAGCCGCAAGCGTCGACGAGCTGAAGCGCCTCGTCGAGCAGGGGCCGTCCGTCGAGGAGCCGGCGGAAGCGATCGACTTTCCGACGTGGAATCGCGCGTGGCCGGTGCGGATCGTCCGGCGGCTGTCGCTCGCCACCTGGATCGTGCCGCTCACGCGCGTGTTCGCCCACCTTCGCATCGAAGGACTGGACCACCTGCGGGCGCTCGACGGCCCCGTCGTCTTCGCGTCGAACCATCAGAGCCATATGGACGTGCCGGTGATTCTTGCGGCGCTGCCGGGGCGCTGGCGCGCACGCGTGGCGCCGGCCATGCTGAAGGAATTCTTCACGGCGCACTTCCACCGGGCCGGGCACACGTGGCGCCAGTGGTTCACGAGCTCGCTGAACTACTACCTGGCGTGCTTTTACTTCAACACGTTTCCGATCCCGCAGCGCGAGGTCGGGACGCGGCACACGGTCCGGTACATGGGCGAGCTCCTCGGCCGCGGCTTCTCGATTCTGATCTTCCCCGAGGGCGTCCGGTCGGAGACGGGCACCATCCGGCCGTTTCGCGGCGGGATCGGCATGATCGCGTCGCGCCTCGACGTGCCGGTCGTGCCGGTCCGGATCGACGGCGTCGATCGGGTGTTACACCCGAGCTGGACAATGGTGCGGCCGGGCACCGTTCGGGTGGCCTTCGGCGCCCCGATGCGGCTGAGGGGAGACGACTTTGCCGATCTGGCGCGGCAGGTCGAGGAGCGCGTCCGATCGCTTTCGGCAAATGACACGATCTGTTGAACTTGCGCGCCACGCTCCACTGTGGCACACTGATTGCTTGACCGCGAAAGGATGAACTGTTGAGCAAAGACGACCTGATCGACATGCAGGGGACCGTCGTCGCCGTGCATTCCGGCGGCCTGTATCGCGTGCAGTGCGACGCGGGGCATGAGGTCCTTGCACAGTTGAGCGGACGGATGCGCCGTTTCCGAATCAAGGTCGTGCCGGGCGATCGCGTCACCGTCGGCGTCTCTCCTTACGATCCGGTCCGGGGCATCATCACATTCCGCGCGCGGTAGACAGCACATCTTGAAACCACCTAGTTCCACACATTCCCACAGCACCCACGGTCCCCGCCGCGGTCGTCCGCGGCGCCGCGGCGGCCCACCGGGACGCTCTGGCCACGTCGTTCGCCACGAGGGCTCGAAGGAGCCGGCGGCACTCGCGTACGAGCCGTCACCCTTCGATCCGGCCCCGATTGATTTCGACGCGCTGGGCCTCGATCCGCGGCTCCTGAGCGGCATCCGCGATCTCGGGTGGCAGGAGACGCGGCCCGTGCAGAGCGGTGTCATCCCGCTTGCGCTCGCCGGCGGCGACGCGATCGCGTGCGCCGAGACGGGCACCGGCAAGACGGCCGCGTTCCTCGTGCCGATGCTGCAGGGGTTCCTGAGCCACCCGTCGGCGCAGCCGGGCACGCGGGCGCTCGTGCTGGCGCCGACGCGCGAGCTGGCCGTGCAGATCGAAGACCAGGTGCAGGGGCTGACCTACCACACGACGATCTCGAGCGCTGCGGTCTTCGGCGGCGTGCCGATGGATCCGCAGGAGCGTGCGCTCCGCGCCGGCGTCGACATCGTGGTGGCGACGCCCGGCCGGCTGATGGACCACCTGCGCCACGACACGGTGAATTTCGCCGCGCTGGAGATCCTGGTCCTCGACGAGGCCGATCGGATGCTCGACATGGGCTTCTGGCCCGACGTGCAGCGCATTCTGGCGGCGCTGCCGCCGAAGCGCCAGACGCTGCTCTTCTCGGCGACGATGCCCGCGGAAGTGCTGAAGCTGACGCTGGAGTTCCTGCACGAACCGAAGTACGTGCAGGTGGGCCGCCGCGGCGGCCCGCCGCAGACGATCTCGCACGCCATCCAGACCGTGTCCCGCGGCGAGAAGGCCGAGTGGCTGGCGCGCTGGCTGCGGCACGACGCGGAAGGCCCGGTGCTGATTTTCTGCCGTACGAAGATCGGCGCCGATCGTCTGGCGTCGCGGCTCGTGGGACTGGGCATCCGCGCCGCAGTCGTGCACGCCGATCGCTCGCAGCAGCAGCGGATGGCGGCCGTCGAAGGCTTCCGGTCGGGCACCTACCCCGTGCTCGTTGCGACCGACGTCGCCGCCCGCGGGCTCGACATCGACGGCATCGCCCACGTCGTCAACTACGAAGTCCCAGACACACCCGAAACGTACGTGCACCGGGTTGGCCGCACGGGGCGCGCCGAGGCCACGGGCCGCGCGCTCACGCTCGTGTCGCCCGAAGAGATTGGCGCGCTGCGCGCGCTGGAGAAAGCCGTTGGAGTACAACTTCAATAACCCGGGATCCGGGATCGGGGATCCGGGATCCGGAACGACAACGACGGCGAACTCGGAATCCGATCGGATCCCGGATCCCGGACCCCGGATCCCG
>CAZGLC010000134.1:0-2827 GCA_964526235.1 uncultured Bifidobacteriaceae bacterium
CACGACTGGGAGCCGTTCGACGACTTCATCACGCGGTTCTACTGGGACACGACGCTCTACACGCAGGAGGCGATGGAGCTCCTGATCAAGGTCGTCGGCGTCGACCGCATCATCTATGCTTCGGAGATGCTGGGCGGCGTCAACGCCACCGATCCGGCGACGGGACGCTCGTTCGACGAGAACAAGCGGCTGGTCGACGACATCGCGTGGCTCACCGACGCGGATCGAAAAAAGATATTCGAGGAGAACGTGCGTCAGGCGTATCCACGGCTCGCGGTGCCTGCGGCTAAGATCTGACCGTCATGTCCCAGAAGACCCTCGCGGCGCTGAAGGTCGGCCCCTCGACGACCGAGCTGCGCGAATTCGATCTCCCCGACCTCCCGCCCGACGCGGCGCTCATGAAGATGGAAGTAGCCGGCGTCTGCGGCACCGACGTCAGCCAGTACAAGCTCCCGCTGCGCGGCGCGCCGCTCATCATGGGGCACGAGAACGTCGGCACGCTCGCGAAGGTCGGCCGCGCGTTCGAGACGCACACGGGTTTCAAGGAAGGCGATCTCGTCTTCCTCGAGCACTACCTGCCGTGCGGCCACTGCGAGTGGGACCACATGGGCGAGTACCGCCACTGCGCGGCGACGGAATGGTTCTACGACCCGACGGCGATCCGCTACGGCTACACCTCGCTCGACATTCCGCCCGGGCTGTGGGGCGGTTTCAGCCACTACGTGTACCTGCCGCTCAACGCCGTGCTGCACAAGGTCCCCGACGGTCTCTCGCCCGAGCAGGCGGGCCTGGCGACGCCGATGTCGAACGGCATCCAGTGGACGCTGATGGATGGCGGCGTCGGCTACGCGTCGACCGTGCTGATTCAGGGACCGGGGCAGCAGGGGATGTGCTGCCTGATGGCGGCCAAGCAGGCGGGTGCCGACCTGGTCATCATCACCGGCACGTCGAAAGACGCGCGCCGCCTGGAGGTGGCGACGGCGCTCGGCGCGGATGCGGCAATCGACGTCCAGCAGGACGATCCTCTCGAGCGCATCATGCAGCTCACCAGCGGCCGCGGCGTCGACGTCGTCGTCGACTGCACGGCGGGCGCGGGGACGAAGGCGGTGCTCCTCGGCATCGAGGCGACCAAGCGGCGCGGAGGGACGATGGTGGTGCAGGGCGAGGGGAATCAGACGTTTCCGGATTTTCCGATCGGCCGGTTGACGCGGAAGGGGATGACGCTCAAGAGCGCGCGGGGCCATTCGTATCGCGCCGTCGAGCTGGCGTTGAGCGTCCTGGCGTCGCGCCGGTTCCCACTCGATCGGATCATGACGCACCGGTTCGGCCTCGCCGAGGTCGACTACGCGATTAAATCCGTGGGCGGCGAGGGCGCGCCCGGTGCGATTCACGTGTCGGTCATGCCGTGGACGTAACCGTGCCGGCGTCGGGCGGCGTGGTGGCGCGCGACGTGCTCGAGGAGCTGGCGGCGGCGAGCCGCATCCTCGTCGATCAGGGCGTCTTCGACGCGGCCGGCCACGTGTCGATGCGGCATCCGGGCGCCGCCGACCGCTTTCTGATGTCGCGGTCGCTCGCGCCGGCGCTCGTCACGGCCGGCGACATCATGGAGTTCACCCTCGACGGCGAGCCGTGCGAGCCCCCGGGGCGGCAGCCGTTCATCGAGCGGTATCTGCACGCGGAAATCTACCGGGCGCGCGGCGATGTCATGGCGATTGCGCACGGCCATTCGCCGTCGGTCGTCCCGTTCGGCCTCGTCTCGACGCCGCTCGTCGCCACGTACCACAACGCGGCGTTTCTGGCGTACGGCGTGCCCGTCTTCGACATTCGCGCCCGCTTCGGCGCGACCGACATCGTCATCAACAGCGCCGCGCGCGGCGCCGCGCTCGCCGACGCGCTCGGCGACAAGTGCGTGGCGCTCCTGCGCGCCCACGGCTTCGTGGCGGTGGGGCCGACGCTCCCGGCCGCCGTCTTCCGCGCCATCTTCACCGAGGTCAGCGCGCGCGTGCAGCTGCACGCGGCGGCGCTCGGCGGGCCGATCGCGGCGCTCGATGCCGAGGAGGGGCGCCAGGCCGACGCGATCAACCTGGCGACCGTCGGGCGATCGTGGGAGCTGTGGAAAAGGCGAGTGTCATGAGCAGACAACAGCTCGTCGACGCGATTCGGATGCTCGAGCGGGCGGGCTATATCGATCACAACGGGCACGCGAGCGCGCGTCGTGACGCGACGTCGTTCTATGTCAACTCGGGCGCCTCCGTCCGCGGCGCGCTGACGGTTGACGACATCGTCACGGTGGATCTCGACGGGACGCTCGTCGAGGGGACGGCGAAGCCGCCGCTCGAGTACCACATCCACTCGGAGCTCTACCGCGCGCGGCCGGACGTGCACGCGGTCATGCACACGCATCCACAATGGTCGACGTATCTCACGATGACCGGGACGAAGTACCTGCCGGTGTATGCGCAGGGCGTGCTCGTCGGCGACATGCCGGTGCTCGATTCGGTGCTCTCGATCAATACGAAGCCGATGGGAGAGAAGCTCGCCGCCGCGCTCGGCCGGCGTCCTGCGGTGCTCCTCAAGGCGCACGGCGCGGTCGCCGTGGGCGCCGACATCGTCGAATGCTTCGCGCTGGCGGCCTACATCGAGGAGAACGCGTACCGGCAGTACATGGCGATGCAGATCGGCCAGCCGTACGTGTTCAGCGAGGCCGAGCAGCAGGCCAGCCGCGAGAAGCTCTGGACCGCCAGTCTCTTCAAGAAGACCTGGGATCACTACTACTCGAAGATCACGTAGCCCGGCGGGGCTGCTGCTCCCTTCGGCGAGCGGCCCG
>CAZGLC010000134.1:2927-13615 GCA_964526235.1 uncultured Bifidobacteriaceae bacterium
TACTCGAAGATCACGTAGCCCGGCGGGGCTGCTGCTCCCTTCGGCGAGCGGCCCGGCCCTACGTATCGTTACCGCCGGTAGTACGTAGGCCTGGTCCGCCTGCCTGCCATAGCACGTCGAGCAACCTCGACGTTCGCGGCCCGGAGCGGTCACGGTAGCGACGCGCTGCGCATGGCCGTCGACCACGTGGCCACATCATGATATTATTGTAGTCACATTGAGGGTGCTCGATGAACACCGTCGGAATTCGCGAACTCAAGGCACACCTGAGTCGTCATCTCAGACGCGTCCGGTCTGGCACGCGGCTGGTGATTACCGAACGGGGGCGCGCGATTGCAAGCATTAACCCGGTAGACACACCCCGCGACGTCGAGTGGGCGCACGCGTTGGTGGCGGCCGGTCGTGCTCAATGGAGCGGAGGCAAGCCCGAAGGGTTGACGCCGCCCGTGCGCATCAAAGCAGGAAGAACGGTCTCCGAGGCGGTCATCGAGGACCGCCGGTGACGCTCTACCTCGACACCAGCAGCCTCGTGAAACTGTACGTCGCTGAATCGGACAGCAACAGCGTTCGCGCACATGTCGATCGCGCCACGCTCGTTGCGACGTCCACGATCGCCTACCCGGAGGCCCGGGCCGCGTTGGCCCGCCGACGTCGCGAGCGTGCGCTCAATCCCGCGGCGTTCTCGGCGGCGAAGCGAAAACTCGAGGCCGACTGGCCGAAGTACCTCGCCGTTCAGGTCACTGAAGTCCTGTGCAAAGACGCTGGACAGCTCGCAGAGCGTTACGCGTTGCGCGGCTACGATAGCGTTCACGTGGCATCTTTCCTCGAAGTCGTACGGCAAGCCGGCGTCGCCGATACAGAGTTCTCCAGTTTCGATGATCGGCTGAATGGCGCGGCACGCCGCGCTGCGCGAGCGCTTACCCGCAGCCTTCGAACGTGAAGACGGGGCTGCTGCTCCCTTCGGCGAGCAGCCCCGCCCTACGTACCTTTCGTACGTAGGCCGGGTCCGCGCACGAATGAAGCGGCGGCCCCGGCGAGCTACGTACGTGGGATCGACGCTTCCACGTACGCGCGGAGATCGGGCGTGATCGCCGGATCGATCCCGAACCAGGCCTGCCAGGCGGGGCGGACCTGGTGGAGGAGCATGCCGAGGCCGTCCACGGACGGATTCCCGCGCCGGCGCGCGGCCGCGAGAAGCGGCGTCTCCACCGGCACGTAGACGATGTCGGAGACGAGCGCACGGGTGGGCAGCGTGTCGAGCGACAGGTCGAGCGGCGGCTGGCCCACCATCCCCTGGCTTGTCGTATTCACGAGCATCGCCGCATCGCCGAGCGCGCGGCCGCGGTCGCTCCACTCGACGGCGGTGACCGGCGCGCCGAACTCGCGCGCGAGCGCATCGGCCCGCGCGCGCGTCCGGTTGACGAGGCGGATCTCGCGCGCGCCGCGCTCGGCCAGGCTGTAGACGACGGCTCGCGCGCCGCCGCCCGCGCCGATGACGACGGCCGGTCCCGCATCGGCGCGCCAGTCCGGCTGCTGCTGCTGGATGTTCTGCACGAAACCGAACGCGTCGTTGTTGGTCGCCGCCAGCGTGCCGTCCGGCCGCACCGTGATACAGCTCACCGCGCCGATGCGCCGCGCCACGTCGTCCACGTGATCGACGATCGTCAGCGCCTGCTCCTTGTGCGGAATCGTGATGTTGCAGCCCGAAAAGCCGAGCGGCGCCAGCCCCCGCAGCGCCCCTGCGAGATGCTCCGGCCTGATCGCCAGCGGCACGTAGGTGCCGGCGAGCCCGTGCTGCGTCATCAGATACGTGTGCAGCATCGGCGAGCGCGAGTGCATCACGGGCCATCCCATGACGCCGGCGAGGAGAAACCGATCGGGACTGGACATCGGCTGTTGGTGGGGACGCGGCCGTACAGCATAATGCAGGCATCGGCACCAGGGAGAAGGCGGCATGCTCAGGACGGACCAGAACGATCTCCTCACGCAGACCGGGCCCGGCACCCCGATGGGGCGGCTGCTCCGCTGCTACTGGATGCCGGCGCTGCTGGCCGAGGAGCTGCCTGAGAACGACTGCCCCCCGGTCCGCGTCAAGCTCCTGTCCGAGCGCCTCATCGCCTTCCGCGACACGAACGGCCGTCTCGGGCTCATCGACGAGTTCTGCGCGCACCGTGGCATCTCGCTCTGGTTCGGCCGCAACGAGGAGTGCGGCCTCCGCTGCCCGTATCACGGCTGGAAGTACGACGTCACCGGCCAGTGCATGGACACCCCGTCGGAGCCCGAGCAGTCGCACTTCGCGGAGAAGGTGAAGCTGAAGTCGTATCCGCTCGTCGAGCGCGGCGGCGTCCTCTGGACGTATATGGGTTCGCCGGAGTCGCAGCCGCCCCTGCCGGAGTGGGAATTCGCCACCGTGCCGGCGCCGCACACGTTCACGTCGAAGCGGCTGCAGGAGTGCAATTGGCTGCAGGCGCTCGAAGGGGGCATCGACTCGAGCCACGTCTCGTTCCTGCACCGCGGCGACCTCAACACCGACCCGCTGTTCAAGGGTGCGCGTGGCAACCAGTACAACCTGTCCGACCTGCGCCCTGTCTTCGAGGTGGTCGAGAGCCCGGGCGGCCTCTACATCGGCGCCCGCCGCAACACCGAGGACGGCCGCTACTACTGGCGGATCACGCAGTGGGTGATGCCGTCGTTCACGATGATCGCGCCGCGCGGCAATCATTCCGTGCACGGCCACTTCTGGATTCCGATCGACGATGAGAACTGTTGGACGTGGAGCTTCGACTATCACCCGACGCGCCCGCTGACCGACGCCGAGGTGGCGGCGATGCGCGACGGCAAGGGGATCCACGCGAAGGTCAGTCCAGGCACGTTTCGGCCGGTGGCGAACAAGGACAACGACTACCTCATGGACCGGGCGGCGCAGAAGGCGGGGAAGACCTACAGCGGCATCGAAGGGTTCGCCATGCAGGACCAGTCGCTGCAGGAAAGCATGGGGCCGATCGTCGACCGCACCAAGGAGACGCTCGTCGCCACCGACAGCGGGATCATCATGTGCCGCCAGCGGCTGCTGCGCGCGGTGAAGGCGTTCGTTGACGAGGGGCTCATGCCGCCCGGCATCGACCTCGTGCACCAGCGCGTGCGCTCGGCCGCCATCGTGCTGCCGAAGGATCAGCCGTACAAGGACGGCGCCCGCGACGCGCTGATCGCGCAGCCGGGCGTCGCGCCGGCGTCGGTATGAGGGCCCCTACCACCTACCGACTACCGCCTACCGACTAGCCATGCGCAGTGAATCCGCGCGCATGAGCTCGGCCGCGGAGGCACGCTTTCGCCTCCCGACGCCCGCAACCGTCGTCCGCACGATGACGATCAGCGCGCTCGATCCCGCGAGCGACGACGTCGTGGCGCGGCTGGCGGAGGGCTCGTGGACGAACGCCCGCTTCTTTCCCGCGTCGGCGGTCGCGACGCGGACGGCTCGTCTCCTCGACGACATCGCGAACGCCGATCTCGTGGTGATGGTGGCGACCGGCAGTGCCGACGCGTCGGCGGCCGCGGCGATCGGCCAGGTCTGCAGCGATCGACGCGTGCACACGGCGACGTTCGTTGTCGGTGCCGGGTCCGTCTCGGACGAGGCGCTGTCGCGCACGCTCGGACAGGTGCGCCCCTGGTCGCTGATGGTCGTCATCGCCAACGCGGACGACTACGTCGAGGACATCCTCAGGTCCTTCCGGTAGGACGCTCAGCCGTAACATCCCCGAAAATGGCTGGACGGCGGAGGGTCATCTACGCCACGCTGGGTTCGTCGGCGTCCGCGAGGACAAGAGGGCATCGAAGGCACGAAGGGAAGCCTGAGACGGTTGACACCGGGGCAGTTGGTTCCCACGCTGGAGTGTGATGGGCGCGCATATCACTCCACGAATCGACGAGAAGCTCAAGAGCCTGTCGGCGAAGATCGGGCAGGCTCCCGAGGAGCTGCTCGAAGAGGCCCTGTCTGGCTACGACACCGCGAAGGCAGCCGCTCTCGACTGGTCCCAATGCGACGCAGTGGAACGTGTGCCCGGCAAAGTGAGCGGCGCGTGGGTTCTTCGCGGCACGCGCATGCCCGTGGCGACGATTTGTGAGAACCTCGAATCGGGCGCGAACCTCGACGACATTGTGGAATGGTATGACGGCCTCGATCGGGATCAAGTCAAGGCCGTGATCGACTTCGCGGTCCGCAGTCTCGATCCGTCGGCAACGCGCCGTTAATGCTCGTTCTGTTCGATCAGGGTAGGCCCGTTCCCCTGCGCTCGTTCCTGTCAGGCCACAGGATTCGGACGGCTGCCGAACAGCAGTGGACAACGCTTGAGAACGGGCAAATGCTCGACGCAGCGGAGGCTGCGGGCTTCGAGTTGCTGCTGACAACCGACAAGAAGATTCGCCACCAGCAGAATCTTGCCGGCCGCAGAATCGCGATTGTCGTACTGGGCCAGGCACGCTGGCCGCTCGTCAAGATTCATGTCGCGCGCGTCGTCGCAGCCGGCCATAGCCGGCGTCATCTCCCTGGTGGGCGGAATTCTGCTGCTGATCGTCTCTGAGCGGAAGAGGGTGTAAGACGGCGGCCCGATGCCGTTGAAGAGTCAGGCGCAGAGACCCTTCGCGCGAAGCGCTTCGGCGGGCAACCTTCGCATGCATTTGAGAGCGAAGGTTGGAGCCGGCGGTCGGACTCGAACCGACGACCTGCTGATTACGGTGACTTGGGAGACCACGCTACGCGTGGACTTCCTCTGCACGCTTTAGTTTTGGCAGCCTCTTGATTGCCTTGCCGCTTTTTTCCTCCGCCAGCCGCAGCTCGTAGAGGTTTTGAAGATTCAGCCAGAACTGCGCGCTGGTCCCAAAAAAGTGGGCCAGCCGCAGAGCCGTATCGCCCGTGATGGCGCGCTGACCGTTCAGAATCGCCGTCACTCGATTGGTCGGCACTTGCAGCTGACGGGCGAGCTCCGCGGCGCTCATGTCGAGCACCTCAAGTTCTTCGGTGAGGTGTTCTCCTGGATGAATAGCCCTGCGTGCCATGATGCGGCTCCTCAGTGGTAGTCCACGATCTCCACGTTCGTCGGACCGGGCGATTTATCCGGCCACTCAAAGCAAATACGCCACTGATCATTGATGCGGATGCTGTACTGACCCTTTCGATCGCCCTTCAACGCCTCGAAGCGGTTGCCAGGCAAGGCGGCAAGGTCTTGGAGACCAACTGCCGCCTCGAGGCGATCCAACTTGAGGCGGGCGGGACGTTCAACGCCTGCGAAGGCCTTGACGCGCCTGCCAGCGGCGAAGTCAGCTGTTCGCTTGTCGCGGTAGCTGACGATCATTCCTGATTATCTCATGGCGTTACGCGTTATGTTACGCGTAACGGCAACGCGGCCTTCTTCGACGTGACGGGGTGCTCCCCGAATGCTCCCCGCGAACGCGTACCATCCGCCGGGGCGGACGTGAACGCGATTGTTTTTCAGGAGAATGGAGCCGGCGACCCGACTTGAACGGGTGACCTGCTGATTACGAATCAATGTCTGGTGACCTTTCCTGCCATCCGCTGAAACGTCCTGAACGACGAAAACCCTAATTGTATTGATGATTTGAGCCATTCCGTGTTTCACTGGGTTCGACGAGATTGCACCAAGTGCCGTCTTTGTGTTACCCATGTGTTACCCAGGAGGCTCCATGGCCAGTCCTGCTGATTCCGGGTCCGAGCGCACTGCATCGCTCGGCCGCATCGCGCTGACCGATCGGACCGTGCGCGCGCTGAAGCCGCCGAGCACCGGACGGCTCGACGTGTGGGACGAAGACAATCCCGGCTTCGGCCTGCGCATTTCGGCCGCCGGTCGGCGCACCTGGATCCTGATGTATCGGATGGGCAAGACGCTGCGGCGTCTGACGCTCGGGCGCTACCCAACGCTCGGTCTGGCCGAGGCCCGCGTCAAGGCGACGCACGCGCTCCGCGAGGTCGACAAGGGTGAGGATCCGGGTCGGCAGAAGATCGAGGACCGGCGCGCGGAAACGTTCTCGGATCTCGCCCGCGAGTACATCGAGCGTCACGCGAGCAAGAAGCGCAGCGGGCGTGAGGACGTGCGGCTGCTGAACGGTTCCCCGCACAAAAAGAAGACGGGCAAGGTACCCCACGTGCCGCTGGTCACCCGCTGGGGGCCGCGCCGGATCAAGGACATTAAGCGGCGCGACGTTCGCGAGCTCCTCGACGAGGTGGCTAGCCGCGCGCCGATTATGGCGAACCGAACCCTCGCGCTTGTCCGCAAGATGTTCAACTTCGCCATCGAGCACGAGTGGCTCGAGGCGAATCCGTGCCACATGGTCAAGCGGCCTGGGGAGGAAAAGCAGCGGGAACGAGTCCTAGGCGAAGATGAAATCCGGCTTGTCTGGACTGCGCTGGATGGCGAGAGCCCATTGATCGCGGCCTTGTTTCGGATTCGGCTCTTGACTGCACAGAGGGGCGGCGAAGTTCACGGGGCGGCCTGGTCGGAGTTCGACCTAGCCCATGGATGGTGGACGATTCCCGCTGAGCGTAGCAAGAACGGCCTGGCGCATCGCGTGCCGCTGTCACCCCAGGCCGTTCGCATTCTCAAGCCGTGGCGCCAGACGGTCGGCGATTCGCCATGGGTCTTTCCGAGCAGCCGTCAGAAGGGACCGCACATCGCGCATGCCCAGAAAGCGATCGAGCGGATCGTCCGGGCATCGGGCGTTCAGTTCCGCGGGCACGACTTGCGTCGCACCGCGGCCAGCTTGATGGTCGGCGCTGGCGTGCCGCGACTGGTCGTCTCGAAGATTCTCAACCATGTCGAGACCGGCGTCACGGCCGTGTACGACAGACACGGCTACGATCTGGAGAAGCGCGCGGCCCTCGATTTCTGGGGCAAGCGGTTGGACCAGATCGTCAGCGGCAAGCGAAGCAAGGTGTTGGCATTTGTGGCGCGCGGGTAACGCGCATTTACCGATATGCCTGTAGTGGATAGCATGAGGATGCCGCGCCGAAGAGGACTATGAAGCATGGCTAAGAAGCCACTGATTCCCGTGACGCCCAGTTCCGGCAACGTGTTCGCTGATATCGGCGTGCCCGAGCCCGAAGAGGCGTTGGCGAAGGCGCAGCTCGCCAGCCGAATTCGCGAGAGTGCGCTTGCGTCTCGTTTGAAGACTGGTCGGGTCGTCTATCAGAGCGATCCTAATGGCTCGGGATTGACCGAGCGCATAGAGCCTAATGGCACGCGCACGCTCGGTCGCCTCGTCGACCGACGGTTTGTGCCGGCACCTGCGAGCCGTTCCCGCGGTCGCTGATCGCGTATCCGAAGAGACGCGGCGGCCCTCCCCGGTCGCCCTGTAGCCTTGGCCGCTCTTCCTCGTCAGACGATTCGGCTTCGAAGCAGCGTCGGAAGTGAAGTCGCGCGAAGTTCCTCAATCACCGGCTCGGAACGGTGCCACGGTGCGCCGTCCAACTGAACGATCAATCGGAACCACACGCGCTCGAATGCCGCCTGCGCTTCAGCGGCTCCATAAACAATTCCGGCAGCCAGCAAGGGTGCGATATCGTCGGTCAGGCTCCGCGTCAGCTTGGCGAGCATGCGCTCTTCAGCATTCGCCCGCGTAATCTGGTTGCCTTCGTGTTGCAGATAGTGGCCGAAGGTGGCGACGACCTTTTCCGCATTCAGGGAGAGCTGAACCAAGCCCTCATTGAGATCGAAGAGGTCGCGATTCTTGTGCCGCTGCAAAAGCGCACGGAGCTTCGTGCCGAAGAGCTCTTCGGGCTGGTAGGAAAGGATGGACGTCCTGGCGCTGTGCCAAGGGTTGTCGACCCCGAATGGGTACCCGCGCACGCCGTACAGGCTTCCGTGTTCGCGTGTGTTGATCTCGACCTTCACTTTGAGGGAGGACGTCGGGTCCGCGTCGGGGGCGAACGCGAATACCAGGTGCATCGAGTGCGGCGCGGCTTTGCGACGACACGGGCCGAGCCAGGAGAGAACTCGACGAATCGCGTCAACCGTGTGACCAATGGGTTCCGGGCGCACCTGCACCAGATCGATGTCCTCGGAATACCGGAGCGGATGCGCAAAGAGGAGCTTGTTGATGGCCGTCCCACCGCGGAACGCCATACGCTCTGAGAGCCACGGGTCGTTGAAGATGTCGCACAGCGCTCGGCAGATGATCAGATCTTGTTCTACCTGCCGTGGATCGGGCCACGGCGTCGTCGCGCTCCACTCCTGGACAAAGGCGCTGGGAATCACGCGTCGATCTCGACAGGCGCGTTGATGATCAACTTCCAGCTTGGCGCCTCGGTCGCCGCATCAGCGGCGGCACCGAGCGCCGCGATCCGCTTCACTGATGGATCGAGCAGCTTCATGGATTTGGCCGCGCGGGTGAAGGGGCGCAACGCACTCGCCTGACGGCGGTGGCCGAAGTGTTCGAGCAGGTATCCGAGGCGTCGCACAGTCGAATTCTCGTAGAAGGCCGCCGCCTTCGCGAGTTCGCGCGGGTCGGCTTTGCCGCCGAGGTCATGAACGATCTGGGCGGCGCCGTTGAGGCCAGCCGCCTGGTGGAAGTACCGGACTGCGTCGAGAATCACGAGTTCGATGCCGGCCACCTTGGCGAATCCGGCGTCGGTCTTCAACTGGCCGAGCCAGACCTCCCGGTTGGTCCTCGCGAAGGCGTCGGGCGCTTGGTAGATGAACTGAATTCGCTGCCGCCCGGCGACGATAGGCCTCATCTGCTTTGGGACGATCACCTGAAAGACCAAGGCAGCCTGATGCGAAGATCCGTGGAATGCTGCCGCCCGCAGGAGGGAAATACGGTAGTCCACGTTCAAGTGCCGCATGAGAGGGTCAATCCAGCGCGCCGGGTCGGGAGCCCCAGCCGCGCGATCTTCGGGGCGGATAATGAGATAAAAGCTCCGCTTCGGACTCAACAGCCGGTGCTTCCGAAGCAGCCGCGAGGCTGCCGCGGTGAAGGCAGTGGACGATTGTCCGGTCGCTTTCATCGCTTCGCGCTTAACGAAGTGCGCACGACCTCGCGACAGCTGATCGTCCAGGAAGGCATCGAGGGATCCCACGCCCAAGTATATGCATAAACAGACGATAAGTGGCTGATTATGTATATGAGTGGGGCGCAACCTCAGCGTTGCGGGTTAGCAGGGCGTCAGGAAGCGTTGTGCCATTCCGGGCGATGACCCCACCGGTCCCGAAGACGCAAATATGCGCCTTGACGCACAATTGCGCCTCTGCCAGAATGATCCAATGGATTTGCAGGTGTTTGCGCCAGCGGAGCTGGCCGGTGAGGCGAAACGGTTCCTGGCGCCTTTCGAGGTCAATTCGATTGTCAGCCCCATGCGGTCGATCCAGGACGCTCCTCTTCGCGGCGATCGGTTCCTCATCTATTTGTCCGGCCGTGAAGATGAAGACCAGGTCACCAAGCCGCTCAAGAGCTTCGCTCGAGTCAAGCGACGGCTGCTCATGGTCGTGCTCTATGCCAGACGAGCGGATCATCGGAACGTTGTCCTCTGGGCACGCGCGGCGGAACGCGCGCTGCCGGACCACACCGCGTTCTGTTTCAGCGTAACTGAGGTAGCGCGAGCGCTCAAACTGCGGACTCGGACGCGTGCGGCAACAACCCAGTCGCCCGACGGTCGTCGGATCGACATCGACGCGCTGCGGACGGCGCTTGGATTGACGCAGGCGCAGCTTGCGGTCGCGATCGGCGTGTCCGAGAGAACGGTACAGAACTGGGAAGCCGGCCGCGTGTCTCCGCAGGCCGAGAGGCGTCTCCGCGATCTCATCGAACTCAGCGAAGCGCTAGCAAGATACATCACGCCCGACGATAGACAAGCGTGGTTGATCTCGCCAAACGATGCCTTCGCCGGAGATGCGCCTAGGGATTGGATCATCGAGGGACGGGCGCGAGATCTCCTGTTGGAATTTCGCCGCATGCAGGTCGGCGAGCCGGTGTGACGCTCGCGCGACAGTGGCAGAAATGATCGCGGCGAGTGGCACGTGACGTCAATACAATGTTTTGACGTCATAACTGCATGTTGATATCATTACGGCAACCATGAAAAGCAAAGCTGTCGCTCGCTCAAGTCGGCGCTCCGCCTCTACCCGAGCGAAGCGAGGGGGTGGGCGCAAGGCGACGACCTTCCGTCTCGATCCCCGCCTAGAGAAAGGGTTGGCGCTACTCGGCGAGGTGCGGCGAGTGCCGTTGAACCGACTCGTCAACGAAGCCGTAGGCGAGTACCTCGATACCCGCTCCGCGACCGTCGAGGCGGAACTCGAGGAGACGCTTCGTCGCGTCAAAGCCTACCGACACGCGGACGCGGACTTCGAATCGGCGATCTCCAAGTTCGCCGACGCCGAAGCCGAATCGGGCGCTCAGGACCCAGTGGAGGGTCAGACAACTCGCGCAAAGGGACCCGCCCAGCGGTTGGTGCGCGAGCTGATACGTGGCTGACTGGGACGCAGACAGCCCAAGACTTCGGCAGAACCTCGTTGGCGTTCTTCGCGACGTCCGGGATCGCGCCGCTCGCAGGGAGGTCCCAGCCGTCGAGGACGCGCGGCGGTGGCAGGGTGACACGATGGCCGGTCTCAAGGTGCCCGACAAGAAATACGTCGTGCAGGTGCTCATCGGTGGAGGGGTCCACGGTGAAGATGACCAGGAGCGAG
>CAZGLC010000135.1:0-13555 GCA_964526235.1 uncultured Bifidobacteriaceae bacterium
CGGCGCGCCGCGTGATGCACCGCACGCAGATCAGGCGCTAGCGGGCGGTATCATCAACGGATGAAGCTGCTTGCCACGTATCTCGCCGACTACTGGCGGCTGGTCGCGCTCGCGCTCGTCCTCGCGACGATCAACCAGGTGTTCTCGCTCCTCGACCCGCTGATCTTCCGCTACGTCATCGACCAGTACGCGACGCGCTTCTCGGAGTACACGACAGGGGAGTTCTTCCGCGGCGTCAGCCTGCTGCTCGCGGCCGCGGTGGGTGTCGCCTTCGTCTCGCGGGTGGCCAAGAACTTCCAGGACTACTTCATCAACGTCATTACCCAGCGCCTCGGCGCGCGGCTCTATGCGGACGGCATCCAGCACTCCCTGGAGCTCCCGTACTCGGTGTTCGAGGACCAGCGGAGCGGCGAGACGCTGGGCAAGCTCCAGAAGGTCCGCACCGATGTCGAAAAGCTGATCGCGGCGTCGATCAACATCCTGTTCACCTCGCTCGTCGGCATCATCTTCGTGATGGTCTACGCCTGGAGCGTCCACTGGCTGATCGCGCCGATCTACTTCCTCACGGTGCCGGCGCTCGGCATGCTGAGCTCGGTGCTCAGCAAGAAGATCAAGGTCATTCAGAAGACGATCGTCGCCGAGACCACGGCGCTTGCGGGTGCGACGACGGAGTCGCTGCGGAACATCGAGTTGGTGAAAAGCCTGGGGCTGGCGCCGCAGGAGATCGCGCGCCTCAACGGGACGACCGACAAGATCCTGCGGCTGGAGCTGAAGAAGGTCCGCTACATCCGGAGCCTCAGCTTCATCCAGGGCACCGTCGTCAACGCGCTGCGCACGAGCATCATGTTCCTGATGCTCTACCTCATCTACGTGCAGGCGATCACGGTGGGGCAGTTCTTCTCGCTCTTCATCTACTCCTTCTTCATCTTCGGCCCGCTGCAGGAGCTCGGGAACATCATCAACATCTACCGCGAGGCCGAGGTGTCGCTGAAGAACTTCCAGGACATTCTCGACATGCAGAAGGAGCCGAGGCCGGTCAATCCGATACCGCTCCCCGAGCTGCGCCACCTGGCGTTCAACCACGTCAGCTTCCAGCACCAGACGGCCTCGTCACCGGCGCTCACCGACATCTCCTTCAGCGTGCAGCGCGGCGACACCATCGCCTTCGTCGGCCCCTCCGGCGCCGGCAAGACCACGCTCGTGAAGCTGCTGGTCGGGCTCTATCGGCCGCAGGCCGGCGACATTCTGTACAACGGGCATTCCGCCTCGGACGTGGACCTCAACCAGCTGCGCGAGCGGATCGGCTTCGTGACGCAGGACACGCAGCTCTTCTCCGGCACGATCCGGGAGAACCTGCTGTTCGTGAACCCGAAGGCGACCGACGCCGAGTGCCTCGACGTGCTGCACAAGGCGTCGTGCGGGAGCCTCCTGGCGCGCGCGTCGAAGGGGCTGGAGACGGTGATCGGCGAGGGGGGCGTGAAGGTGTCGGGCGGCGAGAAGCAGCGCCTCTCGATTGCCCGCGCGCTCCTGCGCCGGCCGCACCTGCTCGTCTTCGACGAGGCCACCTCGTCGCTCGACTCGCTGACCGAGGAAGACATCGGCCAGACGATCCGCGACGTCGGGACGAGCCGGGACGTCATGACGATCCTCATCGCCCACCGGCTGTCGACGATCATGCACGCGGATCGGATCTACGTGCTGGAGCGGGGGAGCATCACCGAGTCCGGCACGCACGCGCAGCTCCTGGATGAGAAAGGGCTGTACTACGCGATGTGGCGGCAGCAGATTGGCGAGAAGCGTACGGCCCCGGCCGTGGCGCCGCCGCGGATGCCCGCGCTCGCCTGATTGATCTCTACGCGCGTATTTCGCGCGCGTCAGGGAGTGTGCAAGATACGGGGGGAGTCCATATGAAGACGCTGGTCGCTTTCGCGGCGGGGCCTGTGGCTCTGGTCCTCACGGTTGCCTGCAGCTCGCCAACCGCGCCCGATCGCTCGGGAACGTCCACGCCCACGCCTTCGACGCCTTCGATTCCGAGCGTGGCGGGGAACTGGCGTGGAACGTTCGTGCTTCAGGGTCTTCCCAATCTCGTTTACAACTGGCTGATGCCTTTGACGCAAAGCGGGTCGCGGGTTTCCGGCGATGTCTCGTGCAGCATCACAGGTGCGTCGGGTGGCCCATATGCGGTCAGTGGCACGGTGGACACTGCCGGGAATCTGTCGCTGTCGTACGCGGTGTCGGGATGTCAGGTCACCATGAATGCCAGGGTATCCGGCACCAGCCTGAGTGGAGCGTTTGTGAGTTCTGGAGCCTGCGCGTGCTTCGGCAGCTCCCGAGGGGATTTCAGGGAAGGTACCTGGACGGGTACGCGCCCCTGATGACCCGCGCGGATGCCCGCGCTCGCCTGATTGGAAACGGGCCGTCGAGCACGCCGTTGCACGCTTTCTGCGCCCGCACGGCCGTTCGCCCTTGACCCTTTGCGATCCCCGCGACTACGCTCCATCCCTCCTTTCCAGACAGCGAGGGACCGATGGCGCTCTATGCATTCGACGGCACGGGCAACGAGGATCGGGCCGACGATGGCCACGGCAACAGCCTCGACAGCAACGTGCTGGATTTCTTCCGCGGCTACAGCGATCCGAACGGCAATGACGACCCGAAGAAGGAAACCGGCAGTCTGTACCTCAAGGGCATTGGCACGATGGCCCGGACGATCCTCGGGGAGAAGGTGGGGATGGCGTTCGGCATCGGCGGCCACCGGCGGATTCGCCTCGCGATGGAACGGCTCGAGAACAACGTCGATGCCGGCGACACCGAGATCGACGTGGTGGGGTTCAGCCGCGGCGCCGCGATTGCCGTCTCATTTGCCAACCGGCTGGCGAAACGATTCCCCGGCGTGCGGGTCCGCTTTCTCGGCCTCTGGGACGTCGTCGGACAGTTCGGGGCGCCCGGCACGCACGTCAACGCCGGGCACGATCTCGACGTGCCGTCGAACGTCGACCGGTGCTATCACGCGATGGCGCTCGACGAGACGCGCCTGCTGTTTCCGCTGACCCGCCTCGGCAAGAAGACCGCGGCGCCGGCCTGGCTGCAGGAGGCCTGGTTCCGCGGCGTCCACTCCGACGTGGGCGGCGGCAACGGCAACCCGGCGATGAACTGGCTGTCGCTCCACTGGATGTATCAGAACGCGCTGCGGCATCAGCTGCCGATCGCCGCCAAGGCGATCGAAAGCAACCTGAAGGATTCGTTCGACCAGAACGGCACCGCACGCCCCAGGCACATCTCGGACCACACGATCGACGCCGGCCGTGCGCGGGAGGTGTTCGAGCGCGACGTGCTGCATCACAGCGTCGGCTTCGATCCCGATCCGAACGGCCGATTCCTGAACAACCCGGCGCACCTCATCCACCTCGCGCGCGTGGACGATGCAGGAAACGTCGCCGAGGTCGTGTAATCGAGACGATGCGCGGTTCAGGGTATCGGCAGCAGCGACTTGTCTCGCACGTGCTGGTCTGCGACATTCAGGAGAATCGTGGTCGCCGCATAGTCACCCATCAGGGCCACAAGATTGACGACTCCCTGATGTCCGAACAGGGTCACGGCGCGGGCGAACGTCTCGGACGCGACTTTGTGTTTCGAGATCGCATCACGGCCCAGCTGGACAATGACCGCTTCCCGTTCCCCCAGCGTCGTCAGCGGTCTGCGGTATTTGACGGTGTCGACGATCGCCTGCGACAGCCCCGCCTTCAGCGCAGGAGGTTCGTGCGCGGTCCACACATATTCAGAGTCCATCTCTCGCGCCGTGACCAGGATCGCCAGTTCCACCAGGCGGGGCTCGAGACCGGACTTGCGCCGGAGATAGTCATTCAGGCCGGTCATGACCTCGACCACGGGCGGGCTGTAGAGCCGTATGGCGCCGGGTCCGAAGGCATCGGCCACGCCCCTGCTGTCGTAGAGCTTCTTTCCGGCCTCGTTCAACGCATCCCGCTGAATCGCTGGAAAACGGTTGCCCGTCTCGCGATGGATATCACCTGGAAGTGACCCAGCCTGTGCCGACGCGCGACCCGCCGCGTGTCCGGCGGCCACCGTCGTTGCAATCACCAGCAGCAGTCCTGTCAGCGCGTGAAATGCTCTCATTCTGCCTCCTGCACTTTGCCCGCGATTCTCACGATTGGCCCGCCGCGTCGTGGCTCGGTCATCAGCGATACGTCCCGACGTCCCTGGCCCCGGTGCCGCTGCAGCTCGCCGGTCCGTACCGCAGGAACTTCTGCACGCGATTGGCGTTGTCGACTTCGCCCGTATACAGGTTGCCCTCGGAATCGACGCTGACGACGTGAACCCAGTGGAACTCGCCGACCTGGCGTCCCGCGCGACCGAGGCGGTCGAGCTCCTGAAGGTTCTCACGGTTGAGCGTGTAAATGGTGTTGTTCGAGAGGTCCGCCACGTACATGCAGCTCTGTGCGGGGTCCGGCGAGAAATTTACGGCGCCGGCCGTACCGCCCGCGCTCTGCGGCGCGACGTGCACTTCACCGACGAAGCCGCACGTCCCGACCTCGCCGCCCGGGTTCCTGCACGGCTTGCCGACCTCGGCCGCCCTGAACACCTGGATGCGGTTGTTGTTGCGGTCGCACGCGTAGAGCAGGCCGTCGTTGGAGAGCTTCGCGCAGTGCAGCGGGCTGCGGAAGAACGCGGGCCGCATCTGGCCCTTGTCGAACTCAGCCGCCCACAGACCGACCTCGTAGCCGGCATCGCCGATCACGGTGTTCTCGGCGTCAACCGGGTTCTGTCCGTAGGCACCGAAATGCCCCACGTACGTGCCGGTGGCGGCGTCGACGATGAGGACGCGGCGGTTCCCGTAGCCGTCGGCGATGTAGAGATAGTTGGTCTTCGGATCCACCGTCATGTCGGCCGGCAGGTAGGGCTGTGGCGTGCCGTTGGGCCCGCCCGTGGTGTCGTCACTGTTCGGACGCGCCGCCCCCGCATGTCCGATCTGCAGCACGAACGTGCCGTCCGCCGTGAACTTCAGCACGTGTGAATCGTCGCCGAACGTCGCGGCCCAGGGGAACTGGCCGGTGAAATCTTCCCCGTTGCCGGAGATGTACACGAAGTCGTTGTGGTCGACATAGATGCCGTGCTCGCGGGCCGGCCAGTCGCACCCGTCCTGACGCCGGCACTTCGTGTCCAGAAAGCCGGGATCGGATGGTCCCCCCCAGGCCTGCAGCAGATTCCCGGCTCTGTCGAACTGCAGCACGGAGGGCGCCGGCACGCAGCACCCCGAATGCTGGCCGAACGCTCTCGGGTGTCCCAGCGCGCTCACGGGATTCCCCTTGGCGTCTTTCCCGGCCGCGTCGAGCGCGCCGGCTTCGGTCGAGCTGAGCGATCGCGGGCGGTGGTAGACCCAGATGGTGTCGTGGCGATCGACGAACAGCCCTCCGATCTGGCCGAGGCGCCAGTTGTTGGGCAGCGGCTTGGGCCAGCCCGGATCGACGACAAAGCTCGGGGCCACCGCCGCGTCGGGGAGGTGCGGGGCGCTCCGCTCGAGCATGCGCTCGACGACACCGGCCCTGGCGATCACGCCGACGCCATCGGAGCCGGCCTCGCCGGCCGGCGGCTCCGGCCCTCTGGCGCAGGACAGGCTCGCCACGGCGACGGCGCTCAGCATCCCGGCCACGACGATGGACTTGCACTGCAGCATGATGTCCTCCGGCCACGAGCGGGCCGGACGGCACTATACTGCGCCCACCGTGAGAGTGGAAATGCGTTTGTCGCACATCATGACGGCCGTCTGTGTCGTGCTCGGCGCTGTGCCCGCGCACGGGCAGAGTCGCGTCGCCTCGTCTTGTGACCTGCCGCATGAATCGGGAGTGTCGTCCGAGCGGCTCGTCTCGGGGCAGCGGCAGCGTGCGTACCGGCTGTTCGTCCCGCCGGGATATGACGGACATTCACGCGTGCCGCTGGTGCTGGATCTGCACGGGAGTGGCGGAAACGCGGCCGGGCAGGCCAGCAACAGCGGCCTCGAGACCTTGAGCGTCCGCGAGCGGTTCATCGTGGCGACGCTCGAAGGGGAAGGCGGGCTCTGGAATGTGCCCGTGCGGGAGAACCGGCCCGACGACGTCGCCTACGTCCGCGATGCGATCGCGCATCTTGCCGCGCGCGTGTGCATCGACGAGACACGCGTGTATGCCACCGGGTTCTCGGGCGGTGGCCGGATGACGTCACTCCTCGGGTGCCGGCTCGGCTCGCGCATTGCCGCGATCGCGCCGGTCGCCGGGCTTCGACTCCCCGGTCCGTCGTGCGACGGTCGTCCGGTTCCGGTGCTCGCCTTCCACGGGCTGGCCGATTCGCAGAACCCGTACGACGGCCATGCGGCGGGCCGCGGCGCGGAGTGGCTCGAGAGCGTGCCCGACGCGCTCGCGGGCTGGGCGCGCCACAACGCGTGCACGGGGGACGTGGACCTCGACGATCCTCCGGGGCCGCTGTCGACCATGCGCTACGACGGGTGCGGCGAGGGCGCCGACGTCCGCATGATTCGCATCGACGGCCTGGGTCACATGTGGGCGAGGAGGGAAGTCGACACGACCGGCGTGATGTGGGAGTTCTTCGCGCGCCATCGCCTGCGGTAGCGCGGCGCGCGAGCTTCACTTCCGCCCTCTCGCCTCGGCCTCCCTGATCTGCGCGCCTTTGACGACGTTGATCAGGCCGTAATTCTGCTCGTGGCAGGCGAACTCGTAGATCGGCGGGCCGATCCTCGGCAGGGGCGCCTCGACCGCCCACGATCTCGTCCACGTCCTCGGATCGGTGACCGTGTACTCGTAGCGCAGCGTGTTGGCATCGACCACCGTGAAGCGCTCGACGAGCTGCAGAGCGTCGGTGGACCCCTGAAAGTTCGTGTCCGGGCTCTTGTCGTTGAAGTTCGTGGTGTCGACGACGAGAGTGTTGCCCTCCCAGCGGCCGCGCGAGTCACCGACCCACAGACGGACCGACGGCGGCAGGTGCGGACGCCCGTCGAGCGGGATGATGCGCACTTCGTTCATCGACTGATGGAGGATCGTCACGTACTGCGGAGTCTGGAAGATCTGAATCTCCGTGGTCACCTCGGATCCGACTGAAATCGAACCGGGCGAGCCTCCCTGGACGAGCGGAATCGCCCCGTCTCCCATGATGCAGCGCGTCTCGAGATTTCCCAGCGTCCGCACCGCCGTCTGGGGATTTCTCGCCTTCGCCCGGGCAGCCGCGTCAGCCCGTCGCTTCCGGGCTTCCGGCGTGAGCGGAGGGATCCTCCCGTCCGGCGGATCGACGATCAACGACGTCCGCAGATTCGGTCGAACCGGGCTTTGCCATGCCTCCATCCCGAACTCTTTCCAGTCGTAATGGACCGTGGCGGGATCGACGCGGACGTCGGCGGTCGTCGCATCCATGAACGCCCGGATCGCTTCCTCCATCGTGTACAGCGGTCTGGTGATCGCTGTCGGACGCTCCAGCGGCGTATAGGTCGCCGTCAGGTAGTAGCCGCGCAGGTCGGGTGCGCCCCACGGAGTACGGGGCGGGTTCGTCGCGGCCGGGGTGTTCGGGTCGTACACGCGCGTGATCGCCTCGGCCGTCTTCCGGCCGAACTCCGCCTCGAAAAACTCGAGCGCGTCATCGCCCGAGCGGGGTGACGCCTTCCGCGCCGCCTCCTCAATCGCCTGTTGGGACGGGGTCTGAACCGCCGCCACCACCGGCGCGAATGCGACGGCCACAACGACGTACGCGATGTGACGCATGTCGAACTCCAGCGAACGCGTACCGGTCACGACCGAGGGGCCGCCAACGCGCCGTTTTCGCGTCCCCGTGCCCGGTCAGGCCGCGCCATGGGAACGCCGCGAATTCGTGCGGCCGACTCATGCGCCAGCCTGAAAAGATCTCTGCTGCGGTACGGGCTGTTTGGAGCCCGCGCGCTCAGCCCTGAGCAGTCTTCAGCAGCGATGCTTTCACCGCCGCTGGGACCTCGATGGCCACGAACCGATCGGCGGAGAACAGGTAATCCTCGCCGCTCTCGTCGATGACGCGCAGGTCGCCCTCACGCTCGGCCTCTTCATCCGGCACGACGGTGTAGATCTTGTTTCGCTCGAGCGACGCCTCGTAGCCATCGTTCCGAACGCACACAGCGAACCGGCGCGCCGTGGCCGATTTGCGGCGGCTAGTCGAGGTACCTCTTGCGCTTGAACTCTTTTTTACCGATGCCATGCGCTTCATACCAGTGCAGTTCCGCCAGTCGCACGCGGCCGTTCCGCAGCCGGATCCAGGCGGTACCTTTCATCTTCCTCCAGTAGCCCTTGCCATACAACCGGCGCAGCCGGGGTAGGTCGCGGATTCCGCGGCCCGTCGCAATCGTCTCGATGTCTTCGATGTCCCCGACAAGGTCGAAGTCCATGCAGACGAGAGTTTAGCGGTTCCTGCAAGGTTCTCGAGCGGTGCGCATCTGAACCGAGCGGACGCGTGGTGCCATAGCGCCACCGTTCAAGAAAAAGCGCCATTCTCGGACGGGCAGCCCTGCCGTACTATTGGTTCCCTCACCGAGACCACGTGCCGAACGACCACTGCTATTGGCTCGTCTGCTTCGCGCCGCTCGAGGCCAACGTGCCGCAGATCTTCGGCTTCGAGGAGTTCCTTGCTGGCCTCGCACTCATGGTACTGGCGTGGACGATAGCGGATCTGGTCTACCGCTTCCGAATCAAGACGGCGCCGATTCCTCTCATCGAGATCACCTTCGGCATCGCAACGACCGTCGGCGTGCTCACGCTGTTGACGGATGTGTGGCGCGCGGAGCGGTGGTTTGTGCCCATTGGGAACTTACTCACCCCGGCAACTTGGCAGCCTGTCCTGGGCGGCGTGTTCGTCCTGACGTTCTTCACCTGGGGGTGGTTCGCGGTTGTCCGGCCGGCTAGGTTCGGCCGTCACAATGCGGAGCGTTACGCGCAGGCGCTGTACGGCGCCATCCTCCGGGGCTCGTCTTCCGAGTTACCAGTTGTCGCGCAAGAGTTGATTCGGTCGGCGAAGTCGCTGATTCACCACTCCACCGACGTCCGCGAGTGGGAAGCCGAGCGCCGGCGCCAAGGTGATGGGAGAGTGCAAAAACCTCCCCGCGTGACGGAGCTCGCGAACGAGATCTTGCTCCTCATTGGCCACCCACGGTTTTGTCGCGCCGTTGTGGAAGCTGCGCCAGCTGCAGCATGGGCTGTCTTCAGTGAGATCGCCGATGCGAAAAAGTACGGCGTCCAGATAGGTGTATTCACCAGAAACATCCTCAACGAAGCGCTGGCGAACAAGAACTCGTTTCTCTTTCATGAGACGGACGGCTATCAGTCGGGCCTCATCGGCATCCATCAGCCTCTGAGCCAGGCGATGTGTGGCAACCATGAGATGGTCGCCGCAATCCCTCTAATGCTGGACATCGATTGTGAACGGCGCTGAACGGCGCTCTGTTTATCGAGTGAGAAGGTCCCTGGCGCCCCCTTCCGCATCTCTTTCGGACGTGGACCCTCGTAGTTCCCCCACCGGAGCACGATGATTCACACGAAGTAATTGACTGCCCGAGACTTAGACTTAAGTTGCGGTGCGGAAGAGGGGACTCTAATCGCCACCTACCGCGAATTCTCTAAATTATTGAATAAAACGAATCGACTGATCCGCCAGATACGCCAAATCCTTCTGCTCTAAGTACGAAATAGGTACACAAATCGCCAATTGAAAGTGGCTTTGACGCCGCGCCCAAATGCTCACCGTCAACCCTCTCTTGCTGGTCCGTGGCCGAGGATGCGAAGGAACGTGGACACCCGCACCACCCCCGCGTTCCCGAAGCGACGGAGTCTCAGCAAATGCGGGTCGCCGGTGACGATGAGATCCGCGGCGACCTTCTCCGTGCATTCGAGAATGCGATTATCTGTCTCATCCCGAACGACAGAAAGGTGCGGCGTCGTCTTCACCACCTGTGCCGTCCGGCTAATCGCCTTGAGCGCCGCCCGGATGCGGTCTTCGTTCCAGTCGAATTTCCCTCGAAGCTTCGACGCCAGCTCAGTCAGAATCGCGACGGACGTATACAGATCGACCTCGCCTGCTCGCGCGCGGTAGTACGCGTCGTCGCTAAGACTCCCTGGAATCACGAACGCGGAGATGTAGACGTTCGTGTCGAAGACGACACGCACTCATCGGTCCTCGAACACGAGGCGTTCCACATCGCGCTCGGTCCGCACACCCTTCTCGCGCGCCTTTCGGGACCCGTACCGCTGGAGCTCGTTGAACAAGTCCTCGCCGCGCGCGCGGCGATAGCTGTCGAACATCTCCCGAAAAAGCTCACTTCGATTCTTCGCCGTGGCTTGAGCGAGTCGATCGTATTCCTCGGCCAACGCTGGCGGAATCGAGATCGTCACCGCGACACGGCCGCGCCTTGTGCCCATCCCGCACCTCCCTCAGGCTGTATGACAATATCATACCGTCGAAATCACGACGTCGCCATTGGCTTGGACACGCCGAGCTTCCTGACGGATTGACGTTGGGGGACTGCCGATCTTGGCCTGTGGCGCCCCATCTTGTGAACCGCTTTCTCAGCCACGGGACCGGGGTTCGAATCCCCGTACCGGTACCATACCTTCGGTAACTCCCCGATCGTTGCAGTCACGTTCACGGGCGCTGTGCGCCTCGTGGCGTAGAGCGGTCCCTGAAAGATCCTTACACGTTCGAGGCGCGCACACGGCCAAAAACTGGCGACCCTATCAACGGCTGGGTATTTTCAGCAGGCGCGCCTGGCCGGTCCCAGACACCGCCGGCGCAATACCTACTGCACGAGGTCAGCAGCGTACTCAGCAATAGCCGAAATGGGAATCGAACAGAACCGTTTCACCGCCAGAGTGAGGCCTCGATTTGATATGCCGTCGTTCAGGAGAAGGTCGTAATCGAAGTAGAGGACATCCCCCGATACCGAAGCGCGGACCATCACGAACTTGACGTTGATCTGGTTCGCCGCTTCAAAGCGAGCCGCCGCGGGTACTTCCTCTTTGAACACACACCCGGTCAGCAGCCGGATTGTGCCACGATCTTTATGGGGCAGGACGAAGCAGCGAATCTGGTCATTAACGATGACGTCGCCATCGTCGTGGGTGCCCGTCTCGAACGCTGCGTCCTCAAGGAGCGTCTTAAGCAGTTCCTTTGATAGATTGTCTCTTGTGATGGCGTTAGTCGACTGCACCGTTTGCTGGCGTTCAGCCGCTGCACGCCGCATCAATTCCGTCTGCTCACGGAGCAGCTCCTCTTGGCGCTGCATCGCTTCTTCTTGGAGGCGCTCAGTGATGCACTGTGCACATTCGCCGTAGTCCTCGTACCGAAGGCCGTGCGTGTGGCAGGTTTGAACTCACATCATTCATCTCCGCAAGGAAGCGAGAGTCGCCCCTCTCAATGTTGTAGGTTCAACTGGAAGGGGCCATTTCACGTTCAGCGGCGGGCCAGTCGCATCTCATCAGGCAAAGGCGTGGGCATATTGAAGTGCCCCGAGCTGCAGGTCACGCCAGCGCGGCGAGCAGCGACCCGCTGTCCGTACTACTTGTCGTTATCCTCGCTCGAACGCTCGGCGACCGTCTCGCCGAATAACGTCTCGGTGAATCTGGTTTCGCCCGTCTTGTGACCGCCTCGGTCGAAATGCTCGACGACGGGTTCGTCGAAGATCGTCGTTGTATGCCTGCTCTCTCCAGTTTTCGATCCCGAGACATCGAAATGCTCAGTCTTTGGGTCGCCGAACAACGTGCTGGTCTCCCTGCTCTCACCCGTCTTGACGCCCGCGGCGTCGAAGTGCTCCGTCTTTGGTCTCCCGAAGAAGTCTGCCGTAGGTCTTCTCTCACCAATCCGTCGGCCCGAATCGTCGAAGTGCTCGTCTCGTCGGTTACCGAAGAAGTCTGTGTCCTGCCTTGTGCGATACACGACGCGACGTCCTCCGCCGCTTTGATTCATGATCCAGCCAGCAATGGCGAGCGCGATTACGAGCATCACGATTGCCACGACAACGTATAACGCCATCACGAGCATCAGCGTCATGAGCGCCCAGAAGTACAGGATCGCGCACAACCGAACGGCCGCCTGTACCGTTGCGTCCTGAATTTGGCGCGTCCTGCACCAGAGCGCACGAGTTCCACTGAACAGCGGCCGACTGAAATATCTTGATAGCTTGCCGTCCTTCTGTTGAGCGCGTTCAAGACGGAAGGCGAACCAGTCGTCCCACCGATCGATTTGCGCTGCGGCGTCGACAAGGCCGAATAGCGGGATCAACGCTCCGACCAGCACGGGACCCAGCAGGAACACCCACAGGGCGGGTACCCCAGAAAACGAAATCACCAATACACAGACCGCGAGAACCGCGCCTGCCGAGAGGCGCACGGAATGCTCGCGAATGAAGTGGAGGACGTCTGCGCCGCTCGTCGTTTCAGTATTCATTGAATTCCTCCGCCGGACTCGTACCGGGCGCGAGTTGCCCTGGCCATACGTGGTCGGCCGGCATGGGGTCCCAAAGACGTCCGTCGGGCGCTTCAGCCACCGGTGAAGCTGATGGCAGCGGCAACCGGAGGCGCTACTGACTTGCCCCCCGTAATCCGCCACGCCATAGAATGAGGCCCTCCGTTCCGAGGAGGACCGATGAAACGGAGCAAGTACACCGACGAGCAGATCCTGTCGATCGTCAAGGAAGGTGAGGCCGGTCGGAAGGTGGCGGATCTGTGCCGCACGCACGGGATCACCGACCAGACGTACTACCGCTGGAAGGCGAAGTACGCTGGCATGGAGCTCAGTGAAATGCAGCGACTGAAACAGGTCGAGGACGAGAACCGCCGGCTGAAGCAGATCGTCGCCGAGCAGACGTTAGACATCCAGGCGCTCAAGGCGGTGGTCGCAAAAAAGTGGTAGGCCCCATGGCTCGGCGCGAGGCGGTGGGGTGGCTCCAGACGCGCGGCGCGAGTCTGCGACGGGCCTGTCGGGTGATCCGATTGAGCACGGCCACGTGGCGGTATCAGCGACGGACCAGCGCGACGAACGTCGCCGTGCTCGAGCGTCTCCAGGCCCACGCAGCGGTGCGCGCGCGATTTGGCTATCGGCGGCTGCACATCCTCCTCGAACGCGACGGCTTAGTGGTGAATCATAAGCGCGTGCATCGGATCTACCAGGCGGCCGGCCTGCAGGTGCGTCGGCCGCAGCGAAAGCGGCTCACGCGGGCCGAGCGCGTCCCGCTCCCGCCGCCCAACCAGCGACTGGAGCGCTGGTCGATGGACTTCACGACCGACACGCTGGCCGACGGTCGCAACTTTCGAACGCTGAACATCGTGGACGACTTCACCCGCGAATGCGTCGCCATCGAAGTCGACCGCTCGCTGCCAGGTCTCCGCGTGGCGCGCGTGCTCGATCGCCTGCACGCCGCGGTCGGCCTGCCGCAGACGATTGTCGTCGATAACGGGCCGGAGTTTGCCGGCCGCACGCTCGACGCGTGGGCGTACGCGCGTGGGGTCACGCTGCGCTTCATTCGACCCGGCAAGCCGATCGAAAA
>CAZGLC010000136.1:0-10018 GCA_964526235.1 uncultured Bifidobacteriaceae bacterium
GGGCTGGTGCGGACGACGGACACCAGCGGCACGGGCCGGTTCGTGCTCCCGGGCGTCCAGCCTGGCCTCTACACGGTGAGAGCCGAGCTGTCCGGATTTCAGATGCAGACGCGGACGGGCGTTAGGCTCCTCGTGGGCCAGGCCCTCACGCTCAATTTCACCCTGCCCATCGGCACGCTCCAGGATTCGGTCACGGTGACGGGTGAGCCTCCGCTCATCGAGGTCACGCAGACCACCCTTGGCAGCAGCCTGACGACCGAGGACATCGAGAACCTGCCCACGCAGGGGCGGGAGATGCTGTCGCTGATGCAGATGATTCCCGGGTTGACGCCGCAGCTCGACTCCGGGAACTTCGAGGGCACCACCTACAGCGCGAACGGCCGCGAGAGCCAGAGCAACCTGTTCCTGGTCGACGGCGTCCACAACAAGGACGACCGGGGAGGCGCGTTCACGCAGGTGACGATGACGATCGACGCCTTCGCCGAGTACAACGTGATGACGCACGACTACGGAGCCGAGTACGGCGGCGCCTCCGGCGTCATCGTCAATGCCGTGACCAAGAGCGGGACGAATCAGTTCCGTGGCAGCGGCTATTACTACGGCCAAGACGACACATTCAACGCGACGAACTATTTCTCGAAGCTCGAAGGGCGCGAGAAGCCGGAAAGCGGCAACGACATCATCGGCGCGAGCATCGGCGGGCCGATCGTCCGGAACAAGGCGTTCTTCTTCTTCAACAGCGAGCGCCAGTGGCTCGCCGACGCGCTCGATCTGAAGTTCCCCGCCGAGGCGGCGCCCCTGGCGAGGTCGTTCACGGACATCTACGACGTCAACCTCACCAAGTACTTCGGGCGACTCGATCACCAGGTGACTCCGAACCATAACGTCGGTTTCCGGACGATCTGGAACCCGAACGACGGCATCGGCGAGGTTGCGGAAGCGGAGGGGAGCCTGCCAGAGAACTTCCGTTACGAGCGGGCGAAAGAGACGATCACCAGCTTCCACTGGACCGCGGTGCTGAGCGGCCGGATGCTCAACGAGCTCAAGGTGAGCACCACGACTGAGCACCTGCGGCAGGCAGCCCGCGATCTCTACAACGCCGAGTTCAACAGCGATCCGTTCGATCCGAAGACGCACGAGATTACCGGCCTGGGAGGCAGGGATCCGATCGATTTCGGCGCGCAGCAGCAGCATCCGAGCTACCGGGCGGGCCCGCGGGCGGGCACGGCCGCGCATTACTGGACGACCTTGACGCTGACCGAGCAATTCACGTTCACGCCGGGCAATCATACATGGCGGTTCGGCTTCGAGACGGGCGACTACGGCGGGACGAGCTTCACCGCGCCCGCTGGCACCGGTGGCCCCTTTGGCCAGTACAACTTCCTGACGGATAGGCCGTTCAACCCGGCGGACCCGTTTACGTATCCGAGCCGGTTCCGGATCCGTCTGGGCGATCCTTTCTTTGACGTCCAAGACTGGCGCACGACCGCCTACGTCTCGGACAAGTGGCGGGCGGCGGACAAGCTGACGCTGAACCTCGGCGTGCGGTACGACTACGCGACCATCGTGCCGGACAGCAAGGACGCCTTCGCGCCTCGCTTCGGCGTGGCGTACGCCGTGAGCGAGCGGATGGTCTTCCGCGGGGCATCGGCAAGTTCTACGAGCCGCCCCGGAATCAGTTCATGTACGACGTCCTGGGCAACGCGGTGATCGGAACGGCGTATTCGTTCGACACCGGGAACGATCGCGCGTCGCAGCGCGGCGCACTGCCGGCGCATGCCTGCTTGAACCCGGTTGGCGACGGCCAGGGGCGCGCCCAGATCAGCCCCGCCTGTCGCGCCCTGCTGGTCGACCTGCGCAACCGGAACAACGCCGGTCAGGTGTTCGTCGACATTCCGACCCTCCGCGGCAACCCGAAGCTCGGCTACCTCTGGTCGTGGAGCGGCGGCATGGAGCGTCAGCTCGGCACCAACATGGCCGTTACGGTGGACTACGTCGGCAACGTCGGGCGCGATCAGACGGGAAAGATCGACATCAACGAAGGTCCGCTGAATGCCGCAGGCAGTGTGACCAGGCTCGGCATCGCCGCCTTCGATCCGACGGGCACGCTGATTCCCGCCGCGGCGCGCGGCGCGAATTTCCGGCGTGTGCTGCAGTACCAGTCGCTCGACGCGTTCAACACCGACTACCGCGCGCTGGAGCTCGGCATGGTCAAGCGGATGTCGAACCGCTGGTCCGGCCGCGTCAGCTACACGCTCTCGAAGGCCCGCGACGTCAACGTCCAGACGGGGAATGCGTTTGCGGTCTGGGACCGCCGGGTCAACGACGACTGGGGCCTCACGAGCGGGTCGAACCCGCGGGGCGACTATGGCTTGACGAACGTGGACAACCGGCACGGGTTCACGGCGGCCGGCAACTGGGATCCGTGGGGCGGGCTCGGGCTCGGCGCGACGTTCACCTATTACACGGGCAATCCGGTGAACGAGCTCGTGGGCGACGACACGAACAACGACCTCGACAACTTCGATCGTCCGCAGCGAGGCCGTGACGACGCGAGAAGGCCGATCCTGTCGGAGCTCGATGCCAGGGGCTACGCGATCCACAACACGATGCCGGGGTATTCCGATTTCCTGGCGTTGAATCTGCGCGTGCAGTACGAGATCCCGCTGGCCGGCCAGGCGCGCCGGCTCGGGCTCTACTGGGAGCTGTACAACCTGACCAATCGAAACAATTTCGCGAACCCGTTCAACGAGCGCACGAGTACGAACTTCAACGAGATCGTCAGCGTCGGCGCGCCGCGGACGATGCAGCTCGGCATTCGCTACACGTTCTGAGCTATCGGTTGATGTAGGGGCCGACCTCACGTCGGCCCCTACCGGCCTGTTCGCATGATGAGGTAGGATCGCCCGCATGTAGAGACGGAGCGCCATAGTTCGTTTCATACCCGCGCGTCGGTGGCCTTTGCCACGAGGAGGCCTACATGCTACGCCGAACGTTCTGCGTCGCCGCGGCGTTGTTCCTCTCCGTCGTCTCCCTCGCGCCTGCCTTCGGTCAGGCCGCCGTCGCCGAAGTCAACGGGAGCGCCATCGATCAGACCGGCGCGGCGCTGCCCGGCGCCCCCATCACGATTACCGAGGAATCAACAGGTCTCAGACGGACGACCGTCGCCGGCGAGAACGGCCGGTTCGTCATTCCGGCCGTCCCGCCTGGCCGCTACACCGTGCGGGCGGAGCTGTCCGGCTTTCAGACGCAGAGCCGCACCGGCGTAACCGTGCTGGTGGGGCAGGCCATCACGCTCGCCTTCACGATGCCGATCGGCACGCTGACCGACGTCATCACCGTGACCGGCGAGGCGCCGCTCATCGAGGTGACGCAGACGGCAATCGGGACCAACATCACCGCGCAGGACATCGAGAACCTGCCGATGCAGGGGCGCGTGCAGATGTCGCTCATGCAGCTGGTGCCCGGGCTGGTGCCGTGCGAGGCCGCGACGATGCGACGCGGCCGATCGTCTCGAAGGTGGATGCCAGCGGCAGAGCCATCCGGAACGGCATGAAGGGCAGCACCGAGATGATGCTGAACCTGCGGCTGCAGTACGTGGTCAGGCCGAGTGCCGCCCAATCCGTGGGGTTCTTTGCGGAGATCTACAACGCCACCAATCGGGTCAACTTCGACAACCCGATCAACAACCGCCGGAGTCCCAATTTCAACCGGACGACGGTGGCCGACGAGCGGCGCACGATGCAACTGGGGATCCGCTACACGTTCTGAGCACCGGCAAGACGTAGGACGGGTCCTTTCGGACCCGTCCTACGTCGCCGTGCGGAAGGAGAATGCCCGTGACTGTACAGAGCATCGTACCTCTGGCGATCGCCTGGGGTCTTCTGGTCGCGCCGGTCGCCGCATCGGCGCAGACGGTCGTCAGCGGCACGATCGCGGGTCTGGTGACCGACCCGACCGGTGCTGTACTGCCCGGCGTGGCCGTAGAGGCCGCCAGTCCGGCGCTGATCGAAAAGGTACGCGCGGTGATCACCGACGACCGGGGCCTCTACCGCATCGTCGATTTGCGGCCCGGCATGTACACCATCACCTTCACGTTGCCCGGCTTCAGCACGTTCAGGCGCGAAGGTCTCGAGTTGACGACCGCGTTCACCGCGACGGTGAATGCCGAGCTGAGGCTCGGTGCGCTGGAAGAGACGGTGACGGTCACCGGCGAGACGCCGGTGGTGGACGTTCAAAACGTCATGCAGCAGAAGGTCTTTGCGCGTGAGGTCGTGGATCAGCTTCCCGTTGGCGGCAATGTCAACCTGTTTAGCGCGCTCGTGCCAGGCGCCGTGTTGGCCACGCCCAATCGTCAGGACGTCGGCGGCAATCAGGGGGAGCAGGACCAGGGCTTCGGGATCCATGGCAGCCGCCAGGCCGACTTCGTCCTGATGCGGGAAGGGATGGTGCAGAACACGCTGCTCGGGTCCGGCAACCGCACCTACAGCCCGAACCCTGCGGCCACCGCCGAAATCACCGTCGAAACGAGCGGCATGTCCGCCGAAAGCGAGACCGGTGGCGTGCACATCAACATGGTCCCCAAGGCGGGCGGCAACACGTTCTCGGGATCCTTCTTCAGCACGGTCGGCCATGAGAACCTGCAGAGTGCGAACGTGACCGACCAGCTGCGCGCCCGCGGCGTGGAGGCGCAACCGGAGATCCGAAAGCTCTTTGACGTCAACATGGGAGTGGGAGGCCCGATCAGGAAGGACAAGCTCTGGTTTTTTGCGGCCCAGCGGTGGTTTCACACCTCGTCCTACCTGCCGGGGAATTACTACAACAAGCTTCAGGGCACCTTGTTCTATGAGCCCGATCTCAGCCGGCCGGCCTACGATGACGACTACTACGGGGAGAGCAGCCTCCGCCTGACGTGGCAGGTCGCGCCGAAGCACAAGGTCGACCTCAGCTACATCTATCAAGACAATTGCAACTGTATGTGGGCCATCCAGAATGGGCTCGTCGCGCCCGAAGCCGCCGGAGCCCATAAGTACAGTCCGAACTACGTCGCCCAGGCCACCTGGACGTATCCCGTCACCAACCGGCTCCTTGTTGAGGCTGGGGGGACGGCGGTCATCGGGAATATCCTCAACCGTCTGACCGGTGGGACCTATGACGACTACTCCGTCCTGGAGCAGTCGAGGAACTACCGGTACGGCTCCAGGGGCTCGGGTCTTGGTCCCACGGCGGCCTGGGGGAACCAGATTTTCAAACAAGCCAATCAACGGGTGACGGTGTCCTACATCACAGGTTCGCATACGTTCAAGAGCGGACTGTACGCACTGGAGGCGCTGGTACACCGCTACTCGTCCATCAACCACGACGTCAGCTACACGTTTCGCAACGCGGTGCCCCAATCGGTGACCTACTGGGCGACGCCCTACGAGCGCGAGGGTCGGGTGCGCAGTCTCGGTCTCTACGCGCAGGATCAGTGGACCATCCGGAAGCTGACGCTCAATATGGGCCTGCGGTTCGATTCCTACTACGGGTGGATTCCCGAGCTGCACCTGCCGGCTGGGCGCTGGGTGCCCGCGCGCGATTTCGCGCGGGTAGAGAAGGCGCCGAGCTGGACGGATCTCTCCCCGCGGCTGGGCGCCGCCTACGATCTGTTCGGCACCGCCAAGACGGCGCTCAAAGTGTCTCTGGGCCGGTATGTGGCCTGGCAGTCCACGGGCGGCATCGTCAACGACGTTGCCCCCGTGAACACGTCGGTGAACAGCGCGACGCGGGCCTGGAACGACCTCAACGGCGATTACGTTCCGCAAGCGAACGAGCTTGGACCGCTCTCACCGGCCAACTTCGGTCAGTCGAGAATCACCACGCGCTTTGCGGAGGATGTCACACAAGGGTTCGGCAATCGCGGCTACAACTGGCAGGCGTCGGCGGCCATTCAGCACGAGCTGAGACCGGGCATCGCCTTGAATGTCGCGTATTTCCGCACCTGGTACGGCAACTTCCTCGTCAGCGACAATCAGGCGACGACGCAGGCCGACTACGATCCGTTCTGCATTACGGCGCCGGGAGATTCCCGGCTGCCCGGCGGCGGTGGCAGCCAGATCTGCGGGCTCTACAACATCACGCCGGCGAAATTCGGCCAGATCACCAATCTCGTGACACAGGCGTCGCGCTACGGCAAGCAGAGCGAGGTCTTCAACGGGATCGATGTCACGATCAATGCGCGGTTTGCCGAAGGCGGCATGGTCTCCGGCGGCCTGAGCACCGGGGGAACGGTGTACGACACGTGCGCGTTCAACAATCTTCCGCAGGTGCAGCCGCTCACGGTCCTGGGCGTGGCGGCGTCGACGACCATCGTGACGCCGAAAGATCCGGAGCTCTGTCACGTCAGCGCGCCGTGGTCCGCGGGGACGCAGGTCAAGCTGTCTGCCATCTACCCGCTGCCGTGGGGACTGCTGCCGAGTGTGGCGTTGCAGAGCCTGCCCGGTGTTCCGATCACGGCCAGCTACGTGGCCACCACGGCGGAGATCGCGCCGTCGCTCGGCCGCAATCTGGCTGGCGGGGTGCGCAGCGTCGAGCTCGAGCTCATCGATCCCCGGACGCGGTTCGAGGATCGGTTCACGCAGCTCGACGTTCGTCTCGCGCGAATCTTCCGCGTGGGTCCAACCCGCGTGCAGGGGATGTTCGACGTCTACAATGTGCTCAACTCGAACCCTGTGCTTGGCCTGAACACGCGGTACGGTGGGGCCTGGCTGAACGCGCAGCAGGTGCTGGCCGCGCGCATGTTCAAGGTCGGGGCGCAGTTCAACTTTTAGCTGGTTGGTAGCCGGTAGCCGGGTAGCGAAGCCCTACCGGCTACCGACTACCGACTACGTCAGTTGCTGCTCGTCACCAACCCGATGTGCTTCGTCAGGAAGCTGCGGATGGCGGTGTAGACGCGGAGGTTCTCGTCGATCGTGAACCCGCCATGCCCGCCCTTCGGCACGGTGACGAGCTGGCTCGTCACGCCCGCCTTCTGCAGCGCCTCGTGCAGGCGCATCGCCTGGGTGTACGGCACGGTCGGATCCGCATCGCCGTGGATCGTCAACACGGGCGGCAGGCCCGGCCGCACGTAGGTGAGCGGGGACACTTGCGTGGCAATCTGCTCGCGAGTGGGCTGGCCGCCGAGCCACATCACCGCATACGCGCGCCGGTTCGGTCCGCCGAGCATCTCGCGCACGTCGGTGATGCCGTACCAGTTGACGATCGCCGCCACCTTCAGCGGATCGGTGTTGACCGGCCCGGCGCCGCGATCGCCTGGGCAGCCGAGGTCGAGGCCGGCGTCGTCGGTGAGCATGCCGGTGACGAGCGCCAGATGGCCGCCCGCCGAGGTGCCGGTGACGACCAGCCGGTGCAGATCGAAGTTGTACTGCTTGGCGTTGCGGTAGACCCACCGCAGCGCGCAGCGCGCATCCTCGACGGCCGCGGGCGCCAGTGAGACGCTCGACAGCCGGTAGGCGACGTTGACGACCGCATATCCCATTTCAGCGTAGGGGAGCGCCGCCAGCAGCCCCGCGTCCTTGCTGCCGCCCGTCCAGCCGCCGCCGTGGAAGAAGAGGACGGTCGGCGTCGGTGTGGACGACTGCCTGGGCCGTACGATGTCGAGCGTCCCGTCCCAGTTGTTCGCCGTGCGGTACACGACGTCGAGCGACACCTGGTAGCTGTTGGCGATCCGCACGAGATGGTCGTAGTGCGAGTCGGCCGTCTGCGCGCCGGCCGGCATGCCGCCGAGCGCGATCGCGGCAACGAGAAGCAGCACGGGAAGACGTGTGATCATCGGCATCTCCTCAGTTCGCGATGTCATCGCGGAAAGTTGGCCACGCTGCGCTCGGCGCCCGTGCCGCCGCCGGTGGCGTTGTCCTGCGTGGCGGGATCCGGGCCCTGGCCTTTCGCGTGCAGCGCTTCGGCCGCGCGCGTGTTGGCGAGCATCCCGAGCAGGCCGTAGTTGCCTTCGTGGCATGTCGATTCGTAGCTCCGATTGGGCCGGTCCGCCTCGCGGTTCCATGCCACCTCGAAGGTCCACGGCCGCGTCCACGTGGTGGGATCCTCCCCGGTGACGCGGTACATGAGGCGATCTCGCGACACGCGCGTGAGCCGCTCGGTCAGCCGCAGGTGCTCGCGCGAGCCGCGGAAGTCGGTCTTGTTGGTGAAGTTGGCGACGCTGACGACGAGCGTGTCGCCCTCCCAGCGGCCGCGCGAGTCGCCGTGGAGCAGCCGGATCTTCGACGGGAGGTGCGGCGACCCATCCACGGGAATCGTCCGCTGGAAGCCCTGCCCCTGGCCGAAGTCGACATAGATGCCGACCTGACCACGTGCCTGCACGATCCGGTACGCGGCGCGCTCGTACACCGGCATCGGCGTGCCGAAGCAGCGCTCCATCGTCGATCGATCTTCTGGACCGTCGGATCGGTTCATCCGGTCGATGTTGTAAGTGGGCGGCGCGTCGCTCCGGCGCGCCGACACCGGCGAGCCGGGCGGGCCGCCCGCCGTGCCCTCCAGCAGCGCGCGCAGGTACTCGCGCACCGCGCGCGTCCGCTGCTGTGCGTCGGGCGTCATCGGCGGAATGCGGCCGTCTGGGGGATCGACGATGAGTCCGGTGCGGCGATCGGAGAGGCCGACGTCGCGCGGCGGGCTCCACAGCTCGTTGTAGGCGCCGGCCACGTCACGCTCTGTGCCCCGCATCGATCGATCGTCGCGGCCCGGCGTCGATGCCACCCACTTCTCGACGGCGGCTGCTTCTTCGGGCGTGAGGACCGGCGTGTCGGCCCAGCGCGCGGGCCGCTCGAGCGGCGTGAGCGTCTCGCTGTTCCAGAGCCCCTGGAGGTCGGGCTCGCCCCACGGCGTGCGAAACGCGGCTTCCTGACCCGCGGCGATGGCGAGCGCGCCGCACACGAAGACGATCGCAAAGGCCGGGACGCGCAGCAGACGTCGGCGTGGCATGGCGCCTCCTCTGAGGTCGACGAGGAGTATACTCCGCACGCCACCAGCGAGAGGGAGCATCGAGCATGCGCAAGGCACTAAATCATCTGCTGAGCACGCTGCTTGGAGGCGTCGTGGTCGCCGGCGTGCTTCTCGTGACGATGGAGACCGGCGAGTCGCAGAGCGCGGGAGCGGCGGGGCAGATCGCGCGCACCGCCGACGGCAGGCCCGATTTCAGCGGCATCTGGCAGGCGAACACGTCGGCCTACTGGGATCTGTTGAGCCACGAGGCGCGGCCGATGGTCGCCCAGCGCGGCGTCTATCCGGACGTGTCCGTGCTCGCGGCGCCCGTCGTCGCGCTCGGCACGGTCGGGTGGATTCCGGCCGACCTCGGGGTCGTCGTCGGCGACGAGATCCCGTATCAGCCCTGGGCGGCGGCGCGGCAGCGCGAGAACGTCGCCAACTGGCTCGATCGCGATCCGGAGCTCCGGTGCTATCTGCCCGGCGTGCCCCGGGCGATGTACATGCCCTACAAGTTCCAGATCATCCAGGGCACCACGAAGGTCATGATGGCATTCGAGTTCAGGAACGCCGACCGCACGATCCACCTCGACGAGGTGGTGACGTATCCCGGCGACGCGTTCATGGGGCACTCGGTCGGCAAGTGGGACGGCGACACGCTCGTCGCCGAGGTGTCGCGCTTCACGCCGAACACCTGGTTCGACCGGTCGGGCAACTTCCACAGCGACGCGCTGCGCGTGACCGAGCGGTACACGCCGCTCGGGCGCGATGCGATTCAGTACGAGGCGCGGATCGAGGATTCGAAGGTCTTCACGCGGCCGTGGACGATCCGGCTGCCGCTCTACCGTCGGCTCGAGCCGAACGTGCGGCTCATCCCGTTCCGGTGCATGGAGATGGTCGAGGAGACGTTCCTCGGCCACCTCCGCAAGGAGACGCTCGTGCGTCGCTGGGAGGGCAAGACGATGGTCGTGGACATCACGCGGCGCGTGCCGGCGTCGGAGGAAGAGCTGTATCAGCTCTACATCTCCGGCAACCCGCCGGAGAA
>CAZGLC010000136.1:10118-13473 GCA_964526235.1 uncultured Bifidobacteriaceae bacterium
ACGCCGAGGTGGTGGTCGAAGAAGGCGAGCGTACGCTGCCACGCCTGTTTCGCCGCCGCCGCGTCGTACTTCACCGGGATCGGCTTGTCGATATTCTCTTCGTTGCCGAACGCGTGCTGCGCGTTGTAGCGGTGGAACGTGTAGTGGACGCCTGCCGCCTTCAGCTTCTTTTCGAGCTCATCCACCTGCGCGATGGGGAAGAACTGGTCCTCGGTCGCGAAGTGTCCCATCAGCGGGATCTTGATCTTGCTCGCGTCGATGTACTCGAGCGGCGGGAAGCCATACCACGTGACCGCCACGTCGGCCTCGGGCACGAAGACGGCCGAGAGCAGCGTGAGCGCGCCGCCCATGCAGAAGCCGGTGATGCCGACCTGCGCGCTCGTCTTCTTCAGGTGCTGCACGGCGCCGCGGATGTCCTGCCCGGCGGCATCGCCGAAGTTGAGATCACCCATCAGGTGCTCGGCTTCCTTCGCGTCGAGGCCGACCTTGCCGCGATACAGATCCGGCACGAGCACGCGGTAGCCGTGTTTGGCAAACCGCTGCGCGACGCCCTTGATCTGATCGTTCAGCCCCCACCACTCTTGAATGACCACGAGCCCCGGCGCGCGATGACCGGCCGGCGGCTCCACGTAGAACCCTGAACAGTCTTTCCCGTCGTGACGTGTGAAGGTGATCTGCGCCATGGCGGGAGATTCTACACCCTCGACAGCCGTCGATCGGCGTGTGTTACGCTGACAGTTCACCCCAGGAGGTCATCATGCCGGCACGCTGGCCGCTCGCGGTGCTCCTCGTGTGCGGCACTGCACTCCCGTCGTTCGCGACGACCTACGATCCCGTCACGCTCGCGGAACTCGTGACGCGCGCCGAGGTCATTTTCGTCGGCGAGGTGGTCGATGTCCGGCCGTTTCCGGTGACCACCCGCGACGGCGCCGTCATCAAGACGCGCGTCGTCTTCCGCGTGCAGGACCCGATTGCGGGAACGTCGAGCGCGCTCGAGACGTTCGACTTCTTCGGCGGCGAGGTCGGCGACGTGGGGATGGCGATTGCCGAGATGCCGCGGTTCGCGGTCGGCGAGCGCCGCGTCGTCTTTGCGCGGCGCGAGCAGAGCATCAACCCGATTGTCGGCTTCCGGCAGGGGCTCTTCCAGGTGCAGCGCGACAGTCGCGGTGTCGATCGCGTGCTGACGCTCGACGGCGCGCCGCTCGGCCGCCCCGAGAATCTCGGCACCCGGACGTCGGCGCTCCCGCCGATCGGCACGCCGGCGATGCCCCTTGCTGAGTTCGTCGCGCTTCTGGACCGCGCCGTGGCAGAGGCGCGGCGGCGTTGAAGGGCCGGCTGGCTGCGGTCGGCGCAGCGGTCCTGGTCCTCTGGCTCACCGACCCGGGCCGCGCCTACTGGCGGAACGAGCCACGCTGGCCGTCGGGATCCATCGTTATGCATCTCCAATTGGGTTCATCGGGGACGCTGCTTGATGGTAGCTCGAGCTGGGGCGTTTCCTCGGAAGCGGCGCTGGCGCGGTGGAATCAGTACCTGAGCGGCGTCGAATTCCGCGTCCAGCACGACTCCACGACGAACAGAGCACGCGGTAATCGGACCAACAATGTGTTCTGGGACGATGACATCTATGGCGACTCGTTCGGCGATGCGGTCGCGTACGCGTTGTGGTGGTATCGCGGCAACACATTGATCGAAGGTGACGTCATCTTCGATCGGAGTCGCAGCTGGAATTCGTACCGCGGGAACCTGAGGCGGTCGTCGAGCGGTGGCACGCTGTACGATCTTCGTCGCGTGGCGCTGCACGAATTCGGTCACGTCCTGGGACTCGGTCACCCCTACGACCACGGGCAATCGGTCTCCTCGATCATGAATCGAGTCACGAATATCGATGACCTCCAGACCGATGACATCGACGGGATTCGCGCGCTCTACGGGACCTCGACGACAACACCAACGCCGACGCCGACGAACCGTGCACCAAGCGTGACCGCGAGCTGCAGTCCCTGCACGGTGACGACAGGACAAGCGAGCACCGTGCGCGCCACTGCCAGCGATCCGGATGGAGACGTCCTCACCTATCGATGGACCGCCGCGCTCGGGACGTTCGGCACTGCGACGGCATCGAGCACCACATGGACGGCGCCCAATGACGCCGCGACCGTGACGGTGACGATCAGGGTCGAGGACAGCCGCGGCGCCAGTGCATCGGCCACCGTCGCCGCTCCAGGTGACGCGCACCGATCGGCTGCAGCCGGGCGCGCGCTTGCTCGAGGGTCAATCTCTGTGGTCCACCAATAACCGCTATCGCCTTTTGTACCAGGGCGACGGCAATCTGGTTCTGTACGATGAAGTAGCTCGAACCGCGCCTTGGGGCAGTGGCACCGCCAGCACGACCGCGGGACAGGCGGCTATGCAGACTGACGGCAACTTCGTCATCTACGACGGACAAGGCGTTGCCCGGTTCTCGACCGGAACCGCCGGCAATCAGAACGCCTATCTGCTGGTGCAGAGCGACGGGAATCTCGTGATCTACAACGGGAGCGGCCAGCCGGTCTGGGATCGATTCAGGTAGATGAAGTGGCGTGCCAATGGCCCTTCACCGTTTCCGCGGCGCGACGAAATCGATCACCTGACGGTCGTTCCGTCGATAGACGCTGAAGTCCGTGCGGTCCACAGTCAGCACCTGACATCGGCGGTGTACCTCACTCATGACGACGATCGAGGCGTCGGCCAGATCCATGTGCCGATAGCGCGCCATCAGCGTCCGGACTCGTGACCAGTGCGCCGACAGGTCGAACTCCAAGCGAAGCACGTCGCGTTCGAGCAACTCGAACAGCGGAGCGATCTCCAGGTCGTCTTCGCGCAGGAAGTACACAGCCTCGGTGAGAACGGGTTCGCAGGTGAGCAGTGGAGGGCGCACCTGTTTCATCAGCGCGACAGCCCAGATGTGATACGGGTCGTTGCGATTGAGGTACGCGACCAGTGGGCCGGTGTCGCAGATCGTGGTCACGGGCGCCGAAATCTGCGCCGCTTGTTCGTCGCCGCCCTTCGAGGGCCGGCGAGACTGCCGGCCAGGTCGGCGGTCACCGCATAGACCGACTGGGCATGGCGATCCTGGGCGCCCTCAACGCGCTCGCGCACGAGCGCCGCGACGCTCCGGCCGGCCGCCCCAGCCTGCTGTTGGAGTCGTCGCAAGGTGCCTTCCGGCAGCTTGATGGTGATGCCCTTCATGGTGATCAGAGGGTAACTCGATCCTGGCAGGACGGCAATACCGCTGGGCCCGTGTGTACGGAATGGAGCCGAGAAGATTGGAGCCGGCGATCGGACTTGAACCGATGACCTGTCGATTACGAATCGA
>CAZGLC010000137.1:0-13430 GCA_964526235.1 uncultured Bifidobacteriaceae bacterium
TCGCCGCTCCCGCCGATCGCGATCATCTTCCGGTGGGCCACGACGGCGCCGGGGGCCCCCGACGGCATGCGCCCGTGCACCGAGTTGAAGCCGTGCGCGCTCGACAGGAAGTAGGCGGGCGCCTTGCTCGAGCAGCCGATGCCGGAGAGCTTGAGCACCTGCGTCGGCTCGATGCCGAGCTCGAAGAACGACTCGATGATGCGCTCGGTAATCGCGTTGTGCCCGCACCCGGCGCAGAGCGTCGTCTTGCCGCCGCGGTAGGCGGCCGGCTCGCGGCCGTTGCGTTTGAGCTTTTGGCCCGGGGCGGGCGGCTGACCCGTGGTGTCCGTGCACATCGTTGGTACCGGTCGCGCGCACGCGTCAGCGTGCGCGATCCTCCTCCTGCTTCAACAGCTCCATCGTCACCGAGCGGCCGTCGATCGGAAGGCCGATATAGTGCCGGATGCTGCCGAGCCTGGCACACTGCGCCGCCGTGCACGCCATCTTGAGCAGCGACAGCATCTGCGCATCGCGGTTCTGCTCCACGACATAGACCCGATCGCAGCGCTCGATGAAGGCGAAGACCTCGGTGGTGAACGGGTACGCCCGCAGCCGGAGGTACGAGACGTCGGTGCCGTGCTCGGCCTTGAGCTGGTCGCGCGACTCGACGATCGCCCAGTGCGTGGTGCCGTAGCCGATGACGCCGATGCGCGCGCCGGGGAGCAGGTCCACCTCCGGTTTCGGCACGAGCGTCCGCGCTGTCTCGAACTTGCGCGCGAGGCGGTCGAGATTGTTGGCGTAGTCGTCGGCGCGTTCGCTGTACTGCGCCTTCTCGTTGTGGCCGGAGCCGCGCGCGAAGTACGCCGGCATGCCGTCGCCCGGCACCGTGCGGTACGGGATGCCGTCGCCGTCGACGTCGCGATAGCGCGCGAATTCGCCAATCCGCTCGAGCGTCGCTTCGTCGAGCCGCTTGCCGCGGTCGAGCGGCTTGTTCGGGTACTCGAACGGGTAGGACATCCACATGTTCATCCCGAGATCGAGGTCCGACATGACGAACACCGGCGTCTGCAGCCGCTCCGCCAGGTCGAACGCCTCCATCGCCATGGTGTAGCACTCGGAGACGGATGCGGGGATGAGCATCGGGTGCTGCGTGTCGCCGTGCGAGAGCACCGCGGCCGAGAGGATGTCCTGCTGCGCGGTGCGCGTCGGCAGTCCCGTCGACGGCCCGACGCGCTGGATGTCGAAGATGACCGCCGGCACTTCCGTGTAGTAGCCGAGGCCCGTGAACTCGGCCATGAGCGAGATGCCGGGGCCGGCGGTCGACGTCATGGCGCGCGCGCCCACCCAGCTCGCGCCGATCACCATGCCGAGCGCGGCAATCTCGTCCTCGGCTTGAATGACGGCGTAGGTCGCCTTGCCGGTGTCGGGATCCTTCCGGTACTTCTTCAGGTAGTCGATGAGCGATTCGCAGAGCGACGACGAGGGGGTGATCGGGTACCAGCTGACGAAGGTGACGCCCGCCAGCATGCAGCCGATGGCGGCGGCGGCGTTCCCTTCGAGAAGAATCATCCCCTGCGTCTTGTCCATCGGCTCGACGACGAACGGATCGAGCTTCGGCAGGTTCGCTTCGGCGTAGTCGGAACCCGCCTTGAGCGCGCCCATGTTGAGCGCGATCGCCTTCTCCTTCTTTCCAAGCTGCTTGCGGAGCGCCTTCTCCAACTGCCCCATGTCGATCGAGAGCAGCCGCGCGAGCACGCCGTCGTAGATCATGTTGCGCACGAGGCGGCGGAGCTTGGCGTCGGTCGTGATCGGCGTGATGAGCTTGTCGAAGGGAACAGGATAGAAGGTGACGTCGCTGCGGAGGTCCTTCAGCTTGAGCGGCTCGTCGTAGACGGCCGCCGCGCCCGGCGGCAGCGTCAGCACGTCTTCGCGCGCCGTCTCCGGGTTCATCGCGACGAGGAAGTCGACCTCTTTCTTGCGGCCGACGTACCCCTTCGAGCTCGCCCGAATGGTGTACCAGGTGGGCAGCCCGGCGATGTTCGAGGGGAACATGTTCTTGCCGGAGACGGGGACGCCCATCTGGAAGATCGACCGCAGCAGCACCAGGTTGGCGGTCTGGCTGCCGGATCCGTTGACGGTGGCGACTTGAATGGCGAAATCGTTGACGATGCGCGCGGAGCGCGCCTGCGGGACGGTTTCGTGGACGGCCGGCGCGGTCACTGACATTCTTCTACCCGGCTCCGAGGCTCAACAGGGAACCTTCAGAGGAGATGACGGTGGTATAGGTCGGAATCCTTACGGTGAAGCCCGACAATTATATCTTTACTCTATCCCCGAGGGTCCAGCGCGTGGGCCTCAATTAAGTGTTTTACCACGAGCTGCCCGCCGATCAGGTGCTCCTGGATGATGCGCTCCAGCACCGGCGGGTCGCACCCGCCGTACCACGCGCCCTCGGGATAGACGACGGCGACGGGGCCCCCTTCGCAGATCCGCAGGCAATTGGCCTTCGTCCGGAGAATGCCCCCCTGCTCCGACAGGCCGAGCTCCTTGAGGCGGCGCTTGAGAAAGTCCCACGCCGCCAGCCCCTGTTCCTTCTCGCAGCACTTCGGGGTCGTCTGGTCGCAGCAGAGAAAGATGTGCCGGCGCCCGACCGGCACGCCAATCGAGCCGGCCACCTGTTTCTGTGAATCCGTCAAAACAACTTCACCTCGACGATCGTCCCCGCTTCAAGAGCATCCGTGTCCGCCGGAATCTCGATATAGCCGTCGGCCTGGGACATGCTCGTGATGTCGCCCGACGACTTGAATGCCGGCAGGGCCGCGCCGCCGGCAATCGTCACCGTATAGATCTGATGCCGCCCGGGCGCCGACGTGATCCGGCGGCTGAGCGGCAGCATGAGCGACCGCGTCGCGTGCGTCGACAGACGCGCCATGCGGCGCAGCGCCGGCACGAGCAGCACGTAGGCGTTGGAGAGGCACGACGTCGGGTACCCCGGCATCCCGAAAAAGAGCTTGCCGCCGATCCGCCCGAACGCCGTCGGCTTGCCCGGCTTCACCGCGATGCCGTGGAAGATCAGCTCGCCGCGTTCGGCGAGGACGTCGAGGATGAGATCGCGCTCGCCGACCGAGCTCCCCCCCGAGAAGACGAGCACGTCCGCCTGGAGACACTCGTCGACGGCGCGCGAGAGGTCGGCCATCGTGTCCGACGCCGTGCGATGCGGCACCGGCACGCCGCCGTGCCGCGCCACGACCGCCGCGAGCGTGAAGCGGTTGATGTCGTAGATCTGTCCGGGACCGAGCGGCGCGCCAGGCTCGACGATCTCGTTGCCGGTGGAGAGGACGGCCACGCGCGGCCGCGCGTAGACCAGCACGTCGGCGCGGCCGAGCGCCGCGACGGCGCCGATCCGGCTGGGCGTCAGGGACGCGCCCGGCTGGAGCACTTCCTGCCCGCGGCGGATGTCGGCGCCCTGCGGCCCGACGTTCTGGCCCGGCACGACCGGCGAGAACACCTGCACGCGTCCCGACGCTTCGCCGTCGGTCTCCTCGACGATGACGACCGCGTCGGCGCCGTCGGGCATCGGGGCGCCGGTCGCAATCTCGATGCACTCGCCGGAACCGACGGCGCGATCGGCGACCTGGCCCGTAAACAGCGTCGCCACGCGGGTGAGCGCGCGCGGGCGCTCGCGCGCGGCGCCGGTGGTATCGGCCGCGCGCACGGCGTAGCCGTCCATCGCCGCGCGCGCGAACGGCGGCACGTCGGCCGCCGCCACGATCGGCTCGGCGAGCACGCGGCCGTCGGCGTCGGCGAGCGGCAGCCGCTCGGTACGGTCGATGGGACGCACGGCCGCGTCGACGAGCGCCATCGCCTCGTCCAACGAAATCGTGCTCCGAATCGGCCGCATCTTGGTGGCCATGTCAGTGGGCAGTGGGCAGTAGGCAGTAGGCAGTAGGCAGTAGGCAGTGGGCAGCGAGGACGTTCATTTGTTCAGGGCCGAATAGAGCTCCACGTACGAGTCGGTGAGCAGGCTCGCGATGCTGTCCCAGTCGGGCGCGGCCGCCTCCTGGTCGCGCAGCGCGGCCGCCTGGGCCCGGAGCTGCCCGGCGCGCATCATCGAGGCGCGGGAGGTCTCGTAGATCAGCGCGTACTCGTCGGCGATGAGGGCGCCGACCTGCTCGGGGCGATTCTTGCCCGGCGTGCGCCGCGCCACCCACCAGGCGAGCTCGGCGCGTGCCACGTCCATCGGGTCGAAGCCGGCGTCGAGCCAGTTGCGCGCGGTGGTGTACGCCGATTCCAGGTCGGGGAGCACGCTTTGATAGCCGGACCGCTGCTCGGCGAACGTCGAGGCGGCGCGCGCCAGGTCGAACGCGGCCGACACGGCGTTGACCCACGAGTAGTCGTACTGCTCGCGCAGCGTGACGACCAGCAGGCGGAAGAGGCGGACGGTCTCGCCGTCGTAGTACGCCTGCCACATCTGCACTTCGAGATCGGCGAGGCGATACGGGTCGAACTCCGTCATCGAAACGCCCTCTACGGGCGGGGACGTGACCACGTACCAGCCGACACCGGCCACGAGGGCGAGGGCGAGCAGCGTCTTCTTCATCGGCTCACCTGCTGGACGACGTGTCCGAGCTCGGGGAGGATCAGCCGCGTCATCGCGAGGCGCACGGCGTGCGGCGATCCCGGCAGCACGAAGATCGCCTTGCGCGCCGCGGTGCCGGCCGTGGCGCGGCTCATCATCGCCGCGGCGCCGATCTCCTGAAAGCTGAGCATGCGGAACAGCTCGCCGAAGCCGTCGAGACGCTTGTCGAGCAGGGCGTCCACGGCCTCGAACGTGCCGTCGCGCGAGGTAATGCCCGTGCCGCCGGTGGTGATGATGACCTGCGTGCGCGGATCGGCCAGCTGCGCGCGCACCTGCGCCGTCACGTCGGCGGGGTCGTCTCTCACAATCCTGTAACCGGAAACCTGGTGACCGGCGGCTTCCAGTAGCTCGCGGATGGCGTGTCCGCCCGTATCGGTGTCGGACGTGCGTGAGTCGCTGACCGTGAGCACGAAGCACGCCACCGACGCGGGCGCCAGCTCCTTGTGCTGTGCCGGTGTGACGCCGGCGTCGTCCGCGCGGGCCATACCGGGAGTATAGTAGGCCCCGCTTTCCGGCATCCCGACCACCCATTTGCGAAAGGGGCATCACATGCGCACCCTCCTGCGTTTGTCTGTGCTCGCGATCTTCGTTCTGGCGCTCGCGCCGCCGGCGTCAAGGGCCGCCGCGTCACCACGCAAGGCATTGCGGGCGTCGAGGCGGTGGGGTTCAGCGTCGTGTTCGGCGACAGCTGCGCTGGCAACCCGGCGAACCTGCCGATGTTTCTCGTTTTCTTTCTGAACGACCGGTCCCTGGGGTCGGCGCAGGTGCCTGAGTTCATTCTGTGCAACTCGGCGCCGCCGACGATCCATGCGGAGTTCGCGGTCTCACCCCCGATCACGCCGCTCGGATCGGGCAACGAGTACGAGTTCCGGTATCAGCTGCGCGGGAACCTGGTCCCGCTCGAGGATCTTTCGTCTTCATTCAGATCAATACGTCCGCATCGACGGCGGCGATCGCGGGGCTGACCGAAGCGCCGCCGCCGCCCCCGCCGCCGGATTCGACCCACAACGACGTCATCGGTCAGGTGCAGCAGAGCGAATCCAACATCGTCGGCAACCAGCAGGAGGCCCTCGCCGCCGTCCGCGATGCCCTCGGCGTCGTGGAGGGCAACGTCCAGGCCAGCATCGCCGGCGCTGTGCTGAACGTGAACGCGGCAACCGCGCTCGGCGTCTCCAACCTCGCGACCCAGCTTGGCGTGCAGGGGCAGGACCTCGCCAACGCGATCAAAGGCAACGGCGTCGCCATTCAGAACGTGCAGCAGGCGATTGCGAATCAGGGGCTGCCCCAGCTGCAGGCCAACGGCGTTGCGATCCAGGAGGTCCGCGACAACTTCCTCAACACGACGCTCGGGCAGGCGCTGGCCACCGGCGGCCGCATTCTCGGGTTCATGACCGGCGGCGGCATCCTGCAGGTGGCCGATTTCGTCCGCCACTCGATCGATCAGGTCATCAACGGTAATCTCCGCCCGGATCGCGTCGTCCGGCGCGCCGTTGCGGAGTTCAACCGCGGCCTGCGCCGGCTGCGCAACATTTTCCGCGCGACGGCGGGGCCCGAGGGCGAGCGGCTGGCGACGGCACTTGCGGACATTCCGGGAGGCGATGAAGCGGCCGCCGGCCCGGACAACGAGACGGAGGACATCTTCGGCGCCTACGTCTGGTTCGAGCGGGCGTATCAGACGCTGGTGAAGGGACAGGCGAACAACGGTCCGCCGCGTTAGGGTGCTTTAGCGGCGCCGCGCGCCGGCGGCGGCTGTCGGATCGGGGCAGCGGGCGAGGTTGATCGTGCCGCCCACCTGCGGATCGAACTGGCCGTAGTACAGCACGAGCGTTCCATCCGACAGCCGCAGCACGTCGGGATCGTTGCCGAAGAACACGTCGTAGGTGTCCTGCTCGAACGTGAGGCCGTCGGCGGAGGTGGAGTGGTAGAGCCCCTCGGGCGACGTGCCTCCGCCGCCGGTGAACTTCCCGTAATAGAGCGTCATCGATCCGTCCGGGTTCGCGAGCGCGAACGGGTGCTCGGCCGACCCGGCCAGCACCGGCGCGCCGGGACCGATCCTGATGCCCGGCTCGACCGTCCATGTGAGCTGATCGCTCGAGACGGCACTCTTGATGCGGTGTCCGCCCGGAGGATCGCCGGGCCGCGGCAGATCGCTGAAGTACATCCGGTAGCGGCCGTCGGCCAGCCTGATCACGGTCGGCCCGCTCGTTGCGCTGACCGTCGTGCCGGAGAAACCTGCGGCCTGCTGCGTGACGCGGAAGCCGTTTTCGATGGTGAAGGTCAACCCGTCGGTGCTGACCGCGGACCTGATGCCGCCGCCGCTGCTGAAGTAGAGGCGCCAGCCGCCCGACGGGTTCGCGACGACGCGCGGCATGCCGGATCCGTCGGGCAGGCGCGTGCCGGCTTCCGCGGCGAAGCTCGCGCCGTCGGTCGTCACCGAAATCGCGCTGACGATGCCGCGATTCTGCGCGTGCATGTACAGGCGCACGCGGCCGTCCGCGAGGAGCGCCGCTGTGGCGTCGGCCACCGGTTGGCCGGCGGCGACGCCGAAATCGCTCGGGCCGAGCAGCGGGCCGACGATGGTGCAGGCGCCGGCGGCCCCTGCGGGCGGCGGCATCTGCGCCGCCGCCGCGCGCGGCAGCAGGCACAGCGCGGCCAGCGCCAGCACGATGCAGCCCGACTTCTTGCGCATGAACGGCTGATGATACTGTGAGAGCGTCATGTGCACGCTTCGTCACGCGCCGACACTGGCCGTTCTCATCGCGATCCTCACGGCGGGCTGCGGCGGCAGCGACACGCCCTCGTCGCCGTCAACGCCGAGCGCGCCGTTCTCGCAGACCGATCTGCGCGCGGGCACCGGCGCCGAAGCGGTGGCGGGCCGCACGATCACGGTCAATTACACCGGATGGCTGTATGCGCCGACGCAGCCCGAGCAGAAGGGGCAGCAGTTCGACACCTCCACCGGCCGCGGGCCGTTCTCGTTCGTGCTCGGCGCGGGACGCGTGATTCAGGGATGGGAGCGCGGCGTGCCGGGCATGCGGGTGGGCGGCCTGCGGCGGCTCGTGATCCCGCCCGATCTGGGGTACGGGTCGCAGGCCCAGCCGGGCATTCCGCCGAATTCAACGCTCGTGTTCGACGTGGAACTGCTCGGCGTGCAGTAAACTGATCTCCACCCTTTCCCGCGCGCCCTTAGCTCAGCTGGATAGAGCGTCTGGCTACGAACCAGGAGGTCGCAGGTTCGAGTCCTGCAGGGCGCGCCAAACTTCTTCAGCATCAATCAGTTCCACGGTTGGGTTGCCCGCGGTGACCACCTGGTCGTTGCCGATCTGCGGCGTGAGACGCCAAGCTCCTTGAGCGACAAGAAGTTACCGACCTGCGCTGTCTATTCTGACGCCGCTGAGTTGAACAATTTTCATCGCCACTTCATCGATTTCCGGGCTTTGACGTAGTCCGTCATTGACGTATGATCCGGAAGGTGACGTTCGTCGAGACGAAGCTCTTCACGAAGCTGGTGCTGGAGTATCTGTCCGACGAGGAGTATGCGGCTCTGCAGCAGTCGCTCATCGTGAATCCCGACGCGGGCGATGTGATCCCTGGGGCCGGCGGTGTTCGCAAACTGCGGTGGGGTGTCGCGGGCCGAGGCAAGCGCGGCGGCATCCGCGTCATCTACTTCCTGCGGCTACGACACGGCGAGATCTGGATGCTGACGCTGTACGCCAAGAACGTGGCGGACAACATTTCCGCGAACGTGTTGAAGAAGATCAAGGAGGAGATCGATGCCGAAGGCTAAGCGGAACATCGGTCACGAGATTCTGGAGGGCATTCGCCAGCTGAAGCGAGGCGAGCACGGCCGCGTGATGAAGGTGCCATCGGTTGCGAGCATCCGGGAAAAGACGGGCCTCTCGCAGCCGCGGTTTGCCGAGTTGCTCGGAGTGTCCGTGCGCACCCTTCAGGAATGGGAGCAGGGGCGCCGTGCGCCCTCGGGTGCCGCGCGGACGTTGCTCTTAATTGCAGCCAAGAATCCGCACGCACTCCTCGACGTCGCCTAGCCCCTGCGAAGGCTTTGCGCAGTCGCATCAGTAAACACGACGGCGTTTATCGTGGGCCATCCGGGCTGGCGCAGGCAGTACCACCTGTGTCCTTGGGAACTGGGAACACGTTCTCAGCCTTACTCCACATCTCCGTCCAGTTCTCGACGTCCTTCGTTGTCATGACCTCGAGGGTCGACCAACGAACCGCCTCATTCGTTGGTGAAACGCGCGGGTCGCGTCCGGCGATGATCTCTCCCAGGAACTTCGGCTCCCAGGCTCTCTCCGCCGTCTGCTTCGACGTGACCGGCTCGGTCGCGCCGCGTGCGATGGCGAAGTCATCGACCGGCATCCGCCATCGCTTGCCCTCGTGCATCACGTCGATAGTGCACGAGGTGTCGTTCGTGGCTGCGCGGCAGGTTCAGATCGCGCGTGAACGGTTCGCGCGCGTCGAATTCACGCTCGCGCGATTCAATATCACGGTCCGGCGAGCGCGCCTCGTCGCGGGAGTCGTAGTCACGAGGGTCGAAATCCATACTGCTGCCCTCCGATGAATGCTGCTGGCGTTGCCGCGCTACAATGCCTACATGAGAATCGCACCAGGAAAAGTCGTGGATGGTCGGGTCGAGCTCGACGCGGAGTTGCCCGAAGGTGCGTCCGTAACCGTGTTAGCGCTCGACGGAGATGAAACCTTCGAGGCGGATGCGGAAACGGAGAAGATGCTGCTCGAAGCCATCGCTCAGTGCCGACGCGGTCAGACCACTCCACTGAAGGACTTCCTCGTCGAGATGCGTAGCCGCGAGTGAGGCAACCGCTCGATATCGAGATCAGCGATCTCGCCAAGGCGCAGATCCGGAGTGCCGAAGACTGGTGGCGTCTGAACCGACCCAAGGCGCCGAACGCAATTCGCGAAGAACTCGAACGCGCGTCTTTACTCATCTCAATCCAGCCGGAAAGCGGTGCCCGCGCGCGGAACATCTCTCTGGCCGGCGTTCGCCGCCTGCACCTCGCGCGAGTCCGTTACTACGTCTATTACTGGTTGCTTGCCGATCCCGAGCGGATCGAGATCCTGGCGTTCTGGCACGAGAGTCGTGGCGGCGCGCCTCCGCTCTGAAGCGCGCTGTGAAGTGGTGGTTGGGATGTGACGCTAGACGACTGACAAATGACTGACAATCGGTAGCGGCTCGCCGCCTTCTGGGGTTGCCTCGTTAGGAGTCTGGTTTCCTAACGAAAGAAGGGGCAGCGGTTTCCCGCTGCCCCCGATTGCCTCCTTTCGGCCCGCTACGAACCAGGAGGTCGCAGGTTGGAGTCCTGCAGGGCGCGCCATACTTTCGCGGTTACCTATCTCTCAGGAAGGACAATCGAAGAATCTCGCGATTTCTATCACCCTGTCCTGCGGCGCGAATAGCCTCGCTTCCGCCGTGGGGTGTATCCTGCTGGGAGGTTTCGAGAAATGTCGACAGTCGAAAAGCCCGTCGTGCACAGCGACCCCGACATCATGAGCGGGACGACGGTCTTTGTCGGCACGCGGGTGCCCTTCCAAACGCTGATCGACTATCTCGAAGCCGGACAGCCTCTGTCCGAGTTCCTCGAAGATTTCCCAACCGTGTCGAAGGAACAGGCGGTTGCCGCGTTGGAGCAGGCCAAGGAAGCTCTCCTCGCACGTGCGCGTCCTGCTTGACGAGTGCCTGCCACGCAGGTTGAAGCGTGAGCTAACTGGCCACGACGCTCGCACCACGCCAGAAATGGGTTGGGCCAGTAAACGAAATGGCGACCTGCTCCGTCTTGCCGAACGCGAATTCGATGTGTTCCTGACCGTCGATCGAAAGCTCCAGCACCAACAGAAGTTGTCGACATTCAACATCGCGGTCTTTGTGCTGATTGCCGACAGCAACACGCTCGCAGACTTGCAACCGCTCATGCCGAAGGTGCGCGAGCTGCTTCCGACGGCAGCGCGCGGACAAGCGACGGTTGTGAGCGGTCGCGACGCTGGCTGACCGACAAATTGCCGCTTTCTGGGGTTGCTGGCGCCGAGGGCGATCTGTCGTCTCAGGGATTACGGTTGAATGATCTGGCGGTACTTCGCCGCAATAGCGGGTGGGGTCGCCAGCACCTCGCTCAACACCCGCTGAATCTCAGGCGCCGTCTTCGGCTGGAAATCGAGCCGCATGGCCGCGGACTCGGCCAGGAACGCCGGGTCGTGGTAGGCGGCCCAGAGCGCGTGGCGCATCACCCGCACGCGACGCTCGTCCACACCCGGTGGCAGCGTGAACGGCTTGGACATTGCGCTCGGCGCGTCCAGCAGCCGCAGCAGGATCCTGCTGTCCTCATCTCGGGCGAAGTCAAGGGCCAGCGGCACGTCCGGCAAATCGCGGTGCCGGGCGGTCCCGTTCTGCACCAGCACCTGCGCGTACTCGTCTTCCAGCCACTCGGTGGATGCCGACCGAATGGATTCCCACCCGAGACACACGCCGTGAACCTCTCCCCGCTCGATCCCCAACCGCACGTCGTTCGTCGTCGAGTAACCAGCGACGGTGCGGAGGTTGGCTCCGGTTGCTTCCGCCAGCACGCGTGGCGCGTCGTAGCTGTTGGAGCCGGGTGCAGTGCCCCCAACGGCAATCGGCTCGGCACGGCCGATGAGGTTCCGAAACGCCGTCACCGGTGCGTCTGATCGAACGAGGCACACATTGGGGTCGTCGTAGGAGCTGCCCAACCAGTTGAACTGCCGGACGTCGAACTGCACGCCCTCGGCGTGGGTGAGCTGGTTCATCACCTGCGCTTCGTGGAAGAGGCCGATCACCGTGCCGTCCTTCGGTGCCGCGTTGAAGACGTGGTTGGCCGCCACCAGACCGCCACCGCCTGGCATGTTGACGACGATGACCGTGGGCGCGCCCGGGATGTGCCTGCCGATGTGGCGTGCCACCAGGCGGGCGGTGGTGTCGAACCCGCCGCCCGCCCCGGAGCCGACGATGATGCTGACGGTGTTCCGGCCGTAGAACGCTGCTGCAGCCGCGGTCTCGTCGGCGGTGAGCGTGGGCACGTCATCCCGAATGGGCGCAGCGGCACGCGCCGGCTCGGCGTTCGAGATCGTGGCGGCCTGGTCCTCTGGAGACGAGGATCCACAGGCCGCGAGCAGCAGCGCAGCCGATAGACCGACCAGTCCGTGCACCAGGCGTACCGCACCCGCGGAACCTGGTCGATGCGGAGCGTCAGGCCTTGTCGGCGACGCGATCGATCTGATGGCGTTGTGAACCACAGGCGCTGATGCGGTCATCGACGATGGCTTCGAAACGGCTCTCCGGCGACAACAGGTCCCAGCCGACCATCCACTCGTAGATGCGCTGGTACTCCTCCGGCGTAAACGGTCGGGGATACACGTACCGAAATCTGCCGAGATAGAAATCCTGTTCGGTGAGCGCTGCGATCTCCGTCGGCACCTCTCTGATCAGGTATTTCAGGCAGGGCTCGATGCTCTCGTTGATGCAGTCGACGGCCCTGCGAATGGCCCGATCGACACTCGCATAGCCTTCCGGGTCGAGCGAGGGCACACCGACCTCGGCACCCTCGTAGAACGCCTCGCAGATGATCTTGTGTCCGCGTTTGACGGCGACCGTGATCCACGGCTCCATGAGTGCGGCCGCGCCCAGTCTGCCGTCTTCCAGAAACCGAAGTCGTTGCTTGGGGCCACCGACGTGCCCGGGCCTGATTTCGTCCCTCTTGAGGGATCCCGCCAGCAACGCGAGGGTCACATAATGCGATCCGGCGTGCATGTTCACGCCCACGAGCACGTCATGCAGGTCCGCGGGCACGTTGTACGGGGAATCCCCTCTGACGACAATCGCCTGCGTCGCAACGGCAGCCCGCTTGGAGATCACCCGCGCGCCGGTCCGGCTGTCCTGCGTCCGGCGGATCTGACCCCACTCGCAGGCCCGATACATGGAGTACTCTCCCGCCTCGATCCCTTCGTGCCATCCATAGGATGTCACCGCGGTGTGATCCTCGACCGGCGTGTCCGGAACCTCCTTATCGCGGTCGCGACCGGAGCCGGCAGGGATGAGCTCGACGTTCAGCCCCTCGTCGCGGAACAAGCCTTTTTCCTGAGCGACGTGATAGGGCAACGAAAACACGGCGTTGTTGACTTCGATCTTCATGTTCTTGCGCGGCATGCGGCGATGATATCCGTTTCGGGACAATCGTCCAACGCGAGGCCGGCGAAAACGGCTTGGTCACGCAGTCGTCGCTTCCTCGCCCCGCTGGTGTATCGGGCCAAGCGAGCGACAACTATCCTGACACCGGGGGCCGGGGACCTAGCGCGCCGATGGCTCGAGCGCACTCGGCGCGAGGCGGAACCCGTCGCGGCAGCATGAGCGACGAAGAAGTGGAGACCGCTGTCGACACGGCAGTCCAGGAGTGGCGCCGGGAACAACGCGGGCGGTAGGTGCGCCGCGTCACGGCCGATAGCAACATCCTCATCTCCGCCCTGCAATTTGGCGGCAAGCCGCTGACGCTCCTCGACATGGCCCAGGACGGCCGTGCTTCGGACGTGATTGTGTCGGGCGACACCGACCTGTTACAGCTCGGCACGTTCCTACGCGCTGCGTCGTGTCAATCAAATAGGACAGAGCCATCGTCGGCGCCGCTTGGGGCAGCCCGCATCTTATACCGACGCGGAGCGTGAAACGGTCACCGCGCGGAACGACAGGCCCCTGGCTAAAACCGGAACGTGTGGCCGAGACGGACGGTGGCCTGCGTCACCTGCCCGATGAAGCCGCGAGTGGTGATCAGCG
>CAZGLC010000138.1:0-13348 GCA_964526235.1 uncultured Bifidobacteriaceae bacterium
AGGTGTATGGCCAATGAGTGGACTTGTCCTAAGAATCACCGATCCAGGGGACTAGAGCCTGTAGCCCGAAGCCCAAAGCCCAAAGCCCGATAAGATTACAGGGCGATGTACTCGGTCACCAAGCGCATCGAGTTCTGCTACGGGCACCGCCTGCTCGACTACGAGGGGATGTGCAAGCATCCCCACGGCCACAACGCCGTGGCCGACCTCGAGATTCAGGCCGACGCGCTCGACGCCCGCAACATGGTGGCCGACTTCGGCGACATCAAGCGGATCGTGAAAGGGTGGGTCGATCGCGAGATCGACCACCGGATGATCCTGCGCCACGACGATCCGCTGGTGCAGTCGCTCCGCGCGCTCGGCGAGCCGGTGTATCTGCTCGACAGCAATCCCACCGTCGAGCGCATCGCGCAGCTCCTGTTCGACGTCTCCCGCCAGCAGGGGCTCCCCGTCGTCCGCGTCACCGTCTGGGAAACGCCGTCATCGTGGGCGACCTACGCGGGCTGATCGTTTTCGATCTCGACGGCACGCTGGTCGATTCGCGCCGCGATCTGGCCGACGCCGCCAACGCGCTGATTGCCGAGCGCGGCGGCCTGCCGCTGGCCGAGGAGGCGGTGGGGCGGATGGTCGGCGACGGCGCCGCGATGCTCGTGCGGCGCGCACTCGGCGCGGCCGGCCTGTCCCAGAACGACTCGAGCCTCGCGCGGTTCCTGCAGCTCTACGACGAACGGCTGCTGCGGACGACGGGTCCCTATCCGGGCATGCTCGAGGCGCTCGCGGCGCTTCGGCCGCTCGGCGCGCTCGCGGTGCTCACCAACAAGCCGCTCCGCCACTCGGAAACGCTGCTCGGCGCGCTCGACCTGGCGCCGTTTTTCGCCGCTGTGATCGGCGGCGACGGTCCGTTTCCCCGGAAGCCCGATCCCGGGGGGCTTCGCCATCTGATGGCCACCCACGCGGCGCCGCCCGAGCGGACGGTGCTCGTCGGTGATTCGCCCATCGACGGGGCGACGGCGCGGGGCGCGGGGACGCTGTTCTGTCTCGCGCGTTACGGATTCGGTGCAGAGGGAATGACAGCCGATGCCGATGCGTCGGTCGATGCGCCGGCCGGACTTCCCCAGGCCCTCGGGCGCCTCTTGACGCAGCCGGCCTAAACCTGTATTTTGAGTCATCAAAATATGAGATCAGCCTGCTGGAAATTTTGGTTTCGAGCGTTACTGGCGTGTCTTGCCGTGATCGGCTCCGCGACCACGCTTGCCGCGCAGGACACGGATCAGGGGTTTCCCACCACCGGTCCGCTGTCCGGCTACATGGACTTCCATTTCAACAAAGCCGACGGCGAGGACGCGGTGCTCGACTTCCACCGCTTCGTCCTCCTGCTCAATCACAGCTTTTCTTCGCGCCTGCGTTTTGTCGGCGAGCTGGAGCTCGAGCATGCGTTCGTCGAAGGGCTCGAAGAGAGCGGTGAGCTGGAGCTGGAGCAGGCGTACGTCGACTTTCTGCTGTCCCGCCGGTTCAACGTCCGCGCGGGCATGCTGCTGATGCCGGTCGGCATCATCAACGAACGGCATGAGCCGCCCGTCTACAACGGCGTCGAGCGCCCGTTTGTCGACACCGTGATCGTGCCGAGCACGTGGTTCGACGTCGGCGCCGGCGTGCACGGCGAGTTCGGCGGCGGCTGGCGGTATCGCGCCTACGCGGTGGCGCCGCTCAACGCGCTCGAGTTCACGGCCGAGGAAGGGATCCGCGGCGGGCGGCAGAAGGGATCGCAGGCGAACGTCCGCAACATCGCCTACACGGCCCGCGCCGAGTACCGCGGCATCCGCGCACTGACGCTCGGCGCCAGCGTGTGGGCCGGCGACAGCAGTTTCGCGGCGCCGCGTCTCGACACAAGCGTGACGGTCGGCGAATTCGACGCGCGGTTCCGCCGCGACCGCCTCGAGCTGCGGTGGCAGTTCGCGGAGGTGGCGATCGCCGACGCCGCCCGGCTCAACGACGTGCTCGAACGTACGGTGGGCGTCTCGCCGAACATCGCCAGGACGATGCGCGGTTTCTACGGCGAGGCCGGGTACCGCGTCTGGAACGCCGGGGCGCCGCGCGACCTCGTGGCGTTCGTACGCTACGAGAATTTCGACACGCAGTACCGGATGCCGGACGGGTTCGTGCCGCTGAAGGAGTTCGACCGCGACGCCTGGGTGACGGGCGTCACCTACTACCCCGATCCGGATGTCGCCGTAAAGGCCGACTACGTGTACCTGCGGAACCAGAGCGGCCTGTTTCCGAATCGCCATCTCTTCAACCTGGGCCTGGGCTGGTGGTTCTGAGGACGACGATGACTGTACGAGCCGCGTGTGCGGCGCTTCTGCTGGTGCTCACGATCTCGGCGTCCGGCGCCGCGCCGCCACAGGGACCGCCGCCGCGCGTCGTCGAGGTGACCGCCGAGCGCTTCGAGTTCTGGCCCTCGGAGATCGTCGTTGCCGAAGGCGAAGAGGTAGAGCTGCGGATCCGCAGCGACGACACGATGCACGGCTTCCGCATCGTCGGCGCCGGCACCAACCTGCTGATTCCGAAGCGCGGGAGGGGATACGCCGTCGCGCGGTTCACGGGCAGCGCAACGGGGCGCTACACCTTCGAGTGCAGCCGCATGTGCGGCGCCGGTCACAATTTCATGCGCGGCGTGCTCGTCGTCCGCCCCGCAGGAGCCGCTACGCCATGACACGCCCGTTCTCGACCGCCTTCTGCCTCTGGATCCTGGTCGTGGCGCTGCAGATCGACGGGCGCACGCAGGAGCCGTTGCCGCTGCCTGGAGGGCCGCTCCGCGGAATCACGCCCGCGGAATTTTCCGAGTTCCGGCTCGGCCTGGACGACTTCACCGAGGTGGAGACGGCCGAGGAGGGCCTGGGGCCGGCGTTCAACGGCACGAGCTGCGCGGTCTGTCACAACGTGCCGGCGATCGGCGGCGGCGGCGTCATCCTCGAGGTGCGCGCCGGCTATCGCGACAGCGACGGCCGCGCGCGCGGCCTCAACGAGGCGGGCGACACGCTGATTCACATGCTCTCCATCCCGTCGCACAGCTGTCAGCCGGTGATCCCCGACGACGTCACCGTCATCGCCCGGCGGGCGCCGATTCCGCTGTTCGGCGCCGGCCTGGTCGAGGCGATTCCCGACGAGGCGCTGCGCGCGCTCGAGGACCCGGATGACCGTGACCGCGACGGCGTGAGCGGCCGCGCGGCGATTGTGGTCGATCTCGCTACCGGAACGCGGCGCGTCGGGCGCTTTGGGTGGAAGGCGCAGCACGCGACGCTGCTGGCGTTTGGCGCCGACGCGTACCGCAACGAGATGGGCATCACCAACGCGCTTTTCCCGAATGAGTTTGCCTTTGGCATCGCCGGCACGCAGATGCGGTACTGCGACCCGATTCCGGATCCCGAAGATCGCCCGGATCCGGCGACGCGGCGCCGCGGCATCGACAACTTCGAGTCGTTCATGAAGTTGCTGGCGCCGGTCCCGCGGGCGCGCGCCGACGCGACCACGCTGGCGGGGGAGCGCACGTTTGCCGCGATCGGCTGCGCGGCGTGCCACGTACCCTCGCTGACCACAGGCCCGAGCTCGAACCCGCTGTTCGACCGCCGTCCGGTGCCGCTCTTCTCCGACCTTCTGCTCCACGACATCGGCACCGGCGACGGCATCGAGCAGGCCGCCGCCGCCGCCGCGGAGATTCGCACGCCGGCGCTGTGGGGGCTCCGCTTCCGCCGGCCGCTCCTGCACGACGGCAGCGCGGCGACGATCGCCGAGGCCATCCTCCGGCATCGCGGAGAAGCGGAGATCGCGCGGCGCGGCGTCGAGCGGCTGTCGCCCGACGACCGCGAGACGCTGCTGGCGTTCCTGCGATCGTTGTAGGCAGTAGGCAGTAGGCAGTAGGCAGTTGGGCAGTGATGCAGCGGCGGTGTCTTTTCTGCCCGCTGCCCGCTGCCCGCTGCCTACTGCCTACTGCCTACTGCTTACTGCACCAGGAGCTTCGACGCGGCGCGCGTGCCGATCGTGATCCGCTGATCGTCCTTCCCGCGGACGCGCACGCTGTCGGACGCGGTATCGCGATCCTCCACCTCGATCGACTCGCCCGGCTTGAGGTGGTGACTTTCGATGAAGCGAAGGAAGCCTTTGTCCTGATCGATCACCCGCGTGATCGTGACCCGCGTGTTCAGCGGACAGGTCAGCAGGCTTTGCGCGTGCTGCGGCTTGACGATGCCCTTGTCGTCCGGGATCGGATCGCCGTGCGGATCGACCTCGGGCCGTCCCAGCATCTCGTCCATCCGGTCGATGAGCCGATCCGAGACGACGTGCTCGAGCTGCTCGGCCTCGTCGTGCACCTCGTCCCAGCCGTACCCCATGAAGCGGACGAGGAAGAGCTCGATGACGCGGTGCCGGCGCACGACCTTCGCGGCGAGCTTCTCGCCCGCGGACGTCAGCATCACGCCGGCGTATGGCTCGTACTTGACCAGGCCGGAGTCCGCCAGCGTCTTCACCATCGTCGTGGCGGTACCGGGCGCGACGCCGAGCGCGGCGGCAAGCTGTCCCATGGGCAGCAGCCGCTGGGGCTGGGTGAGCGTGCTCGAGCCCAGATAAATAGCCTTCAGGTAGTTCTCGACGGTGCTGGACGGCAGCATCTCTGCGGTCAGTGTACCAGCAGTTTGATTGGCCCACGGTTTGACTTCTGTTCGGCTGACGAAGTAATTTTGATTAATCAAAATGTGGAGTCTCAGCAGACGTGCGTGGTTGCGCGCCACGGGCCTGGCGTCGGTCGCCGGGAGCGTCCTCGGCGGAGCCCGGCTGGCGGGCCAGCGCGGTTCGAGGACGCTCCATCCGCCGCACGACGCGCACGTGATGGGGACCGTCGGCCGCATCGCACCCGACGGCTTCAACCCGACGGCGTATCTGCGCAGCTGGAATCACTCTGAGCTGCCATCCGAGGAACGGTCGAAGTTCTATCGCGAGACCCGGCGCGCCGACGGCACGCTGCTGCGTGAATACGAGATCTACGCCGTGGACCGGGAGATCGAAATTGCACCGGGGCTGTTCTTTCCAGCCTGGACGTACAACGGCCGGGTCCCCGGGCCGACGATTCGCGCCACCGAAGGCGACCGCATCCGCGTCACGTTCCGGAACCTCGGCACGCATCCACACTCGATTCACTTTCACGGCTGGCATCCGCCGGAGATGGACGGCGCGGTCGCAGGGCAGGAGGTCCATCCTGGGGGGACGTTCGTCTACGAGTTCGATGCCGATCCGTTCGGCCTCCACCTCTATCACTGCCACACCGTTCCGTTGAAGCGGCACATCCACAAAGGGCTCTACGGCGCGTTCATCATCGATCCGCGGCAGGGCCGGCCGCCGGCCGACGAGCTGGTAATGGTGATGAACGGCTTCGATACCAATTTCGACGTGGAGAACGATATGTACGCGGTCAACACGGTGGCCAACGCGTACATGCACGAGCCGATTCGGGTACAGGTGGGCAGGCTCGTGCGCATGTACCTCGTCAACCTCACCGAGTTCGACCCGGTGAACAGCCTGCACCTGCACGGGATGTTCTTCGACGTCTACCGCACCGGCACGTCACTGACGCCGTCGGAGAAGACCGACACGTTGATGCTCTGCCAGGGCGAGCGCGCCATCCTCGAGACGACGTTCCGGTATGCCGGCGATTTCATGTTCCACGCGCACCAGAGCGAGTTCGCGGAGCTCGGGTGGATGGGGCTGTTCCGCGCGGAGGAGGCGCCGACGACGTGACGCGCCGCCTGCTCCTGGCCCTGCTGCCGCTCGTGCTGCTCGGCGCGCTGCTGGCGCTCATCGTCCGCTCGGGCCCCGCCGACGCCGTGCGCGGCGAGAACTTCCCGCCGGTCGAGCGGCTCACGTTCCAGCGCGTGACGCTGGAGCCGGGAGCGATAGTCGCCCGCGTGATGAACGACGGCCCTGACGCGGTGACGATCGCGCAGCTGCAAGTGGACGATGCGTTCTGGACGTTCACGGCCGACAACGGGGTCGCCCTGCGGCATCTGGGGCGGACCACGCTGCGGATTCCCTATCCGTGGGTGGACGGGGAAGCGCACGTCGTCCGCGTGCTGACGTCGACGGGCACCGCGTTCGAGCACGAGATTCCGGTGGCGGTCGAGACGCCGACGCCGAACGCGCGCTTCTTCGGCGCCTTCACGCTCATCGGGCTCTACGTGGGCGTCATCCCGGTCGTCATCGGCCTGCTCTGGTTTCCGTTCCTGACGCGCGTCTCCGCGCGTGGCATGGACTTTCTGCTGGCGCTCACGGTGGGGCTGCTCGTCTTCCTGCTTGTCGACGGCGCCAGCGAAGGGTTCGAGGCGGCGGGGCTGCTGCCGGAGTCGTTCCAGGGGGTGGTGCTCTTCGCGCTGGCGGCGGTCTGCGCCTATCTGCTGCTCGAAGGGATTGGCGCCTGGCTCAAGGCGCGCCGCCGCGGCGCCGATACGGGGTACGGCTGGGCGCTGGCGGTGCTCATCGCCGTCGGCATCGGGCTCCACAACTTCGGCGAAGGGCTCGCCATCGGGTCGGCCTTTGCCCTCGGCGAAGCGGGGCTCGGCACGCTCCTCATCGTCGGCTTCACGCTGCACAACACGACCGAGGGGCTGGCGATTGTCGCGCCGCTCGCGCGGGAGCGCCGGCGCGTGGCGCTCGGCCGGCTGGTGACGCTCGGCCTTATCGGCGGCGTCCCGACGATTGCGGGCGCGTGGCTGGGCGGCTTCGTCTACTCACCGGTCTGGTCGGTGGTCTTCCTCGCGATCGGCGTCGGCGCGATTGCGCAGGTGGTCGGCCAGATCGTGCGGCACATGACGCGCGACGGGTCCGTTGCCCGCGCGCTGGCCACCGCACCGGTGCTGGCGGGGCTTTTCGCGGGGTTCGCGGTGATGTACGTGACAGGAATGCTGGTCGGATGAGTATCTTCGGTCGAACGATCTCGGCGCGCGCGGTGGCCGCGCTGGCGCTGCTCATGGTGCTCGTGGCGCTGCTGCCGGCGCTGAGCAGCACGCCGACGCGCGAGATCACGCTCGTCGTGCGGGGGATGGCGTTCTATCTGAAAGACGACCCGCGGACGCCGAATCCGACGCTCGAGGTGAACGCCGGCGAGCGCGTGCGCATCGTGCTCGAAAACCGGGACCGCGGCATGACACACGACTTCGCGGTGCCCGCGATCGACGCGGCCGTCGATCCCATCGGCTGGAGCGAGACCGGCACCGTGGTGTTCGACGTGCCCGCGGCGCGCGGCACGCATGAGTACGTCTGCCGTCCTCACCAGCTGATGATGCGCGGTACCATCCGCGTCCGTTGACCCTTCGCGCGACACTATCCAGCCCTGAAGGCAAACGCCGCTACGTGCAGCGGCTCTTTGCCACGATTGCCGACCGCTACGATCTCATCACGGTCGTCCTGTCCTACGGCGGCGATCGCCGCTGGAAGCGCCGGCTGATCGAGTTGGCGCAGATCGGTCCCCGCGACCGCGTCCTGGACCTTGCCTGCGGGACGGGCGATCTGGTGTTCGCGGCGGCCCGACGCGCGCGCGTCGCGATCGGCGTCGACATCACGCTTCGGATGCTGGAGCTGGCACAAAAGAGGGGACAGGGGGCAGGGGGCAGGGGGCAGGAGTCAGGGGTCCGGGGTCCGGGGTCCGGGGTCCGGGGTCAGTCACGTCTCGTCGCCGCCGACATGCTCGCCCTGCCGTTCGACGAGGCGCGCTTCGACGTGGTGACCACCGGCTACGGACTCCGGAATGTGCCCGATCTCCGCGCAGCCCTCGTCGAGATCCACCGTGTGCTCGCGCCAGGCGGCCGGTTCCTGTCGCTCGACTTCAACCGGCCCGCGAATCCACTCGTCCGCGCCGTGTATCTCGCGTACCTGACCCTCGTCGGCTCCACGCTCGGGCTCCTGCTGCATCGTGATCCGGATACATACCGCTACATCCCGGAGTCAATCCGCGTGTATCCCGGTGCCGCCGGCGTCGCGAAGCTGATGGAAGACGTCGGGTTGACCGACGTGCGCGTCGTCCGTGTGCTCGGTGGATTGATGGCGATCCACACTGCAGCGAAACCGTCACGCGCACGCTGAAGCGTGCGCTCTACAGGCACGGGTGTAGCGCGCAGGCTTTAGCCTGCGCGTCAGCGCTCTAGCCAGGGCTGGAGCGCGTCGAGCACGAACGCGAGGACGTCCTCTTCGGTGAGGGTGGACGGCGCCGCGCCCGGCTTGATGGGCCGCTCGTCGGTGAGCGTGCGCGAGCCGCGGGTGAGGCTGACGCGGCCGACGACCTGGGGCGCGTCGGTCGTGGTATCGAGCGCGAACTCGATGTAGTCGTCGCGGCCGCGGTCCGCGGCGAGGCGAAGTCCGTCGCCCGGCGTGAATACGGTGAAGAGAATCCCTTCGGCCTTGAGCGCGTTCGCGATCTGCCTGGTGACCGGCGTCGCGACCTGCTGGAGGAACGCCGCGTACGCCGCGTCCGCCTCGGCCGTTTGCTCGCGCCGGCGCCGCGCGCGGTCGCGCGCGGTGGTGATCGCCTGCTGGAGACGCCTCCGAACCTGCGAGATTTCCACGCCGACATTGTGGCACGCTCCCAGACCTCGACGGCGTGTTGAGCGTCACAATAGAGAGTGCCCGCCACCACGCGGGGCGCAGGAAGGAGCGATTGTGACTCGACTGCAGATACACGCCGCCGCTCTCATGCTTCTGCTCGTGCCGGGCGCTGCCGCCGCGCAGCAGCCGCCGAGCCCCGCGACGATCGTGACGAGAGGCGAAGGCATCGTCCATGCGGCGCCAGACCGCGCCTGGATCACGGTCACGGCCGAGTCGCGCGCGGGCAGCCCGCGCGAGGCGCAGCGCCGGAACGCGGAGGCGATGAAGCTCGTGCAGGACAGGGTGCGCGGCGCCGGCATCCCCGCCGAGGCGGTCCGGACGATCGCGTACGACCTGCAACAGGAATGGGACTTCGTCAACAACCGCCGCGTCTCGCGCGGCTACGTCGCGCGCAACACGATCGAGGTCCGCGTGGATGCGATCGAGCGCGCGGGCGATCTGCTCGAGATCGCCGTGGAATCGGGCGCGACGTCGGTCGGCGGGATCCGCTTCGACGTGAAGGATCGGGCGCGGCTCGAGCGCGAGGCGCTCCGGCTGGCCGTCGAGGACGCCTTCGACCGGGCCAGGGCGGCCGCCCGCGGCCTGCGTCTCGAGACCATCGGCCGCGTGATCCGCATCGAAGAGCATGGGGTCGTCTCGGCACCGCCGATGCCGGTGTTCGCCGCGCGCGAGGCGCTCCAAGCGTCGGACGCGCCGCCCATCGCTGCGGGGCAGATCGAGTTCCGCGCGCAGGTGACGCTGACCGCGGAACTGAAATAGGCTGTGGGCTTCAGGCTGTGGGCTTCAGGCCCATAGCCCGTAGCCCGTAGCCCACAGCCCATGTCCATCGATTACGCCCGGGCGCGGCGCCTGCTCGCGCGGCGCGATCCGGTGCTACGCGATCTGATGCGCCGCCACGGGCCGTGCGGCCTCGCCGACGCGCAGCACAGCGATCCGTTCCGTGCGCTCGTCCACGCGATCATCGCGCAGCAGCTGTCGACGAAGGCCTCCGCGACGATCGAAGCGCGGTTTGCGGCGCTCTTCGACGGGGCGCCGACGCCGGCCGCCGTGGCCGCGGCGCCGGACGCGCGGCTCCGCGGCGTCGGCCTCAGCACCCAGAAGCTCGGCTACGTCCGCGATTTGTCCCGGCGCGTCGAGAGCGGTTCGCTGCCGCTGGCGGCCCTCGACAGGATGCCGGACGAGGAGGTCGTGTCCGCGCTGACGCAGGTCAAAGGGATCGGCCGCTGGACGGCCGAGATGTTCCTCATGTTCCGCCTCCATCGTCCCGACGTGCTGCCGGTCGGCGACCTCGGGATTGTCAAAGCGGTGCAGCGGGCGTATCGTCTGCGCACGGTTCCCTCGCCGGCCCGGCTGCTTCGGCTCGGCGATGCGTGGCGCCCGTATCGATCGGTCGCCTGCTGGTACCTCTGGGCCAGTCTCGATAACGCGCCGCTCAAGGAGTAATTCGATGCGTACGCGCGCCTTCGTCGCTCTGATACTCGCGTTCGTCCTGTTCGGTCCGGCTAGAGCCGGACACGACGTACACAGTCAGGCCGCACAGAGTCCCACCGACATTCCGCGGCTCGAGTTCGAGAAGTACACGCTCCCGAACGGCCTCGAGGTCATCCTCCGGCAGGATCGCCGGCTGCCCGTGGCCGCCGTGAACGTCTGGTATCACGTCGGTCCCGCGAACGAAGAGCCCGGGCGCACCGGCTTCGCGCATCTCTTCGAGCACATGATGTTCCAGGGATCGAAGCACGTGCCGTCCGACGGCCACTTCCAGCTGCTCGAGGCCGCCGGCGCCACGGGCCTCAACGGCACCACCGACTACGACCGCACCAACTACTTCGAGACCGTCCCCGCCAACCAGCTTGCCCTGGCGCTCTGGCTCGAATCGGATCGCATGGGGTACCTGCTCGAGAAAGTCGATCAGCCGGCGCTCTCGAACCAGCAGGACGTCGTCCGCAACGAGCGGCGCCAGAGCGTCGAGAACCAGCCGTACGGGCTGGCCGAGGAAGCGCTGGTGCAGGCGCTGTTTCCGCCGGGCCATCCGTATTACGGCAACGTGATCGGATCGCACGAGGACATCCAGGCCGTGCGGCTCGACGACGTGAACCGGTTCTTCAGGCAGTACTACGCGCCCAACAACGCGAGCCTGGCGATCGTGGGCGACATCGACGTCGCCGAGACGAAGAAGATCGTCGACAAGTACTTCGGCACGCTGCGCCGCGGGGCCGCGGTGCCGCCGATCAAGGCCGACACACCGCGCATCACCACCGAGCGGCGGAGCGTCGTCCCGTCGCGCGTCGAGCTGCCCCGTGTCTACATGGCGTGGCTGACCCCGCGGATCTTTCAGGCGGGCGATGCCGACGCGTCCATCGCCGGCGACATCCTCGGCGGCGGGCGCGCCAGCCGTTTGTACAAGACGCTCGTCTACGACAAGCAGATCGCCCAGAACGTCGTCGCGTACCAGGAGTCGCTGACGCTCGGGTCGATGTTCCGCATTCAGGCGACGGCGCGGCCCGGCCACACGGTCGAGGAGCTCGAGCGCGCCATCGACGAGGAGCTCGCCGCGCTTCGCACGGCGCCGCCGTCAGCCGCGGAGATCGAGCAGGCACGCAACACGATCGAGACCGGCATCATCGGCGGGCTCGAGCGGTTCGGGGGGTTCGGCGGCGTGGCCGACCGGCTGAACATGTACAACCATTACCTCGGCACGCCGGACTTCCTCGAGAAGGACATCCAGCGCTACCGATCGGTGACGCCGGCCTCCGTGCACACGTTCGCACGCGAGCACCTCGCGAGCGCGGCGCGCGTGGTGATACACGCGGTGCCCGGGCAGCCCCAGCCGGCAGCGCAGGCGCCGGCGCCGTCCGCGCCGCAGGCCGCCGCACAGAGCGGAGAGGGCGGCCAGGCGATCAATGCGGATGAGCCGTGGCGCAGCGAGGTGCCGCCCCCCGGCCCGCCGCGTCCGCTGCAGGTGGCCACGCCCGCCTCGGCGACGCTTCCGAACGGGCTCACGCTGATTCTCAGCGAACGGCGTGGACTGCCGATCGTGGCGGCCAGTCTCGTGCTCAAGACCGGCAGCGAGGCCAATCCGGCCGATCGGCCGGGGCTCGCCAATTTCGTCGCGGCCATGCTCGACGAGGGGACCGCCACGCGCGGCGCGCTCCAGATTGCCGACGAAGTCGCCCGGCTCGGCGCGTCGCTGACGACGGGGAGCAGCACGGACGCGACGACGATCAGCGGCCGGTCGCTCTCGAAGAATTTCGCGGCAACGCTGGATCTGATGGCGGACATCACGCTGCGCCCCTCGCTTCCCGCTGAGGAAATCGAACGGCAGCGCGCGAGCCGCCTCGCCCAGCTGGTGCAGCAGCGCGACAGCCCGGCGCAGGTCGCCGGGCAGGTGATGGCGGCCGCGCTCTACGGGCCGCGGCATCCGTACGGCTACACGGAGCTCGGCACCGAGGCGTCGAACACGACGATGACGCGCGATGAGATGCTGGCGTTCTGGACGCAGCACTTCGTGCCGAACAACGCGGCGCTCGTCGTCTCCGGGGACATTTCGATGAACGAGCTGCGGGCCCTCGCCGAGAAGGCATTCGGATCGTGGCCGCGCGGCACGCCGCCGCGGCCGGCGCTCGGTGCGCCTGACACCACCAGCGCGCGCCTCGTCATCGTCGACAAGCCGGGGACCCCGCAGACGCAGCTGCGCGTCGCCTCCATCGGCGCCGCCAGGTCCTCGCCGGACTTCCGCGCGATCCAGGTGATGAACAACGCGCTCGGGGGGTTGTTCTCGGGCCGCATCAACATGAACCTGCGCGAGCGGCGCGGCTACAGCTACGGCGCCTACTCGCAGTTCCTGTTTCGCCGCAGTCCGGGGCCCTTCGTCGTGGCGGGCGGCATCCGGACGGATGCGACGGCGCCCGCGGTCACCGAAATCTTCAACGAGATCGCGGGGATGGTCGCGAAACCGATGAATGCCGACGAGCTGCAGAAGGCGAAGGAGGCGCTCGCGAATTCGCTGGCCGGAGGGTTCGAGACGAGCAACAACGTCGTGAACAGCTTCGCGAACATCTTCATCTACGACCTCGGCCTCGACTACTACACGCGCTACGCGCAGGAGGTGCGCGCGGTGACGGCCGGCCAGGCGTTCGAGGTGGCGCGGAAGTACCTCGTCGCCGACCGGCTCGTCGTGATTGCGGTCGGCGACCGGAAGGTGATCGAGCCGGAGCTGCGGAAGTTGAACCTCGGCGCCGTGGAGATTCGCGACGCGGAAGGCCGGCCCGTCAGCTGACGAGCGGCTCCCGCGCCGCGCCAGACGGCCAATCCCGCGTCTAGAAAGCGACTCGCACGGCCAGCTCCGCCTGCTGGCGATTGAAGGCCTGCAGGATGCGCCCGAACGAATTCGACAAGGCGTTGGTGGTCCAGGCGGCCTGCAGGCTGTCGGTGCCGAACAGGTTGAATACCTGGGCGATCAGCTCGACCCGCCTGTTCCCGCCGAGTGGGAAGGCCTTGCTGACGCGCATGTCCACGCTGTTGTATCTGTTTTCGTCAATCTGAGACCCCGCGATCGGTCCGAGTCCGTTCACCGCGCGCCAGGCGTTGACCGCTTCCAGCATGCGCGCGTTGTCGCGGGTGCCCATCGAACGCGTGGTGCCCGGCACGTAATCGGTGACCAGCGCGTCGCCATTCAGGTCTCTGCCGGCGATCGCGCTGAACGGCA